>CAUOLH010000028.1:0-3423 GCA_963456375.1 uncultured Candidatus Saccharibacteria bacterium | reverse complement strand
TGACAAGCAGTTGAGAATAGAGCAAGGTGAGATTTTATGGCGTTATTTTAGCGGAGGCAAAATAGTGTCGTGAAACCTCATCTTGCTCACACGCCATCCGGGCGTTGAGCAGTGTTTTACAGAACATGGACATTCCGTCCGGGTGAGGAGAGAGACTATCGTGAGGTACGGCGCCCGAGAAGGAGCTGGCAGCATCGCCAGCGACTTTCTTTTCTTGATCGCAGACATTCTCTTCGGAGGATTCTGCACAATGGTTCTCTGGGGCTGGTTCATCAGCCCCACGTTCAGTCTGACCACCCTGAGTATTGCTCAGGCTATCGGACTGAACATCTTTGTGAGCTTGTTTACTGCTAGATCAAACGACGGTAGAGATAAGCTCGAAAGAAGAGTTATCTATTACTTGACTCTTCTCGTGGCGCTGGGACTCGGGTGGATCGTCCACCTGTTCATGTAGCCACACACTGGACTGGCAAGCCGCCGAATTTTGGCGGCCCTCTCCGCCGCCTATTATTCTCCTGCTTGTCAGTTCGCTCCATAGATGCGTGTCTATGCTGATGAGTCGGAAACGACGAAAGCGAACTTTTTATCCAAACATCACCAGTTGTGCCGCCAAAACTTCGCGCGTGATTTCATCCGCCCGTTCGCCGATGAGCACGATTTTTGCCGCCTCCTCAGGCCTGGCATGAGCTATCTGAATTTGCTGCTCGGTCGCCTCCACATGCTGGCGCACGCCGTTGTCACTAATAAAGCAGCCTTTCATCCGCCGTAGGCCATACGCCGCAAATAATTCCGGCCATATTTTCTCCAACGTCGTCGCCGTAATTTTCATGCCCGACACATCCAGTACCGCATAGGTCGGATTGTCCGGCACCGCCAGCTCGCCATCATACGTATCAAAAAACGCCAATAGTCCCGACGGCGTAGTTACTTTACTGAGGTCAAACCGACCGTGCGGCGCGCTTAAAACCTTGGCATAGGGCAGGGCGCGCCGTTTTATTTCGTATTCAGCTCGCTCGCTATCGTTCAATAAATCTTCCTTGGTCACCAAAATCACGTCTGCGGCTTGCAGTTCAATTTCGTGCGCCGGCTCAATCCCACGCAAAATCTCGTGCGCATCGATCACATAAAAGCTCTGCATCAACTCATACTTATTGAAGATTTGTGCATTAATCAATTTCTCGACCAAATTCATCGTTCGCGCCACACCCGTCGCCTCGATAAACACTGGCGCCGGTGAATTCCGGCAAAAGTCCAGCAACATCCGCGTCAGCGCATGCTTCGACGAGCAGCAGACACAATCGCCAGCCAACGTCGTCACCATCTCCGCCAATCCCTCCAGCCGATAGCCGTCGACATTTTCATTGGCATACTCATTTTCAATCACCCGCGCGCCCTTATAGTCACTTTGTTGCAATAAGAATTCCAACACGCTGGTCTTGCCGGAACCCAGCGAGCCGTTCACCAAATACAGCGGTACTTTGTCAACGACCGCACGCGCTTCGTCAAACGCCGCATTAACACTAAATTCCAAATCGTCATCGCGTTTCGCCATACATCTATTATACGTCATGAGTGTCAAGGTGCTATACTAAGGCTATGAAAGTCATTCTAGCCCTCGGCAATCCTGGCGAAAAGTATGCTTACACGCGGCATAATACTGGCTTTTTGGTAATTGACCAGTTGGCGGCAGAGCAGAATGCACAATTTAGCAATAAGCCGAAATTCTTTGCGGATATTGCCGAATTGAATATGTCTGGAGAAAAAATTCTCCTCGTCAAGCCGACCACCTATTACAATGAGGTCGGTATCTCTGCGCGGGCGATTTTAGATTTTTACAAGCTAACGCTTGATGACTTACTGATTATTCACGATGACACTGACCTTGATTTTGGTAAAATCCGTGTCCGCAAGGGCGGCCGCGACGCTGGCAGCAACGGCTTAAAATCGCTTCATGCTCACATTGGCTCCGACTTTTGGCATATTCGTATCGGCACCGACAACTTACTGCGGCGGCAAGTCTCAACCGACCGTTTTGTTATGATGAATTTTAATAGCGATGAATTAACTATTTTGAAAAATTGGGCCATCCCAACGGCGCAAACAATGATTCATGACTTTTTATCCGATCACATTTCAGCCATAAGCGTCAAACTCTAATCCCCGGCATATCACTACACCATTACGCCTGCGAGATTAAAAACGCTTATTGCAACAATGTCGCAATAAGCAAGCGGTATCGCCCGAAACAAAAAGTCACAAATATCAATTAATGCCGCTTCCGCGGCACAATTTTCGCCGCGCCGTGCTTCAGCCGCCGCTCAGCATTATGTAATTTCGCCGCGGCTGCCTCTTGCAGATTAATCGCTCGCGCCTCTAGCATACTGCTGCCAACCGCCAAGCTCACAAACAGCAGCCCCAGTCCACCCGTAGCCCATTCAGGCAGCTCCAGATGAAACAGCTTGGCGATCATCATCATACCCAGCGCCATGATCGCCCAGTGCGCGCCATTTTCCAGATATTTATATTTGCTGAGCATGCCCGTCCGCAGCAAATACACCGTCAGCGACCGCACCCAAATCGCGCCGGCGCCCAGACCCGCCACGATCAGTAGCACACTGCTGGTGATAGCAAACGCGCCGATGACGCCGTCGAAGCTGAAACTAGCATCCAACACCTCCAAATAGAGCAGGCTAGCGAACGCCGCCCAGCCGGTCTTGACCTTGACCGACTTAGCGTCGTCCTCATGAAAGAATGAGCCAAACAGTTCCAGTCCGATGTGCAGTATAATCCCCAACACCGACGATATCAGCACCAGCGCCCGATGCGGTGGCTCAACCGTGAAATACAGCACCGCCGCCACGCTCAGCATCAGACATACCTTGAAATTCTCAAACCGCCCAGCCTTAGCCAGCCACGGCTCGACATGCCGCATCCAGTGCACGCGCTTGTTATAGTCAATGAAATAACTGAGGCCAATCATAATCAGAAACGCGCCGCCAAAGGCATCAATCATCGGCGAGGCTTCGTGCAAAATATGGCCGTATTCCGCCGGCTTATTCAGCGCCAAATCAACCACTTCCATAAAGCCATGACCGCTCGCCACCATCACAATGATAATCGGCAATACGAACCGCACCACGAACACCGCCACGAAAATTCCAACCGTCAGGAAAATCTTCTGCCAAACCTGACTCATACTGGCCAACACCTTGCTGTTAATTACTGCGTTATCGAAACTAAACGTCACCTCGAGCACCACCAGAATCGCGAATAACCACAAGCCGCTCGCGCCGAAATGTCCGAAAATCAACCCACCCAACGCTAGCGTCAACAGCGTCGAAAACCAAAAAATCCTAAATGGGTGGTGCGAATGCCAGAGATGTTTCATAATGATTTAGTATAGCACAAAGCGCGTGCGGTATA
>CAUOLH010000027.1:0-3594 GCA_963456375.1 uncultured Candidatus Saccharibacteria bacterium | reverse complement strand
TAGACAGCTTGAAGTACAAATAACTAAACCTATAAACCTAATTTATATGACAACTGATAGAATTAGTTATATTGTTTTTATAAAGGAGAGTGATATGCGTTGCCTTCAAAGCTTTTGCTATATTTTCTGTGGTAGCAAGTTTTTCCCAACCTGCCGCGCCGATGATTATTCCGAATTCTCGCGCAATCTGGCAACTGTCTGGCGCCGCGCATGGATTATTCGTGTAGGATAGCGACGAGATATAATCAGAGAAACGGTTTAGGACGTTTGTCGTAATAATCCAGATTGCTGCATGATCTGCTTTAATTTGGTCATCGCTAGATGCTCATAGATATGCGCCTCAATGGGCGAAGCAGCTTGTTTACAGATAAGGATTCGTTGCATCGTCATCTATATATTATCAAAGAGAATATGGACAGTTTATCGACTTCTCCAAGTTGGAAGATTGACGTCATATGCCGTTACCCTATGACACGACCATTATTAATATGTTATTTGCAGTCTTTGAGATGAAACGCTTCAAACCCAATAGATTCGGGAAAAACATGTATAATTCTATATCAAGCTAATTTACAGAATCAATACCTATTTAGCGACTTACTTAATTATGTAAATCTGCTAAAATATAATTAATTCTCAAATAACAATAACTTATGATTGAAATCGAATCCAAATTCAAACTATCATCTGATATTACTTGCGATAATCTCATCGCCATACTAAAAAGCCAATTCATCACACCCATCTCAAGCAAACACCAAATCGACACTATATTCCTTCTTCCCGAGCAAGTTGACACACCTATTGTTCCCGGCTCCAAAATTATGCGAGTGCGCGATGTTCTTAATCCGGAAACTGGTGAGCTGCAACAAAGCTTGATGACGCTAAAAGTTGAAGGAAAAGCAAAGTTAGTATCTAATGAATACGAGTCTACCGTTGGTGACGGTAACGCAGCGCGCCAAATACTCACAGCACTAGGCTGGCAAGAAATCGTTACGGTTGATAAAATCCGCCTTGAATCAAAAACCAAAGATTACACGATTTGCATTGATGAAGTAACTAAGCTTGGGCTGTTTATTGAATTGGAAGTCCTGGCAGAAGACGACGCGAACGCTGGCGATATCCAACAGCAAATGCATACATTCCTCAAAAACTTAAATATTGACGGTGAATTATGGACGATTCCTTATGATACGAGTATTAGAAATTTAAGTATCATTAATTAATCATGGCAGACTAAATAACGCGGTAAATTTATTATAAATACAAAAAAGCTTAGCATGAAAGACAGCAGCAAGTACTATCTAACCGACCACTATTCGTGGGTGAAGACAGAAACTGGAACGTTTATGTGTGTACATGAAACCGCTGACGGATTAGTATACTCCGCGCTATCTCAAGACAAGCATACCTTACTAGAGGGTAACGCATCCTACATGGAATTTAAAAAGAATGACAAGCTTGTAGATAGCCCTTCTGCGGCGTACATCTATCGTATACAGTGCCCAAATTTATGGGACTGTATTGGCACTAATATTATTCGTCAGGTAATACGAGCTAGTCAAGCAAAGAATATGTATCGCACCTTTTCAGAATATGTAGGGAAAGGGTCATCTTATAACAGGTGGCATACGCTACCATCTATTTCCTAGTCCACAGAAGGTTTTGGAAACCCCCGATAGTACATATCAGCGGATGGGAATGAGCTTCAAGAGAGATGCGCTTAAGAGCGCAGCACGATTTATCTTAGAACACGCCGATAGACTGGAGAAGATTCAAGCGCCGGATCTATTAGACGAGCTTATGAAAATACATAGAGTCGGAAGCTGGACTGCACGGGCAACTGTTGCAGATTATACAAATGAACTTGCAATATATCCCTATGGTGATGCGGCAATACGCTTCTACGCGAGGGAAGCCTTGCCTCGCCACGAGTGGCCCAAGGAAGAGGCAGCGTTTATCCAGGAGCTGCACAAAGTGGCAGGAGCAGAGAATATGAGCAGCTCAATTGCTACGCTGATAATGGTTCATGAAATAAAAAGAGGTTAGAGACTAATATCCACACCCTTCCGCATTAAAAACTTTTGCGCCTTATCATCCAACCTGCAACTCATAAAGCGCGATCGCGCCGCTAATTCGCCGCCACCATAAACAAATTGTGTTTCCTCGTCGTATTTCATGCCGCGAAAGTCGCAGCCCTCTGCTTCAATAATAGCTTTCACGCCGCGAAAATCCACATCCCGAACCGACGAATTGATAAAATAAATCGGCTGTCCATAAATATGCTTTGCACCGTCCAAATTACAATTCTCAAACACGAAAAATCCCATAACAAACTGATCAAAATCAACACCAGAAAAATCCTCATTAACAAATCGAACAATCTCGCCGTCTGGGATAGCGGGGTAACGCTCGCGCTGGTAGGCTGGCAGGTCGTTAGCGCGAATGGCAGCGGCGAGGTAACGGGTAATATTCATAAATTAAGTATAAGAAAACGTGTTAATTCGTACAATAATCCTAGTACCCATCAATAAGCTTGCGGTTGGTAATGTAAGTTATTTCGCAGAAACATTAACCACAACCTGCTGCAATATTACCTGCAGATTCGCTACAGTAATGCTTTTTGCTAAGTCTTCTTTAGTAAATGGCGTAGCAGTTTTCTGGTAAAAATAAATTGGCGCGGAATTATAGAATGGGTCGGTTGTAAACGCCTCGGCGAGATCATTTAGGCGGCTGGTGTGCGGCGCAGGGTCAAATGTTCGTAAATAGTTTTGTGCTACTTTGCCTGCATTTTGCCAATCAAAGGATTTTTTCACGGTGTAGGCTTGGCTGACCGAATTGCCGTCATGGTAGGCGGTGAATTCATCGCGACTGGACGGATAAACTGGCGCTCGGTCAAAGCATGCACTACGCACCAAATCAAGCAATATAGGGTACATGCAGAAAAAGGCGGCAGTCGCCTGAGTGCTGGCATCAGGGATTTCAATTGTCAGTGTAAAATCTATGAAGTCTTCTGGCTGGTAGTCAATTTCTAGCGGTGGGTTTTTGGTTGATTTGATAGCTTTTTTAGGCTTGATGGAGCGGCGATCTGCGAAATCTTTTTGACAACGCGCCAATTGCCTAAACAATTCTGCTTCATCCCAGATGGCAACGCTTGCTTTCATCTCCGCTTCAATATGGACGACGGATTCGTGAATCATAGATAGATCAAATGGTTTTACGTCGGCGATGACTTTTTCAAATAGCGTAATTGATTCGCGAGTAAAGAACGCGATATCAAAAAATACGCTCGATTCGGATGTTGTGCCATGTAATTCGCCAATAAAGGCGCGCTCATTGCCAGATTTTTCTACCGCTCGTAAGAACCGCCGAATAACCAAATGTTCAAACAAATGGCAGACATCATGGTCGACTGGTAGGTCGTAGGCAGAATATAGTTTGTGAATCATGGGTTTATTATAACAAGATGAGCACCCCGCCCAAGCAGTTTTATATTGCCAGGGCGGGGTATTCTCGAACTCAGAAGCTCTTGAACGGAGCCTTGCTATTCGAGGTTCCCGAGTCGCTACGATTAGTCAGCGAGCTGGGAGCGCC
>CAUOLH010000026.1:0-4093 GCA_963456375.1 uncultured Candidatus Saccharibacteria bacterium | reverse complement strand
TGGTGCAGGCGGTTTTCTTATGTAATTCGCCGACGACAAAGGCGAGTAGGTAGCTGCTCATGCGCGGCGTTTGTTCAAAACATGTTGTCATCAAGCCGTTTTTTTCTTCAGACCATTTTACTGGCATGTTGCTGAGTGCGGTCAGTCCGGGCTTAGTTATTAGCATTAAATCATATGTAGCTTTGGCAGCTGGCTCATCAACACACGGAAAGACCTCGCGGGCATGGTGCGATTCAAATTGAGTGGCAAACAATTGCTTTTTCACGCCATCATGGGTGAAATAACACGGATATAATCCATGCATGGCGTCGGTGATGGCGCCAGAAAAGTCGATGCGAACGGTGTGCTGTCCACTAGACAGGTCTGGGCGCGACAGCTGTAACTCGTCAAATTCGCCGTGAGAAAACTCAGCAGGCTGGTCGTCAATTGATGCTGATTGAATAGTTAAATCTTTGGCGTGTAGCGAAATTGACTCGCCAGTCGACTCGCCAGAAATAATCACTGTGCCAGAAAATGATTTTTCTTCAGCCCGTGTTAGGTCGAGGGTTAATGCGTAATGATTTGGTGTAAATGTGTCGATTAAGCGTGGAACTGTTTTCATATTATATAGTATACCATTATCAACCAACCATTGACTCATGCGCGTAGAAGTGTTATTATAATGGTATTATGAATAGAGATAATTTCCAATTACGAGAGCATGGTGGTACAATGGCTCAAGCTTTCAAGCTTCTTGAGGGGGATATGGCGCCGAAAAATCAGCCAAGCGCAGAGGCGAAAAATAGTTTTGAATTTTCTCAGGGTGGGGTTGGGCTGTATATCGCCAGAAGCCCCGAAGAGGAGCAGGACTGGGCTCGATGGATACGCCGATGGTCTGAGAGCGACAACTGCAACTTGATGGAATTTAGTGTTACTGAACTGATGAGTGCTTCTAATATCTTGCCGCCTCGTGATGGAATTGAAGAAGCGTCTATTGATCTCTTTGATAGATGTGGTGTTTTGTCGCGTAAAAATAATCCTAATATAGATATCGTTGGAGTAGCTTGCATGATGGCTGATGCACGAGTTGATTCAGAGGAAACTGATGTCTTGATTGTCGAATGTCCTGATATATATGTACCAGGGAAGTTTGAAACTATTGACCATTTTAAGATTGCATGCGAATTCGGTAATATGTCAGCGCTTGAAATGCAAAAGCGCACGAATCAAAACCTGAAAGATGACATAGAGAGTGCAGATGTCCGTCTAAAATATTTATCTGCGCGGCTTCAGAAGTATATTCAAGAAAAGGTAAATACAATCGGAGACCATGAATCTATAATTAGCGCGCTGCGTACCGAAGGTCGACAAACCTCTCCAGAGTTAGCAGACGCACTAGAATACGAGTATTATGAACATTTACGCAGGTTTGTGGACGTAGGGTCTGCGTATAGACATATACCGCCTAATGTGAAAATTGCGTTGATAGTTGGTCCAAGCATGTTTGATAAAATGACTGGCGGCTATATGAGCGGATATTCTACAGTACAGGAAGTTCGGGATCTTGGTATCGGGACATATGACTTTAGATCAAACGATCCTATTACTGAATCAATGGAAAGGCGGAAAGATTTGCAAAACGCGATGTGGAGAGTTGATCCGGAATATGAAATGAGAAAAGCTGCTTTGATATACGCAAAGTACCAGTTGCCTCGGGCGGCATATGAGGATATTGGGCCGTCAAAAAATGACGATACCGACTCTTCAGAAAACTACGATGTTTAGTATACTGGATATATGAAACAACGATATTTTCGGCGGCAAATAATGGTACTGCTCGTCGTGGCGGTGGCTGGCGCAGCGGTGTGGGCGACGCAACTGCAACAGCCTCAAATTGCGCCGACTTCGCCGTCTATGCAGCGGCAATTTTTTGGCGATTCAAATGCTCAGGCGGAATTAGCTAAACTGGAGGTTAAGGGTCGCGCACCCAAAACAGGCTACGCTCGCAAGCAATTTGGCGATGGTTGGGGTAAAATTGACGGCTGCTCGACACGCGAGGTAATTTTAGCGCGGGATTTGGCTAATGAGAAACTCGACGATAAGTGCCGTGTGCAATCAGGCAGGTTGGATGATCCATATACTGGCAAAACGATTCAATTCCAACGCGGCAAGGAAACAAGCCAACGGGTGCAAATTGACCACGTAGTGGCATTGAGCGACGCTTGGCAAAAGGGTGCGCAGCAGTTACCGCGCGAGGAACGGGAAAAGCTAGCGAATGATCCGTTAAATTTGCTGGCGGTTGACGGTCCGGCTAATCAAGCTAAGGGTGATGGCGACGCGGCAACTTGGCTGCCTGCCAACAAACCGTTCCGCTGCCAGTACATTGAACGCCAGGTAGCGGTCAAACGCAGATATCGCCTATGGGTAACGAGCGCGGAAAAAGATGCGATGGCGCGGATACTTTCTTTATGCGGCGGTTAAATAGCTGTGCTTTAATATAAAGTGAAGATAAAAATTTGCGGGAAAAATATTTTCAGAAAAAATGACTAAAGTAGAAACAGAAATTATCATGCCGGAAATCGCAGTTGGCGATGACTTTGGGCAGGCTATGGAGCTGGCGGAACAGGCTGCTATCAGCAGAGATGCTCAATGGGCACGCGAAGAGGATATTAAGGTTGAGCAAAACCGTATATTGGCGCGAGAAGGAATGAGACATGTTTATGTGCTTAACCCAGAGGGAAATTATGTTGTAAAGCGATTTAGGTCGATCGGCGAAGCGGCTATTCAGCGTGACACTATGAACACACTTTATGATGTTCTGCGGTATGCTGAATGTCCAGTGTCTGCTGTGCGAGTGCTGGCTATGGCGAGTAACGGCGTATTGCCGCCAGCTGCTGTTATTGAGCGGGCGCCTGGCGGATCTATCAACAGCCAATTTATGCCCGAGCAGGCATATTTCGATCGTATTGTTAGTTGCCGTTCATCAATGATGGAAGAGCTTAAGGTAGTTAGGCAACATTTGAATCAGGCGCTTGGGCGAACAGCTTCGCGGATTTTAGTTAACGACATTTGTTTGAGTGGTAATGTAGGAAATAATGTTTTCACGCACACTTTCAATGGCGAAAAAAGATTTACGCTGATTGATCAGCCGTTTACATGGCTGCCAGGTTGTCTTTACCGAGCGGCATTGTTGGGATTGCAAATGCGGTCGCGGTTTCCCTTGCGCCAGGCGGGTTTTACGGACAGCAGAGTATAGATTATACTAATTTATATGAATCCTGAGCTTATCGTATTTGACCTAAATAAAACGCTTATTAAGGAGAATTCATGGCGCGATTTGAATTTGGCGATGGGTGTGACGCCCGCTGAAGATGCTGAGCTGATGGAGCAGGCGTGTCGTGGCGAGATTACTGACGCCGAAGGACAGGCGGCGCTTCTTAAGATCTATCGGCAGCGCGGCGATGTGTCGCGTCCGAATGTCGAAAAGATTTTGTGGCGATACACCTATATGCCTTATGCTCGCGACGTTGTGAGCGAGTTGAGAAAACGCGGTTATAATTTAGCGATCGTTTCTGGGGCGATGGATATTCTTGTGCAACATGTGGCGGCTGAGCTGCAAATTACTTGGTGGCGGTCTTCAAATCGGTTTATTTTTGACGAGAATGAGCAGCTTATTCAGATACAATCGCCAGAAAAAGACACCAGCGACAAATTATGCCAATTGCAGCAGTTGGTCGGCGAACTAAGCATTGCGCTGGCGGATTGTATGGTTATCGGCGATGGCGCGAATGATGCAGCACTTTTTCAAGCGACGGGGAATGGCGTAACGTTCATAGACTCGCCGATTGTTGATGATGCGCGTTGGGCGGTTGACGATTTGCGCGGCGTGTTATCAATTGCCAATCGACCGCAGTAACCGCCAGAGATAAGTGGCAAGGATTTGACATCCATAGTTCGTTGAAGTATACTTATCAATGTACATCCGGCCGTCGAGGTCGGAATTTTTCGTCTCTTGGGCGTTTGATATGAAAAGTAGTATAATATATAGCGTAAAGGAGCTAATATGGAAGATTTGAATATTAAGCAATTGACGTTGGCGGTGCGGACGATTGCC
>CAUOLH010000025.1:0-4145 GCA_963456375.1 uncultured Candidatus Saccharibacteria bacterium | reverse complement strand
CCAGCGCCTCAATCACCTCAAGCAGTTCTTTATTGACCAAAATATTCTCACTAAAGATCGAGTCGAGGAAGTCCTAGATTACAAGTCTGATTTCAACAAATTAGATATATACGCCTTGCGATCAAAAGCACTCACCGAGGAGCTATCGCCTGAAGAATTACTCAAAGTTTTATATCAGATTGCCAAACGACGCGGCTTTAAATCAAACCGTAAGGTCGTGGAAGAATCAGACAAAGAAGGCGGCCGCGTAACCAGCGCACTCAAGACTAACGAGAAATTCCTTGCCGACAACAATTACACGACCGTTGGCGACGCGCTGAGTCGCGATGAAAAATTCGCTTTGCATAAGCGCAATAAACGCGACGATTATACTAACAGTTTTGCGCGCGATGATTTTTTGTGTGAGTTAGAAGCTATTATTAAAACTCAGCGAAACTACGCCCTGAAAAATGTCCCCGAACCAGCTATTAATGAATTGATTTACGGCATTGACGATGGACAAGTCACCAACGTCAGCGCCATAATGTACCAACGTCCATTTATGACCAAAGAACTAATCGAAAAGATGGTCGGCAAGTGTACTTTTGAAGATGGCGAGAAGAGAGCACCAAAAGCCAGTTACAGCTTCGAAATATTTCGCCTGGCGAGCGATTTATCACACCTCGTTTTCATTCCTCGTGATGCCAGCAAACGCCAGGCCAAGCGTGAAAATCTAGAAATAAGGCTATCTCCGGAACAAATTAAACAAGTTATTGATCTGGCCAAAAGTCAAAAAAGTTTAACGTATAAAAAAGTGCGCAGCACGGCAGGAATTAGCGAAGACTACGTACCAAAAGATGTGCGCGGCAAGAAGAAAGACGGCGACGAATTCGGCGAGGAAAACGTCTTTGGCGGGCTAAAAGCTTATAACGATATTAGGCTTGCACTAAAAGATTTACCAGAAGATTGGGCAAAAATTGATAATGAATCAGCGCTTAATCAAATCGCCTATATCCTCACGACACAAAAAGCCGACGAAGGTATTCGTGCCGAACTAGACACGCTACCACTTTCTGATAAAGCTAAAGAGGCTATTGTCAAAATTAAGCCAACCAATTTCAAGGCGTTCGGTCATTTATCTGTCAAAGCTCTACAAAAAATTACACCACACATTCTCGAAGGCATGACCTATGACAAAGCCTGCGAGGCGGCTGGCTATGACTTCAAAAAGCAATCTGCCAGCCTAGAGCAAATTACCAACCCTGTCGTCAAGCGCGCCATAGCACAAACCCTGAAGGTCGTTCGTGCTATTGAACGCAAATATGACAAACCATACTTTATCAAAGTTGAAACCGCCCGCGACTTGGCAAGAAATTTCAAAGACCGCAATGCGATTAAAAAAGAAAACGACGAAAACCAAGGATACAATGAAGACATTAAATCAATAATTACAGACGGGTACAAGGCATCGCCTAAAACCAAGGGCGGTAAACAGCTCCTTAGCCATCTTAAAGAGCTTAACGTGCCATTAAATAAGAATGCGGATTTTAATAGTCAGCAAATCGTCAAGATTAAACTCTACCGCGAGCAAAACGGCGTCTGCCTGTATTCTGGAAAGTCAATTGATTTTGAAACCATGCTGCGCGACGACAACGCCTACCAAGTTGATCATATCGTACCATTTTCGCGTTCCAACAATGACGGAATGACGAACAAAGTTCTGGTGTTAACTGAGGAAAATCAAAAGAAAGGCAATCAAACACCATTTGAATATTTTGGCGCCGACGAAAAACACTGGAAAGAATTTGTAACTAGAGTAGAATCAATATACAAAACACGCGATGTCAAAACGTCTGACAAGGCTACAAACGCCATTAACTACAAATACAACGGCTATGCCATGAAAAAGAAGCAAAATCTATTGCTCCAAGACTACAAAAATGACAACTGGAATGTACGTGCTCTGAATGATACACGATATATTACGCGGTTTATTCAAAATTACTTGCGTCAAATGGTTGACTTTGCCGAAGGCGAAGAAAAACAGCGCGTCATCGCACCGAATGGCACAACAACGGCATATCTACGCAAACGCTGGGGACTAGCCAAGGATCGCACCGAAGACGTATTACATCACGCCAAGGATGCGGCAGTTGTGGCAGCAATCGATCAGAAGATTGTCATGCAGGCGAATTTGCACGCCAAACGTCACGAAATCAAAGCACTGCTCGCGGCTACCAAAACAATGGAAGAAAAAACCGACAAGCTCACTGGCGAAATCACCGATGAAAACGAGTTCGACAAAGCACAGCGACGTAAAGCCGCCATCCTCGTATTGTCATCCAAACATTTCCCTCAACCATGGGATGACTTTAGCAAGGAAGTTATGAAGCGCACGCTAAATACCGACATTGCAACACTGCAAAATGAGCTACGTGGGCTTGAAAATTATGATGATGAGTTCTGCCTGAGCGTGAAGCCAATTTTTGTTTCGCGCATGCTACGCCGCAAAGCTACCGGCTCAGCACACAAAGAAACTATCCGCTCACCAAAGGTCAAAGACAACGATCAGCGAACTGTACGAATGCCACTCAACAAAGTTAAGCGAAAAGACGTCGAAAGCTCCGTACTTAAAGAATCTGATAAATGGCTGTACGATAAATTACTTGAGAGGTTAGATGCTCATGATAATAATCCTGAAAAGGCTTTCGCTGAACCTATTTACAAAAATGACAAAAAATTCGACAAAAACGGCAAACAGCTGTCACCAGTCTCGACTGTCAAAGTATATTCGACACAACCGAGCGGATTTTACATTAACGATGGCAAAGCGTTTGTCAATAACGGATCTATGGTACGGCTTGACGTTTATCAAAAGCCGAATAAAAAGGGGAAAATTGAACACTTCTTTGTGCCAGTTTACGCTCATCAAATTGGCAAAAATAAACCTGCGCCGACAAAAATTTTACCAGCACCGAAAGGATTTACTGATGTGGATGAGACGTTCATTAAGATTTGCTCGTTGTATCCGAATGATTATGTACGAATTTACCTTAAAAATAAAATACTAGAGGGTTACTATTCTGGCTATGACATATCCGTAGGAACTATGATACTATATCCGCACTTTACACCGTCTAAGGATATTAAAGTAGCCAACAGAGTTTCTGCACGTTCCGCTACCCTTATCGAGCGCTACGACATCGCTATCCTCGGCGATAACTACAGGTGGTTATAAATGGCCTGGCGTGTTGTAGCTATCGAAAATCCCGCCAGGCTAAGTTTGCGCGACAACCAGTTGGTAATTGCGCAGGAGACTGAGGCAACTTTACCGATTGAGGATATCGACTCACTCATTCTGGACGGCTATGGTATTACCGCAACCACAAATCTACTCACAGCACTAGCAACCAAGGGTACAACGACTATAATATGTGACGAAAAGCACTTACCAGCTAGCGTACTTCTACCGTATTCACAACATTCGCGCCAAGCCAAAGTTTCACGTCAGCAACTCGCCATAAGTCAGCCGCTCAAGAAGCAATTGTGGCAGCAAATTATTATCAGCAAAATTACCAATCAAGCCGATGTCTTGCGGTCAATCGGATTAGACGATGCCGCCTTACGCACCCATATTAGCGATGTCAAATCAGGCGACACTAGTAATCGCGAATCAATCGCTGCTCGCATTTATTTTGACCAGTTATTCGACGACGCCACACGCCGCAAACCAATTTGGCATAATGCCGCACTGAACTATGGCTATGCAATGGTGCGCAGTCATATCGCTCGGCATATCGCTGCTCGTGGGTTGGTCGCCTCGCAAGGTATTTTCCATCATAACGAGCTAAATAGCTTTAATTTGGCTGATGATTTGATAGAGCCGTATCGCGCCGCGGTAGACTTATATATCTTAGAAAAAGTCGCGCCATATTACATTGATGACCGTGACGCCAGCCTCACTAAACATGATCGCCAGCTCATCATTGACATATTAAATTATTATGTTATAATGAATGGTAAGAAGTTTATGATAAAGCATGCGGTTGAGCGAACAGTTGAAAGCTTTATCGAATGTATTGAGGTAAAGGAGGCGCGTAAGCTTCTTTTACCAAAAATCGCCTCCTAACAGGGAAGGGATGTCATATAAAATCATGAGGGTCGCG
>CAUOLH010000024.1:0-4433 GCA_963456375.1 uncultured Candidatus Saccharibacteria bacterium | reverse complement strand
TTGCGCTATCGCTTCTGATGATAAAGCATATTGTTGGGGGAGTAATTCAAGTGGTGAGCTTGGTAACAATTCAACCATTAATTCCGGCGTCCCTACTCACGTCTATGCTCCCAAAGAAAACACCACCATTCCTGCTAATACCATGAAGCTTCGCACTCAATACGCCAAAAAAACTGCGGCGACGTGCCAGGCAGTGGCAGCGGGTTGGCAGGATGTGACCAATAACTCGACTTTGGCGTACTCGGCAGCCGGTCCGAATAACGGGACGGCGATTGCGGCTGCAGCAAACGATCCTAATCTGCCGTCTACCAGTGTCGGCTACAGCCGTCAATCAATAGTCCGCCCGAGTAGCGCTGCACAGCTGACGTTCACGAACAATCGCGATGTTAATGCCAGCGAGACAGGTCTGTGGGATTTGGCGTTGACTGATAATGGCCTGGAGCGTAATACGAATTATTGTGTTCGCTTGGCAGCCGATACGGCGGCAGCGCCGGGGACGAGTATTGATACGTATTCATACTATCCAGAGTTCAAAACCGCTGACGGTTCGCTGGATATTCGATTTGCAGACGCTACTAATGCCACATTAACTAACCCGACTACTGTATTTTCGGCGGCAATGACCGGTAGAACGGCAAGTACCACGACTGCGAAATTATCTAATAATTCGTCGCAGCAGCTTGAGGTGGCAAATAGCTTATCGACGACAGGCTGGAGCGTTTCATTGGCGGCAACTGGCGGTTCGACAGCTAAATGGACGCAGACTGGCGACGCAGCCAATTATGCGTTTAATAGTACTAATACAGACCAAGGGCAATTATCGGTTGACCTATCGTCAAGCGCGTTTACGGCGTCCGGTTCGATGCCGCTGGGGCAGGCTTGTACGACGGCTGGCTTGTCTTATGGTGCGGGCGGTGCGTTTGTGGCTGGTACGGCGTCGGCTAACGCTATTACGCTAGCGACCGCCTCGAGCAGCAGTGGTTTGACCTGCCTGTTTAAATTGCAGGATATTTCCTTGAAACAGACGATTCCTGCATATCAGAAACCAGGCACGTATACGCTGCCAGTAACTGTAACGGTGGTAGCACAATGATAGGGATGAATAATAAGACGAGGATTGTTGCAGCAAATGCTGTATTTATAACAACAATAGTTGGGGTAATTTTTAACAGTGAGGTTACCCGGGCAATGACCTCGGCGGGCTCGACGTTTTCACAGGTGATTCGCGAATTGGATTGCTCGCATACAACTTACAGCAAGGCAGTGGGTCAAGTGAATGATGTGGAGTGCGACGTTTTCGCGCCAAAATACGAACATTCAGTAATTAAAGATAACGGCTACCCAGTGATTTATGGCGCGTATGATGCGGTACATACGGTTATTGATCCGGTGACTGGCGTGCATCAGCTGGCGGTTGAGTTTGCCGGCAGGGTGTTTGTCCTGGGAGTTGATCCAGAATTGACGGTTAATGGCAATGCTTGGGTACTTGATTTATCTAAATGGCCTAAGATGCATCCTGGCGATACGACGCTGGTGATAGAACGCGGCAAAACGTACCTTGGCGAGATCGCTTCCTCGACACGGGCTTACGGCTCGGCTTTGCAAATTAATCACGCGGTACCTTTTACAATTACTATTCCGCCGAGAACTTTGCCGCCGACGCCGCCAGCAATTCCGCCATCACCAGCGGTTCCAGCTGTTTCGGCAGCCGCTGTAGATATAAAACCTGGTAAAGATTTGGCTAATACTGGCGCAAACATGTGGCTTATGGTGATGGCGGCGCTGGGAATGATTATTATCGCGTTCATACTGCTGATACGTAACAGACGAGGAGGCAGTAATGAACCGTAGGAAATTAGCGGATGTTCGGAGGTGCGAAGGAGGGTAGGTAGTAGCACTATAATGAACAACGAAGCAACGAAAATAACGTAAAAGAAAGGATACGATATGAAAAAACTAATAACAAACGTAGCTTTGGCAGTCGGTGTAGCTGGTGTAGTCGGTTTGGCGGGTACGGCGGTGTATGCGGCGACTACGGCGACGTCAGAATTGAGCCAGACGATTAACGCTGGCGTGCTTAGTACCGACATTCGCGATACTGGCGATAGTGTAGTAACAAACCCAACATTTGCCATGAACGCGACTACGGCGTCGACTTCTGCCCAGACGACAACTGGTACATTTGGTGCTAACGATAAGCGCATCGCTGTCGATAACCCTGGCGGTGCTAATAATGGCTGGACGCTAACATTGAATGCCACAACTCCTGGTACGGGAAAGTGGACGAGCGGTAGCAATACATATCAATACAACGGTAATGCTACGACTGGACAGTTGACGGTTAATCCAGCTGCCGGAACGCTGACATCAATGATCGGTGCTTCCACGGGTATTGCACTGGGTTCGCAAGCAGCATTTTCCGGCACTTCTCCAGTAACGCTGATTAGCGCGGCGGCTGGTTCCGACGATGTTTGGCGCGGTTATGTGACGGGTGTCGGTTTGAGCCAGGCTATTCCAGCTGGCCAAGCAGCAGGTACCTATACTTTGCCGATGACTCAAACTGTAGCCGCTATCTAAGATCTGGCGCAGTTATATCAATGAAAATTGGGCGCTCTTTCGGGCGTCTGATTTTCATTTACGTGGACTATTTAGTTTTTGGAAGTATCAGCGGGTGTTGGTATAGCCATGAGCGTCTTGGCTTGGTATAATAAATCATATGATTTTAATGAGGAGAATACGGGGTATAGCTTCATGCTGGCGCAGGCTAGCGGTAATGGCGGTTGCGGCAGGTGTTTTATGGCCGTCGTCGGTTCTGGCAGCAGGGATTGGCAGCCGCCCGGCGAATCCCGATCCGAACAACCCGCGGACGCAGTCGATTTTTATTTATCAATTGAATCGCGGTGCTAGCAAATCTGATCAGTTGACGATTACTAATGGTTTGGCTGAGCGAGCGAATATTGAGGTGTATGCCGTCGATGGCACAGTTACAGCGACTGGAGATATGACATGCAAGCAGCAAGTCGAGGAAAAGAAAGATGCTGGCAATTGGGTAAAACTAGCGAAAAGCGAGGTGGCTTTGGCGCCCGGCGCATCGACGAACGTTGATTTCGCAGTCACCGTGCCTGATAAGGCTGACGTTGGCGAGCATAATGCCTGTTTGGTGATCCAGCGCAAAGCCGATCCAGCCGCCGCTAAGAAGGGAGGCATCCAGCTGCAAACGCGCCAAGCGGTGCGTATGGCGATTACTATTCCTGGTAATATTCACCGCGACGTGACAGTTGATAAATTCGCCGTCGATAATAATGGCAAGCAGCTGTATAATGTTGCTATTAAAAATTCTGGCAACGTTTCGGCTGATGTTGATGTCAAGTTAGTAGTCAGGGATATGCTGGGTAATGTTGTTTATCGAAATGGCGGCGAGTATGCAGCAATTGCCGAGCAAATCCGCCAGTTCCGCTACGAGAGTAATTTACAGCCGTTCTGGGGCGGTAAGTACCGCGCTGAGCTTTCAATTGCTTACAATAAAAAGGCTGGCGAATGGGGTGTTAGTAAAAATTCGGCTGATTTAACGACAAGAAAGGTTGAACCGATAGAGTTATTTTTCTGGCCGACACCTGGTGCTTGGGCGATCATCATTGGAGCGATTGCCATAGTTATTGCGGCGGTTTGGCGGGTGATTGTCTTAGTGAAAAAGCGCCGGAAGCGATAGTTTTGCTAGCCGCGATTGATATGCCATAATGGTAGTATGAAGAAAAATTTTCTCGTTAGAGCGTTCTTTGGTATCACCATTGCGGCGCTCGGCGGGGTTCTGTTACTGAGGAATCTCGAAATTATCAAGTTTGATAGCTGGAACGTGTTTTGGGGAACTGTTTGGGCGGCTGGTCTGGTTTTGGCTGGTCTAACGACGATAATCAGCTCCCGGAAGATGCTAACGCGAGCGTGGGGGTTGCTATTGATGGTTGCTGGTGTGTCGATTGGTTTGAACTCTTACGGCGTGATTGACATTAGTATTTGGAAGATATTTTGGCCGGTGGTGCTGATTGCTGTTGGTCTGATGATGGTGTTTAGTATTGGATCTGGAAATCGCAAGAAATATGAAAAATCAGCCAGTGACAGTAGCGATAATGAAAAAGTTGCGATTTTTTATGGTGAAGAGTCGCGCGTGAAAGGTGACTATACTGGCGGTTCAGCAACGGCGATATTCGGCGGCGTGGAGTTGGATTTGCGTCGGGCGAACATTAAGGATGGCGCGGTTATTGATATCTTTACGTTTTGCGGCGGCGTCAGCCTCAGTTTGCCAGACGACGTGATTGTCAAAAACGAAGTTCGCGGCATTTTGGGCGGCAGCGAGGATAAAACAGTATCCAAATCTTCCGCTAAAAAGACAATCTATCTGCGCGGCGAGTGCGTTTTGGGCGGTTTGGAAGTAAAAT
>CAUOLH010000023.1:0-4443 GCA_963456375.1 uncultured Candidatus Saccharibacteria bacterium | reverse complement strand
CAGGGGATTTGTATTATTTTTTCTTTGACTTGCCAAGCGAAAGAGAAATCTTGCGGTTTTCTTTATCAATATCCAAAACCGTAAATTCTTTACGCTCGTTCAAGGTAAACACCTTTTCAGGATCCGTTCCATCGCCGCCAAGCTCTGACACGTGAACCAGCGCCTCAACTGCCGGGCTAAGCTGCACAAACGCGCCAAACGGCGTAATGCGAGTCACTGTTCCCTCGACCTTCTCGCCAGGCTTAAATTGCTCGACTTCATCCAACCAAGGATCTTTAGTCAATTGCTTCATGCTCAAGCTCAGCCGCTCCTTATCAATAGCGATAATCTTTGCCTTGACCGTCTGACCAACCTTCACGTAATCGGCTGGATTATTAACACGCTCCCAGCTGATTTCCGAAATATGAATCAGCCCTTCAATTCCTTCAACGTTAACGAACACACCGAAGTCGACAACGCCAGTCACTACGCCTTCAACTGTATCGCCAATCGCCATCTTCTGGAATCGCTCCGCCAAACCTTCTTTTACCGCCTCTTTCTCAGAAAAGATAAGTTTGTTTGTCTTACGATCAGCGTCCAAGATTCGCACCTTAATGTCTTTATTTACCAAAGTATTAAGACGCTGCAAAATCTCGTCCTTATCACTTGAGCCGACGCGCGGGTAATGTTCCGCTGACAGCTGCGATACCGGTAAGAAGCCGCGAATACCCTCGTATTCCACCAGCATACCGCCGCGATTAGCATCATACGGCACTACCGTAATAATCTCGCCCGTTTCAAGCTTAGCAAAAACCTCGTCCCAGCCGCGATCCTTGGCTGCCTTGCGTAGCGACAGCAGCGAATAGCCGTTATCCAGCTCTGGATCAACCACGCTAGCGACAACTTCGTCGCCGACAGTATAATTTTTTGAAAAACCAACTTCGCGGCGCGGTACTAAACCAACACCCAAAGGTCCTAAATCGATCAAAACCTCGTGTTTTCTAACCGACAACACAGTTCCGTTAACCATGTCACCAGCAGCAATTTGCTTTATATTATCGCCTGCTTGCGCCAGCAGGTCGTCCATTGTAATTTTGGCATTTGCCATAAGTCTTCCTAAAGACCCCTTCCTTAAAATTGATATTACTTCCTAGAGACAGCATGAAAAACGTCCCTATAGATCAATAGTAATTGTACCACAACAGATGTAGTTGAGTCAAAATTAGATAACCCGGCGCGACTGAACGTACGCCAAAACGATAAAGGTCAAACCGCCAACTGCCAGAATAGCCGCCACCGATTCAGCTGGGCCAGTTTTTGGCAAGTCCTTACCGTCAGTTTGTGCTGCTGGTGTCTGCGGGATAGTCTGTGTATCAGTTTTCTTATCTTCTGATTTACTCTCTGTTTTAGTATCCGAGCCGGTTATTATAGAAGAGTTATCGCTACCGGATTTGGAGTCAGCATTCTGATCTTTGCCGGTTTCAGTCTTTTGTTCCGAATTGCCGCCCGATTTATTTTCCGTTTTAGCGTCTTTGCTGTCTTTAGTATCTTTATTGCCCTTATTGTCTTTATTATCAGATTTATTATCTGCCGCGACCAATTCGCTTGAAATTGGCGGATTCTGCTGATCGCTTAGCGAATGGCGGGCGCCGTACAACACCGCCAAAGCCGCCGCTGCTAGCACAGCACCAACCACTACAAATGTTCCGACAGCTCCTCGTTGATTATTTCTATTCATTACCTGCTTCTCCAAACTCAAATTTTCTTTATTATATCATGATAGCCCGCAATCAGTAAAGAGCTATGGTATAATCCAATTATGATAGTTGCCGTAGATACCGGAGGAACAAAAACGCTCGTCGCCCGCTTTAACGATAACGGGCAGCCCGAGCAAATCATAAAATTCCCAACACCAAAAAATGTTGAACAATATATCCAGCGCGTTACCGATCAAATACACTTAATTTCAGGCGATTCCGCTACTACGTTATCTGTCGCTCTGCCAGGCGTTGTCCATGACGGAGTTGCTGTTTGGTGCCAAAATCTCAATTGGCAAAACGTACCCATCCGGCAGTTTTTTGCAAAGAACTTTCCCAATACCAATATCATAATTGCCAACGACGCTAACATGGCTGGACTCGCCAGTATGCACCGCTTAGGCAAGTTACCTCGCTGCGGATTGTACATCACGATCGGTACCGGTATCGGCACTTCCCTGATCTTAAACGGCGTACTAGATAAATCCTTAAACGATTGCGAGGGCGGGCATATGATGCTTTCGTATGGCGGACGCACCCTATCCTGGGAACAAATTGCAGCCGGACGAGTGTTTTATGAACTATTCGGCGAGTTATCGAAAGAAACCTCCCTGGAAGTTTGGTCAGAAATCGCTAAGAGAATTAGCGTCGGGTTGCAACCACTCATCGCTTTTACTCAGCCAGATGTCATCGTAATCGGCGGCAGCATTGGTTCGTTTGTCCCCTATTTTACCGATATATTAAGCGGTTTGCTAGCAGAAAACCTGCCAGCCGCCATAGCCGTACCGAAAATCGCTAGCGCGCCAAAGCCGAAAGAAATTGTACTATATGGATGCTACGACAACGCCCTGGCCTACTCTCGCCAAAATTAAACGAGATTTTCCGGATATTACCTTTAAAAAAAGCGATGTTTTTTCATGGTCTCCGAAAACACAAACAGTTTTTTATAAAAACCTGCGGCAAAAAAACGATTTTGCCCAATTGCTGCATGAAATCGCCCACGCCAAACTGCAGCACGAATCCTACCAGCGGGATATTACGTTAATTGATATGGAGCGATCAGCCTGGGAATATGCCGTAGACATGCTTGCTCCCGCATACAATCTGCCGCTACAAATGGACGACGACATCGTTCAAGATTCGCTGGATAGCTACCGCGACTGGCTGCACTCACGCAGTATTTGCCCAAATTGTGAAGCAGTCGGTATGGAAATTGCTAAACACCGCTACCGCTGCCTTCAGTGCCATAGCGAATGGCGCGTCAACGAGGCTCGCTCCTGCGAACTCCGCCGCTACCGTAAATAAATAACCCTCTTTGCAAAGAGGGTTATTTTATATTATCACGCTCAGGCGCTAGAACTACGCAGCTAGCGTTACATCATCTTGGGTTGCTGCTTGCACTGCTGACGCGGCTGCTGTCGATGCAGCCGTTGTTGCCGTTGCCTTGCGCCGGCGAGAAATTTTTCCGCCCTTTGCGCCGGCAATTCGCGCCAAAGCCGGATTAGCCGCAAAACCGCCGGTCTTGCCATTCTTACCGCCCTTTGCGCCAATTTTCGCGTAAAAGTTTGGATCACGCGCTAAGTTTTTCTTCGCAGCCTTCAGACCGCCAGCTTTTGTTCCTGCCATGAGTTTTCCTCCGTATTAAAAAAGATTTCCACATAAAATTATGCAGAAACCCTCACCTTTATATATCACACATGGTATGTGTTATAGTTTTATGTTATCATACTGCTCATACTTTGTCAATATTTACACAATCACTCTTTCATTGTGAATAAAATATTGCATTCTGCTTCTCTGTTAGCTATACTAAGTATAGTCAGCGACATCATGCTGGCTATCTACTGGAACTTTAGAAATCGTAGTTCCACCACAAATACAATTCTCGTTTTCTGCGAGATCCGAGAATAGAGAAAATAACGCTCTTTCGAGGGCGTTATTTTATTTGCTATAATTACTGTATGCTAGTCAAATTTAAGATGAAGAAGAAAGACTGGACTGGAATATTTCTGACAGCCCGCGTCCAAAGGTTGTATAAAGAGTACGAGGATAATATCGTCTCTGGCCTTGAAACGGCTTCTGGACTATCATTTCGCAGAGGGTTTACTATTGTAGTAAGCGATATAACTGGCGATCACAGCACGTGGTTTCTCGGCTCAGGCATTGACAAAAAAGAGGCAGCGCTAATTGAGCTAGACGCATCAGCAGTAATAGGAGATGATCTTATCCTTTGGATTCTTGTTAACCTGATTGGATGTAAGTTGCTTGGACAAAATCGTGTGTGGCCGCAAACCGTAAAAAACAAAGAAATCTTAAACGAGCGATGGAGTCGATTGGTGTACTCATTTTCAGTTGACGCAATAGAAATAGGCTTTGGCAGCCAGCATGCCAAATCTATAATGGAACATATCGCAAAGGATAGCCTTGGGATTAGTAGCGACAAAGCATGGAAATGGGCAGCAAGTATGACACCGAAGCAGCGCAAGGTGGCTTGGAAAAAACTTAAGACAGCTTACTCCCATTAAGTCATTAGATAAAAAAAATAACAAAATTCATGGCAAATTCAGCTCATAAAACTAATATACAAAATAAAAACCATCCTATTTGGATGGTTTCTATATAATTCGGCACCGTGCTAGTTTCCCACTAAAAGCAGTATAATCGCCGCTGGGGAGCTTAACTTCTGTGTTCGGAATGAGAACAGGTG
>CAUOLH010000022.1:0-5138 GCA_963456375.1 uncultured Candidatus Saccharibacteria bacterium | reverse complement strand
ATACGGATTCTCGAGGTCGAAAGAGGTGATTTTTAATTGCAGGAAGAATAGATAGTGCACAGAGATTATTAGGAAAGGATTGAACAAATGAAAGGCATAGTTTACATAATGACCACAACGGTTTCTGGTTTGATAAAAATCGGCAAAGCTGGCATGAAAAATTACAAGGAACGAATGCGTTTTCTGGAGGCTAATGGCTATCATAATGTGACTGTACTGAAGCGTTTTTTTGCAATTGAGCTGGAAGACTATGACGATAAAGAGAGCTTACTACACGAGATTTTCAGCAAGTATCAAGTTGGTGATAGTGAATTGTTCGCGCTAGATTGTGAATTGGCGAAACAACTTCTCTTAGTCTTTGACGGGAAGGTGGTATATCCAGAAAATGTTGATAAGGAACGTGAATTTGACGAAATAGTGCAACTACGAAAGCAAAGTGCGCTTTTTAGCTTTTATCAAAAAGGCTTAAAAAATGGAGATGTGATCACTTTTGCGCAAGATAAAACGATTAGCGCAACTGTTGCTGGCGAAAGAGAAGTTGAATATGGCGATGAGATTTACAAATTATCACCGTTAACTCGTGATACTTTCAGCAAAAAGGTAAGTGCAACGCTAGTGGCGCATATCAAGGTGTTGCCTATTGGACATTTAAGGGCAAGAAATTAAAGGATTTAAAAGATAATAAATAAGGAAGGTAGATATGGCGATTGTGTTTCGAAAGAATGATCAAAATGCAGAGATTTTGAATGAATCGAAATTTGCGCAGGAAGATTCTATGCAAGAGTATTTGATAAACAATCCTGAAATTGTACCAGTTTATGAGATTGAGGAGGATGCTAGGTTATTGATAGTAGCACGCGAGTTCTCTACCGCTAGTGGCCCGATTGATGCACTAGGTTTCGACGAGTATGGCAACATTTATGTCATTGAAACTAAGCTTTTCAAAAATCCTGATAAACGCACGGTTTTAGCGCAAGCTATGGATTATGGTGCGGCACTTTGGAAACATCATGCAAATGCAGAGGACTTTTTTGGCCAGTTAGATGAATATGCTTACAAATATTTTGACCAAGGCTTCAAAGATAAGTTTTGTGATTTTTTTGGTGTTGAGGATTCGGAATCGGATTTGGCTTTCGATAATATAAAATCAAACTTAGAAGATGGATCAATTAAATTCGTGGTTATGATGGATAAGTTAGAAGCTAGTCTTAAGGATTTGATTTCGTACATCAACCAAAATTCAAAATTTGATGTTTATGCTGTAGAACTAGATTTTTATAAACATGATGAATTTGAGGTGGTAATTCCCAAACTCTATGGTGCGGAAGTAAGGAAGGAAGTCAATTTGCGCACCCCTACTGTACAGAAGCGTGGTAAGTGGGATGATCAGAGTTTTCGTGTAAAAGTCGATGAGCTAGCTCCAGATCAAAAGCGAGCAGTTTTGGCGATTTATGATTGGGTGGTGGAAAGTTCTGATAAGCTTATGTTTGGCACTGGTGCGGCTAGGGCAAGTGTTAATCCAAGGTTTTTTGTGTTTAATAAAAATTCTTTCTTTACACTATATTCAGATGGGCAAATGTCAATCAACTTCGGGTATATTGATACTGTTGATAAGCGTGTGGAACTGATGCGCTTTTTGAATAAAGAACTCGGTTTTAAGAAGTTTAATTACAAAGCTGAGGAGCTTGCTAGTCAATATCCGACAGTTGATAGAGAACAAGTTTTTATAAACTACCAGAGAATAATTGATACATTAGATAAATTTATAACAAAATTTAAAGAGGGAGGTAAATTGTAATGAAATTCAAACACGGAACACGTCGCCGAGCGGCAGAATATGAAAAAGATTGGGTGCAACGCTGGAAGGACGACCAGACGTTCGAAAGGTCGGTGGCGCAGCGACCGGCAGATAATGCCTACGTTTTTTATGATGGGCCGCCGTTTATTACTGGCGTACCGCATCATGGTACGTTACTGAGCTCAATCGTTAAGGATGCGGTGCCGCGCTACTGGACGATGAAAGGCAAGCGTGTGGAGCGCCGCTGGGGTTGGGACTGCCATGGACTGCCGGCGGAGAATTTTGTCGAAAAGCAGATGAATATTACTGACCGGCGGCAGATCGTGACGAGTAGCGACCAGTCAGCGCCTCTGGATAAGGACGGTAATTCTTTGCCAACCATCAGCCTGGAAAAATACATTACCAAGGCGCGTGAAAGCATGGTAGCCAACAGTGAGACGTGGCAGGGCGTGATCGACCGTATCGGCCGCTGGGTGGACTTTAAAGGCGCCTACCGTACCATGGATAAGGATTTTATGGAGAGTGTCTGGTGGGCATTTAAGCAGCTCTACGAAGCGGGCAAGATTTACGAAGGCGAAAAGGTGCTGATGTATGACACTAAGTTTGCTACCCCTGTTAGTAAGGCTGAAGTCACTATGGACAATGATGCCTACCAAACAGTGACGGATCCAAGTGTGTATGTGAAGTTTAAACTAGTGGATAGTGATATAGCTATTCTCGCCTGGACAACCACGCCATGGACGCTGCCGGCCAACTTGATGTTGGCCGTCAATCCAGAGATGACGTATTGCGAAGTGCTGGTGGGTGGCGAGAAACTAATCATCGCTGAGGAAGCGTTGGAGCGCACTCTGCAGGATGAAAAGCACCAGCCGCTTGATTACGAAGTATTGCGCACTTTCCCAGGGAGCGAATTGGTGGGTAAGAACTACCAGCCGCTCGATACCGGCTCGGCTTGGCCAGACAGTGACAAGATCCACACCATTTACGCGGCAGATTTCGTGTCGCATGAATCGGGTACGGGCATCGTCCACATTGCGCCGGCCTATGGTGAGGACGACTTTGAGTTAGCCAAACGTTATGGTGTCAGTGCCTTCCATGTGATCGATGATAACGGCTACTACACCGATAGCAATTACACAGGCCTTGAGGTATGGGATAACAATAAGTTCATCGCCAAAGACCTGAAAGAAAAGGGCATGGTGTGGAAGATTGAGTATATTCGCCACGAATATCCGTTCAATCCGCGCAGCAAGCAGCGCATCATGTATCGGGCAATTCCGTCGTGGTTCTTTGCGATTCAGGGGCAGAAGCCGCTGATGCTGGAGCAAAACGAGAATATTAATTGGTTCCCGAGTCATCTGAAACACGGTCGATTCTCCAAGAATATTGAACAGGCGCCAGATTGGAATCTGAGCCGCGACCGCTTTTGGGCGACGGCCATGCCGGTGTGGAAGGGTGACCGTGGTACCGTCAAAGTGGTTGGCTCATATGCAGAGCTCAAAGAGCTAAGCGGCGTGGAGCTGGATGATTACCACCGCCCGTGGGTGGATAATATTACTTTTGAGATTGATGACGAGAAATTCACGCGGATTGATAAGGTGCTGGATTGTTGGTTTGAGTCGGGCAGTATGCCGTTTGCTCAGTTACATTATCCGTTCGAAAACCGACAGAAGTTTGAGGCGAATTATCCGGCAGATTTCATTGTCGAATATATTGGCCAGGTGCGGGCTTGGTTTTATTATGTGCATGCGGTCAATACGGCGCTGGCGGAGATCGGTGCCTTTGGTTCTGATTGCCAGCATAAAAATGCCTACAGCAATGTCATTACCACCGGCGTGGTGGCAGGTAACGATGGTCGCAAGATGAGTAAATCTCTCGGCAACTTTACCGACCCGAACGAGCTGATGGACAAGTTCAGCGCGGATAGTTTGCGCTTTTTGCTACTCAGTAGTCCGCTGCTCAACGGTGAGGATTTTGCCTTGCATGATAAGAGCGTTGGTGATGTGGCTAGGAAGCTTGCTATGATTTGGAATATGTATGACTTCTTCACGATGTATGCGGAGGTGGATGGCTGGGAGTTTGACGGCGAATTGAAAGATCCGCTGAGCAAGCTGACAAACCCGCTAGATATCTGGATTATAAGCCGCTTACATCAGCTGGTGGCAGAAGTTGAGCGTCATATGGATACCTACAATATCCCCGATGCACTCAGCCCTATTTTGCCGTTCCTAGATGACGCTTCTAACTGGTATGTTCGCCGTAGCCGTCGCCGCTTCTGGAAGTCTGAGGATGACGGTGATAAGAATGACGCTTACCGCACGCTGCACTACGTGTTGGTGCGCCTGAGCTATATCTTGGCTCCATTTACGCCGTTTTTGGCTGAGGAACTGTACCATAATCTGACGGGCGATACTGAATCAATTCACTTGAAGGATTGGTTGCCTGCGGGCGAAATTAACAGGGCAATGCTACGTGATATGAACGCTTTGCGTGCTGCTGTCAATGACGGTCTATCGAAGCGTGCTGCCGAGGGGATTAAGGTTCGCCAACCGCTGGCTTCTGCTAAACTTGTCAGCACTATTTCACAAAATACGCCAGAAGAAGTTGTTCGGTTCCTAGTCGATATTGCACGGGATGAGCTGAATGTTAAGTCGGTGGAAGTAGTGACTGGTTCAGAACTTGATATTCCTGAAGCGTCTGCTCAGCCAAGTGTTGTCTATGATCTTAATATCACCCCCGAGCTCAAACGCGAAGGTTTGATGCGCGAGATTGTTCGCCACGTTCAGAGTGCGCGTAAGAAAGCGGGCTTGCAGGTTGATGATCGTATAATACTGCAGCTCACAACCAATGACGATCAGCTTCGTCAAGCTATTAATGAACACCGCGCGACGATAGCTGCCGAGACTTTGGCATCTTTTGGTGAATCTAATAGTAATAGATCAAAAGCTACTATCGAGGGCGCTGAGTTTGATATTGCCCTTCATATTGCCTAACAATTTGGTGATTTGGCTATTATACATAGAATATTGTAAAACTATAATTCAGGTGATAATAATTTTACTCATATTAATGGGGGTGTACTTATGTTAAATTCAGGTAGAGATATAAATAACAGAATTACGATTAATGAAACACCTGATCAACCACAATTTCAAAATCTACAACACGAAAAGTTGAGAGCCTCTCACCTACACGCACCTTTATTAAAGGCTGCGTTAATGGCAGATGTACCTGTTTGGTTATATGGCGAAGCGGGCAGTGGTAAATCTACGGCTGCAGAACAGATGGCAGATGAACTGGACTTATCTTTCCGCTCTATTTCGCTTGGTCCATCAACTTC
>CAUOLH010000021.1:0-6116 GCA_963456375.1 uncultured Candidatus Saccharibacteria bacterium | reverse complement strand
GACAATGACAAAAAGTCGGTCGAGGCGGAATATCACAAATTGGCAAAAACGATGTTTCGTCATCGCCAGGTCGGATTGTTACACGGTAAATTGCCGCTGGAGGAAAAAGCGGCGGTCATGCAGCAATTCGCGGACGGCGACATTGATATGCTGGTGAGTACCACAGTCGTGGAAGTTGGCGTCAACGTGCCGAACGCCACGGTCATGCTCATTGAGAATGCCGATCATTTTGGACTCAGCCAGCTTCACCAGCTACGCGGTCGGGTTGGGCGCGGTCAGCATCAGAGCTTTTGCCATTTGATGCTGTCGGGTCATGACAAGCCGTCCCAGCGCCTCAGGGAAATCGAGAAATCCCAAGACGGCTTTTACCTGGCGGAAGTTGACTTGAAACTGCGCGGTCCTGGCGAGATTTATGGCCGAGCGCAACATGGCGCATTGAACCTAAAAATTGCTTCGCTGAGCGACACGCCGCTGATCGCCCGTGCGCAAGCGGAGGCTGAGCGCTTTGTCAAAGAAGGGCAGGATTTGCTACAATATAACCATCTGGCGCGTGCCGTCAGTCGCTATCAGCGATTAACCATTTTGAATTAATATGTATGCAGGAACAACAATTAGAGATAGCTCTGGTCGATTTATCGGTGTTCATCAAAAGATAGATCGAGTGGCCAGGCGACATCTGACGCCAATGCTGCCTGATTGGTGTGAGTTTCCTGATGTTAAAGATATTCTGCATTTTGAAGGCAAAAACGGCCCTGATGGCGTTAAGCGTAAAAGTCCAGCTGTTGACGAGCCGTGGCATTTCATCAATCCAGACGATCCAAATGACACGGCGCTTTTGGAGATGATTGACCAGCATATTGATAACCTAGCGAAGGCGCTGCAGAACCATAATTCTGAACGAGCCGCCTTTGAAGCCGCGTGGATGGCGCATGCTATCACTGACGGTCTAACGCCAGCGCATCATTTCCCGCTGGAACAGGCAATGGAGGAACTGCGCGGCGGTGAAGGTTTGGAGACGCGAACGTCCATCCTCAAGAAAAATGTCATGAAGGGCGACACGGGGATTGAGCTTATCAAAAATAACTGGAAGTTTTGGGGCGCTAAAGGCATGATGACCATGCACGTGGCGTTTGAAGCTGGCGTGGCGAGCGTAGTGGCCTATCCGCGCTTTAAGGACGCCGTGCCGAATGAAGCTGAAATTTTACAGGTTAAACAACAGGGCTATCGGGAATACTATCTGGAGCAAGTTCACGCTGTGGCGGCCATGAAAATGTATGACAACTTTGGTAAAAACGGCTGGACGACGGATCTGGCGTGGCAAACCAACCATGAACTGATGCCAATCATCATCAAAGCCGTCATGCTGGGCTGGCTGGCATCGGTTTGGAAGCTTGAGACAAAACGGTGAGGGTACGAATTATTGCTGGCGAATTTGGCGGACGATTTATCCAGACACCGCCAGGTTCGACGACGCATCCCATGGGCGAACGAGTCCGCTTGGCGATGTTTAACTCACTGGGTGAAACAGTCCGCGGTGCGCGGGTTTTGGACGCCTTTGCTGGTTCCGGCGCTATTGGTTTGGAATGTTTAAGTCGTGGCGCCGAGTTAGCGGTTTTCGTGGAGCGCAACCGAGTTGCTCAGCGTGTTATTGTCGAAAATATAAGCAATTTGGGTGTTGATGAAAAATCTATTGTAATAAAAACAACGGTATCGAATTGGTTGGAAAGCATGAGCGTAACAGAGAAGTTTGATATCATTTTTGCTGATCCGCCATATCATAACCCTCAGTTTTCCACAGTTTCACGACTGATGGGGCTTCTCAAACCAGGCGGATGTATGATATTATCACACCCAGGAATAGGTGAGGTGCCAATTCAAAACGGAATTGTTGTGGTGGACAATCGTAGTTATGGGGAGGCGCACCTCACCCGGTTCCGTCGAGAGAAGCAGATTTGTTAAGTAAACACAGCACGTAGGGTTGTGTTTTTATTTTAAGTAAAGACTTCATTGATATACTTGTTTTATAAAGCTGTCTTATGGAATTTAACACTGATAAAGATGTAGGTTAGTCATGGTATAATTTTACTGTGATGTCTATCATGAGTATCATAATGATTTTTGTTGTAATTCTCTTGTCTATGACGGTTCATGAGGCTATGCATGCTTTTATGGGATACTTTCTGGGCGATAATACTGCAAAAATTGAAGGACGACTGACTCTTAACCCATTAAAGCACATTGACCCATTTATGACTATTCTTCTGCCGTTAACCATGGCGCTGCTGGGCGGGCCAGTGTTTGGCGGCGCAAAACCGGTGCCATTTAACCCTAATAGAGTCCGTTATGGCGAGTGGGGAGCTGCTATGGTTGCATTGGCAGGGCCGTTGACTAATCTTTTTATAGCTTTTCTTGCTTTTGGCATTGGTGTTTTGATGGGTGTTGTTAGTAATGGTGGGTTGGTCGCGTCATCATTTCTTGGATCGGTGATAGCAATGACAGTATCCGTTAATCTGGGCTTTTTCGTGTTTAACATGCTGCCTGTACCGCCGTTAGACGGCTCTCGCTTGTTATACGCCTTAGCGCCGGAAACTGCTAGGCGACTGATGGAGCAAATTGAACAATACGGCACATTGGTAGTTTTTTTACTTGTTGTGCTATTCTCTAGTGCAATTGGCCGAGTAATGAGTGCTTGTATTAGTACTATACTAGATGTATTTATGATGATTTTTAGTGTATAATAGAACTAGCCCTAAGTTGCCTGCGGGTACGTATGATTTTCCTAACATCATATGATAGGGAGCTTTAATGATTTATTATCGTGGTAATAAGTTGCGAGCACCCACCTTGCTTTTAAGCGGGGAATATCAAGTATTTGCAGGATCTTAGGGCTTTTTGTTTGGGATTATATGAAAGTTTAATGTATAATGAAGCGGTAGTCTGCTGAGCGGTCGCTTGGCGCGTGCTGCGCTAAGAGGAAAGTCCGGGCAGCGAAGGATACGGCAGTCGCTAACGGCGACCGGGGGCAACCCTAGGGAAAGTGCCACAGAAACGAAACTACCTTAGTGTTTAATTAAAATACTAAGGAAAAGGTGAAACGAGCGAGGTAAGAGCTCGCAGTTGTCTGCGGTGACGCAGGCAAGAGGTAAACCCTGCTGGCTGCAAGGAGATTTACGCTAGAAGTGATCCGCTTGTAAATCGATAACCGCTTGATTTGCTTGGCAACAAGCAAACTAGATAGATGATCGCTCTCGACAAAACCCGGCTTATAGGCAGACTGCAACGTAAAATAACCCTGATTACTGGGTAGTCAGGGTTATTTTATTGGTACCGCTTGGGTAATTACGAAGCTGCTTTTACGATGTCCGCGAAAGCCTTTGGCTCGCTTACTGCCAGCTCTGCTAGTATCTTACGGTCGAGCGCGATATTGTTCGCTTTCAATCCTGCAATTAGCTTGCCGTATGTTGTACCTTCCTGGCGAGCAGCGGCGTTAATGCGGGTGATCCATAAGCTGCGCAAATCGCGTTTTTTATTGCGGCGATCGCGGTAAGCGTACTGTAAAGCCCGGATGACGCCTTGCTTTGCCAGGCGGAAGCTGCGGGTTCTATTGTGCTGCATGCCCTTAGCTAATTTGAGCGTCTTTTTATGTTTTGCGCGGGCAGCTACTCCTCGTTTTACTCTCATGATGTCATTAAGCTCCTATCGCTCGGCGGACATTCTTTGCCATTGAGCCAGTTACTTTTGCTGTTGTATTGATAGCGCGCTTTCGACTTTTTGACTTTTTAGCCAGAAAGTGACCGCCAAACGCGCGTTGGCGAGTCAATTTGCCGGTGCTGGTCAGCTTAATGCGCTTCGCAGTACCTTTGTGGGTCTTTAGTTTCGGCATTATTTACTCCTTATTACTACGCTCAGATTGCGACCAGCCATCTGAGGTTTTTGCTCTAATATTGCTTCTTCTTCGAGATGTCCCATGATTTTGTTGATCAACTCATAGCCTATCTCTTTGTGTGCCATCTCGCGACCTTTGTAAACAACCTGTATGCGCACTTTATGTCCGCCTTCCAGGAATTTACGAATCTTCTTTAGCTTGACTTCCAGATCGCCAGCGCCAATCTTCAGTCCAAAGCGCATTTGTTTCAAGTCGCCAGATTTTGCCGAACGCCGATTTCTTTGCTGATCTTTCATCTTTTGATACTGGTATTTACCCCAGTCGATGACCTTAGCAACAGGCGGATTGGCATTTGGTGAAATTTCAACAAGGTCTAGTCCAGCTTCCTCGGCCGCACGAAGCGCGTCGCGAAGCGGCATAATTCCGAGCTGTTCGCCATCTGAGCCGACGACCCGCAGTTCTCGGGCACGGATTTCTCCGTTGATACGAATTGATTTAGTGATCTTCAGCTCTCCTTTGAAGCAATTTTTAGATTAATTCCACTGGTCATTGTAACAGAGATGGAGAGCCTTTTCAATATGTCTTATTCAATTCGCAGCGATTTGGCGATACTGAAGACTTTCGGCGACATGGCGGACTTCAATAGTGCGACTGCATTCCAGGTCGGCGATAGTTCTAGCGACTTTGATGATTTTGAAATAGCTGCGGGCGCTCAAATCTAGTTTTTTACTTGCCGAAATGAGGAAAGACTGAGCCTTATTTGATAATGATGTATATTTATCAACATCAGTGTTATTTATATTGCTGTTGTAACTAGTGCTACAATTATAACGGAGGTGTTGAAGGTTATGTGCTTTATTTATTAAAGACTGAATATTGGTGTGTTGTGATTTTAACGACAGGTTTTTTATCGCTAATTGCTCATGAGGAACTCTGGATACAGACACGGTAAGATCGATTCTATCCAGTAGTGGTCCGGATAGTTTTTTCTGGTAGTTTAGTATTTGGGACTGAGAGCAGGTGCATTGCTTTTCTGTATCGCCTAAGAATCCGCAGGGACATGGGTTCATTGTGGCGATAAGTATAAAGTCTGCAGGGAATTTAAATTTTCCTTTTGCACGGCTAATGGTTATTTCGCGGTCTTCAAGTGGTTGTCGCAGCGATTCGAGTATTGATCGCGGATACTCCAGGAATTCGTCTAAAAACAGAACGCCGCGATGAGCGAGACTAATCTCTCCGGGTTGTATTCTGGATCCGCCGCCGATAATGGAGGTTCGACTGGCAGTGTGATGCGGCGACCTAAAGGGCCGTTCGGTGATGGTGTTATTTGTAATGTTACGATCTCCAAGATTGTGCAATTTAGTTACTTCAATAATCTCATCCTGGTTGAGGGGCGGTAGTAAATTTTTTAATGCGCGGGCGAGCATAGTCTTACCTGACCCTGGCGGTCCGGAAAGAAGCAGATTGTGTCTCCCGGCCACTGCTATTTGGATTGCTCGTTTAGCTTGCTCTTGTCCGTATATGTGATCAAGGGATATATTGTCTTTTGGTGTTTTTGAGTGGCTAAGCTTAGTTTTGCTGACGGGTTGTATGACCCTTTCTTTTTTTAGATGAAGAAATAACGATTTTAGATTATCTACGGGTATTATTTCTACTCCTGAAACCAGAGCTGCTTGATTGGCATTTTGAGACGGAACATACACGGTATGAATTTCGTGCTTTTTAGCGATTTCAGCCGTGATGATAGCAGACCTGATAGGCCGTAGGCTACCATCCAGAGCCAGCTCGCCAGCAAACAGGGCGTCGTCTAAGTCGTTTTGAGACAACAGTCCGCCTAAACATAGAATAGTTAAGGCTATTGGCAAGTCAAAATGAGACCCGTCTTTAGGCAGTTCGGCTGGTGCTAGGTTTATGACTATTTTACCTTTTGGAAAATCTAAGGATGAGTTTTTGATAGCGCCGCGTACTCGGTCGCGAGATTCGTCAATTGCTTTATTGCCAAGTCCAACTATTTGCATTCCAGGTAAGCCTCGTGATATGTCTCCTTCAATGTCAATCATTTGACCGTGAAATCCGTATGGAGTGGCTGACCGTACTTTACTTACCATGACTTTATTAAACCATACATGCTTAGCCTTTTAAAATATAGCGTGCTATAATAGTGGGGAGATGTGCGGGGCTGATATAGCTTTCGACAATTGGACTTTATCAAGATATTCTGCGAGCCGAC
>CAUOLH010000020.1:0-6445 GCA_963456375.1 uncultured Candidatus Saccharibacteria bacterium | reverse complement strand
TCGACATTAGCGAAATGCTTGAACAGCAGCGCCTTACCTTCCATGACTGGCATGGCGGCTTTCGGCCCCAAATCGCCCAAGCCTAAAATCGCTGAACCGTCAGAAATCACGCCGACCAAATTATTCGTCCAAGTGTATTTCGGCAAATCCGCCGGGTTCTCGGCGATCGCCTGGCTAACGGCGCCGACGCCCGGGCTATAATAAGCGCTAAGTTTATTGCGGTCGATTTCGCCGTTATCGCGCAGCGCGGTGGTGATTTTGCCTTTATATTTTTCGTGTAGTTCTAGTGCTAATTTATTGTAGTCCATATTGATATTATACGCCATGATAGCGGTTTGTTGTTATATATCTGGAGACATGATATGATTTGGATAGTTTTATAGATAAGGAGGAGATGCAATATTATTATGAGGAGTAGTGTCGGACATGAAGGTTCTTTTGGTGGTAATAGGGAAAGAAAGAAACCTGGTTTTTTGCAGCGCGCGGCGGCGGGACTGGCGGGTCTTGCATTAGCTCTCGGCGGCTGCAGTATTGGCGAAGCTGGTGCAGGAGCTAGCTCTAGTCCGGAAGTAACTCCCACGCCAGACACTACGTCCACCGCGGAAGCAGCTCCAACGCCGACCGCCGAGAGAACGCCAAAGATGGTCGCCCCGGGCAAATTGCCAACAGTTGAGCAGCTGTCGGTGGAGAATTTGGAGGAAGACGAATGCATAATGTATTCCACAGGAGCATTCTGGACTGAAGACGGCACGCTTGTTTCCAGGCCGATCGTGACAGTCAATGGCAAGCTCACCACGTTTGGCGAGGAAGCATGCAACGGCGGAAAAGTGGAAGTAGGAAAAGAAGATGACGTACGGTATTTCGTTATCGTTTGGGAGCAAGAGCCAGGAGCGACTGTCGTTGAAGAGGTATTTGCCGAAGATGGTGAGAATACTTATGCTGATACGAGGTTTGGCAGAGTGCTGCTATACCAGACGATTCAGGCGGTAAGGACTGATGGGCGCGACTTTACAGATTGGAACGGGGTTACTGTTACTTTCACGCTGTCAGACGGAAAGATAGTTCCAGTTGCTTGCGAGTATAATCAGGCGGCTAGCCAGGGAGTTGACCCACAAACCTTTGTTAATTCTAGCAATACTGAGCTTTGCCGGCAGTAGTAGCTTGAGGCAACTTAAGCAGTGTCATAATGTGATTTGTAAAATTTCTAGGGATTTTGCTTGATTTTATCTTCTAATTGTGGTATAATCTGAAAGCTTATTACTATTTAATATTTTTGAGGTAAAAATATAGTAAAAATGAGTAAGTCTACATTTAGGCATGCGGGTAGTCGCACGCCGAGAGGTGTAATCAGTTATTTTGGCGCTCATCATGCAGGCGAACCTGAAAAGTATACGCCAAGGCATGCTGCCGAAAGACCAACTCGTAAAGGTTGCTTTCCTGGTGGTGATGTAGTAAGCTTGGCGGCTGGTCTTACTGCAATCGCTGCGGCAGCAATCGGGGCTACTGTTGTCGGCGCTTCTATTGATGATAATCACAGCAAGGCAAATACGAGCATTCAGCAGCCAGAGAAAAGAAAATCTGATGAAAGTACTGGTACGCCGTCGCAACCAACAGGATTGGATAGTATTATCGATCAGTCTCCAGAAGAACGTAGAATAGTGATTGATAGAGCGTCACGCGTGTCAGCTTGCGATATAAAATCGCAGCAAGGAGAGCTTGGGGAAGATGTAATGTGCGTTAATCCTAATACTTTTGCCTATCTAGGCGCCAACCCGGCAGAAGATTTTAGCAACAATATGCCCCGCCAGCCTCTGTTGATAACCGCAAACAGCCAACATCAGCGTAAACTATTTTCGGATATTTTATGAAAAACTAGGATTTAAGTGTTAAGCTGGTGATCTGCTCGTTTGCGTGTCGCTTTTAGCCTCGCGGCTATTGTTTATCATCTGATATTGTGCTAAAATTAATTGCATTGTACGAGAGTTAATTATTCGGGCTTTGTTCGGTGTGGAGCCGCAGGAGTACAGCTGCGTGGCCAGCCAGAGCTGGTTTGAAAGATAGGAAATATTATGAGTTTTGATCTAATCAATAAAGTCAATCAAGCACAGAAAAAGCAAGCAGTTGTTGATGTCCGCAGCGGTGACACCGTTCGCGTCTACCAGAAGATTAAAGAAGGTAACAAAGAACGTATCCAGATGTTTGAAGGTGTGGTTATTCGCACTTATAATAAGCAGTCGCATACCTCGCGCATTACCGTTCGCAAAATTGCCTCAGGCGTCGGCGTGGAAAAATCATTCTTGTTGCATAGCCCGCTGATTGAAAAAGTGGAAATTGTCCGCCGCGCCAAGGTTCGCCGCAAGTTCCTTAGCTTCCTACGCAAGCGTTCTGGTAAGTCAGCTCGTCTGACCGCCAAGAACTTTGACCGTGCTGCTGTCAATAATGTGCACGATGCTAAGGCTGAGGCTGAGGCGGAGCGCCTGAAAGAAGAGGCTGCCAAACAGGCTGCTGCCAAACAGGCTGAAAAAGACGCAGCGCAAGCAGAGCTTGACGCTAAGGCTGCTGAGGTCGCAGCCCGCCATAAAGAAGCGTAATTGGTTTTGAGACATACAGACCGCCCTCTCTGGGGGGGCGGTTTTTCATGGTATAATGCCAATATGTCGATTTTTCATTATATTTCCGTTTTCGTTCCCGTGACTTTGGCATTTGCGGTGCCGTATGTGTTGCGCCGCCAGGGTTTTACCGATGAAGTAAAGTGCCGCTGGCTGCTATATGTTGCATGCGTGCTGTTTTTCATCTCGTGGTATTTGCCATCGCCGCTGATCGAGGGGCGAGATACTAGTTTTACTACGCATTTTGTGGGCGGTGGACTGTTTACGGGATTGTTGTGGATATATTTAGTGCTGGCGACGCGCTGGCGGGCACACTGGTTGGTGATGGTGTTTTCGGTGTTTGCACTGGTGTCGGCTCTGGGTTGTATTAATGAGCTGGCGGAATTATTTATGGTCAAGGTTGGTTTGGCGCACATCACGTTGGACGATACCAATTGGGATATTTTGGCAAATACGCTGGGTGCAGCGGCAGTGTGGATCGGCTGGGTGTTCATACGTTCGGGTGTAAAAAAGGATGTGAAAAAGGGTCAGCGCGCGTATGATCCTCGGCATTGATGAAGTCGGACGTGGGCCATGGGCGGGGCCGCTGGTGGTGGGCGCGGTGATTTTGGGTGGTGCCGAGATTGAGGGTCTGGATGATAGTAAAAAGTTGACTAAAAAACGCCGCGAGGCTTTAGACGGGGTGATTCGCGAACAGGCGGCCGCCTGGGCATTGGGCTGGGTGAGCGCTGGGGAATTGGATGAGGTTGGCATGAGTCAGGCGCTGCGACTGGTGACACGGCGGGCGGTCGCACAAATTCAGGTGCAATGCCGGGAAAAGAAGGTGGCGTTTGATGAAATTATCATTGACGGGACGGCCAATTTTCTGGCGGATACAGTGCTGGAGCGATATGTGACGGTGATGGCTAAAGCTGATGGTTTGGTGCCGAGTGTGTCGGCAGCATCGATCATCGCTAAAGTAGCGCGCGATCAGTTTATGACCGAGCAAGATGTAGTCTATCCAGGGTACGGCTTCGCATCAAATGCCGGCTACGGCGTGGCGAAGCACCGGGCGGCGATTGAGCAGTTGGGCGTGACGCCGCTGCATCGGTTGAGTTTTGCGCCGCTGCAGAAGTATGTGGGGGCGGCGGGTTCGCCACCATCCTCCTCCAGAGTACACTCTTCGCTTGTATCTCCACCGGAGATACTTCGCGAGCGTTCGGCTGAAACGTCCGCTCTTCGCGAACGTTTCACAGCCTCTGTCGGAGGAGGTAGCGAGCCCGCCCCTCCTCATTTATCCACTATTTCCACTACCCGCTCCATTGGCGACGCGGGCGAGCAGGCGGCGGCAGATTGGCTGGCGGCGGATGGTCATGAGATTGTGGCGCGGAATTGGCGGACGCGGTACTGTGAAATTGATATTGTCAGTATGAAAGATGATGTGCTGTACTTCACCGAGGTCAAATACCGTAAGAATGATGACTTTGGCGATGGGCTGGCGGCGATTACTGTCAAAAAACAGCGTCAAATGCACTTCGCGGCGGAATTGTTCATAGCAAAACATCCGCAATACGAAGGTCGTGATATGCGGATGTTAGCGGTGGCTGTCGATGAATGTCAGGGTATTAAGCAGCCTGTGGTCGTAGATTAAATTATTTTGATACAGCTGTATTGTTAATATTACAATCGGAGTCCAAAACTACTACAAAGGTATCTTTTCCGGAGCTGTTACGGCTGCTGAATGCTCGATTGACTGGTTTTCCAGCTGCTGATTCCGAACAGGATGCATTTATTGTAACGACATAGCTGTCGTTATTTTCTGCAGGAGTACTTTCTTCTCCTGGGGTTGAGTTTGCTGCGCTATCAACTTCATGTACTGACATTTCTGTGCCGTCAGGACACACAAATTCTACTCGCTTCGTTGCTTCCTCGCCGTACGGACTGTCTTGTTTTATGCTATCAATTCCTGGGGCTTGATTACCATTATTAGGATCGCTGCAACTTACGGCAAAACGTACATCTTTGGGAACTGTATCTCCATCACAGCCAGCAATCCCTAAAAGAGCCGCTCCAGCAAGAACTACTGCTAGGGCTTTTGTGTTTACTATTTCGTGTGAGCCAAGACGCTCTCCTGCACTGTTTAATCCATGTTTTCCCATAAAATCCTCCATAATTTATAATTATTTACCGTAAATATACGCTGTTTCCGAACCAATAGTCAGCGTATATTAGTGATTATACCAATTCATGGACATAAAGCGAACCGCTGGCAATCCAGGTGATAATGGAGGTGAATTAGCCTTGGCAGTTTGTGTTTTTGTTCGCTTTCGTCGTTTCCGACTCATCAGCATAGACACACATCTATGGAGCGAATGCGACAAGCAGATGGTTGATATACAGAGAAAAACACGATGTCAAGACGACATCAATTCTACAGATATCGTCTCCGCTTGCCACATCGCTGAGATTAGAGACCCATCGCCTTGACGGTGAGTGGGAGTCTCCTCTTGTAGTACTCGACGATATCCTCGTCGATAGCCCCGTCCTCGGTGACAGTCCCAGCCTCGGTGTCGATGATCTCAATCTCGCCGACGGGGTCGCCGTCGGCGTCAACGGTCTCAACTCTGACGATGACGATTCTCATCGTCGTCTCCTTCCTTCTTCCTCGCGGCGAATGCCACCTGCCTCCGTCTTGGAGGATATACAGGCTCGTATGATTCTCTTATCACACGAGACGAGGTCTCAACCGCCAAAGAAACATGCTAACACCCTTCTTCACCAACCAAGATCTCATCTCGTGCTTACATCTGCTTGTCAATGATACACTTTCGGACAAGGAGTTTTTCACTCAACTCGTCAACAAAAGCTGATATATATATCATGTCCGAACGCTCAGGTCAATAGTTTATGGCAATTTTATTGAATTTTAGGCAAAAATAGGGTGAAAATGGCGATAAAAGTGAGGAAAAATTACTCTTCCAACGCCTTAATCACCGCCGCTTTATCCCGCTCAATCAGCGCTACTCTGCCGGCGATTTCGCGGATACCCAGGTCGATGGTGCGGGTCAGGGCTGGTTCGGCGCGCAGCGGCTTAGTAAATTCGGTGAAATCGTCCAGCTCGGCGCGGGTTAACAGGGCGCTGGCGGCGTAGCGGATAAAGTTATCGTAGCTTTTATCGCCGCCAAAGGTATCTTTCACCCACTGCCAATTTTCTTTCAGCCAATCCCAGGCAATTTTCCGGTTTTCCCGCGTACGGATCAGATAAATAAACCAGCGGCTGGCGTCTTGCGGGCGGATAATATCAGCATCCTTGATCGCTGTTAAAATTCGTTCGGCGGTTGCTGGATTTTTCGTCGATGTCAAGCTTAGCGCTATATCAACTTGCAGGTCGGCTGATGGCGTATTCTGATATATCGTAAAAAGCTTGTCAATCATTTCTGGCGTCTCGAAATATCTGACATTGGCATTGATGATAAGCGGGCGAATTTCAGCTGGTAAATCATCCGGGTCAGTCTCATTAAAGCGCCGTCCGGCCTCCGCGAGCGCTGCTGAGTCCTCGCCGTATAACATTAAGCCTAACGCTGCCGTGCGCCGTTCGCGGTCGTCATCAGACTCGCCGTCCTGCTCATCCCAGCCAAGTTCCATGAATGTATCGCGGGCAAATTCAGCAGAAATCTGCTTTAGCCGAGCGCGTCCTGCTTCATTATCGTCGACGAATTTGCGTAATTCCACCAAATTTGTCCCAGCTTTATTAAAGACTCTTTCATTGGTCTCGTGCTGAAAAACGCGTGCCAGCGGCAGTAGCGCCGCCGAACTTTCTCGTCCAGACCGCGCCAACAACGTCATATCTTGCAATA
>CAUOLH010000019.1:0-7523 GCA_963456375.1 uncultured Candidatus Saccharibacteria bacterium | reverse complement strand
ATTGGGACAATCCGGCGGTTCGCGATGAAATGAAAAACGTGGTGCGATTTTGGTTCGATATGGGCGTGGACGGCATGCGGGTTGACGCGATTTGGGGCATTTCTAAAGATCCGGAATTTGGTGACGATTCACCAAATCCTGATTTCAACGGCGATCCTGAAGCCTACGGCGCGTTCATTCACGACCACTGTAAAATGGGGCCGCATTTTCAAGAATACCTGCATGAGCTAGCGTCAGTTTGCGATGAATATGACGACAAGCAGATGGTGTTTGAATTTTACCCTGACGAGAAGTTGGGCGATATTTACCAGCAGTATCACAAGGTACTGACGGCTCATCCGAAGGCGTCAGCGTTCTTTATGGAGTATCGCCAGGACGAGTGGCATGCGGAGCATACTGAGCAGAAGATTGAGAAGTATTTACAGGCAGCGGGCTTGGCCAAGCCGTTTTTCTGCGTCGGCAATCACGATCAGCCGCGCGTTGCCTCGCGGCTCGGGATGGAGCGAGCGCGAGCCTTACATTTTCTAAACCTGCTCACGCCGGGCATCAGCGTGATGTACTATGGCGATGAGATTGGCATGACCAATGGCGAGCTGACCACTGAGGATATTCAGGACAATTTTAGCCCTGTTCATTCTACTATAGACAGCCGCGACCTGGAGCGTACGCCGATGCAATGGGATGATACGCGATTCGCTGGATTCTCAGAAGTAAAACCGTGGCTGCCAGTGAATAAAAACCGCACATTTGTTAACGTTAACAGCGAAAAAAGCTCGCCCGCGTCAATGCTAAATTTACACAGAGCTTTACTACGATTACGCCAGGAATTTCCAATTATTAAAAACGGGACACTAAATATCGTAAGTGGTGCTGATACTGGCAACGGGTTTATTCTGGGTATTAAACGCGAGCTAGGCAGAGAACGCGCTTATATTTTTATCAATTTCGCTGACGCGCCGCAAAGTTTTTCCATCCCAGAAAACGGCAGAATCCTCGCCTCTACTCATCCGCAATATCTACTCTTAGGAAAAGACAGACAAATGACGATTCCTGGTTATTGCGGAGTAATATTGATAACTGAAAGCTAGTTTTTACGAAACAGCGTTAATACCTTCCAGCGCATAGGCAGTGTCTTCCCAGCCTCGCACCTCGATTGAGTCAACGCCCATTTGTTTGACCGGAAAATCATTGCCGCCTTCTTGTAATTTGTCACCAAAGAACAGCGCTTCCTCCTTCGACCAGCCGTTCAGCTCAAGCAACTTACCAATACCATAGGCTTTATCAATTCCTGGCAGCGTAATGTCAGTGCTGGTCGTACCGCCAATCCTCACCTCAAGACCAGGTAACTTCTCTGCTACTTTATCACGATATACCGGACGGACATCCTTATACTTTTCCGCCCAGGCATACTTATCTTCTGGAGTCGCCTGCTGACCCAGTGCCGACATGGTAATCTGACTGTGGCGATCTTCAATAATTTCACCCGCAGGATTATCGCACCAAATGCCCATCTCCCTGGCAACTTCTTCCAGTGCTGTAGTTATTTGAGCTTTTTGTTCATCAGATAAATCGTTCGCATATTGAATCTTCCATTCATTATCAGCAGCGTCAAATCGATAGTATCTAGTGCCGCAAGTCGGCATTGCATGAAATCTTTGAAGCAATTCAGGCTGGACATTAAGTCGATCAATCACCTGCTTTTTAATCTGCTGGAATGTGCCGCCCGTAATGACGCACACATCATAATTTTCAAGCAACCGGCTAAGAATGCCAGCCATGCGATCACTAATTGGCGACTTGGTAACGGCTAGCGTGTCATCCAGGTCAAACCCGATAGTTTTCTTCATCATTCGTCTCCCTCCATAATTAATACAAATGTATTTTTGCCTTTTTTCAGCAGCGACGTGGCGTTAACGGCCTGATCTTCGGATATTTTTTCGCCATTGAGGCTGATAGCGCCAGATTTCAATAGGCGCTTTGCTTCGCCGTTGGAACTAACCGCGCCAGACACCACCAACGCTTCAATCACGCCGACGCCAACATCAACGCGCGGAATTTCTTTGGCTAGAGCATCCAGATCGTCGTCTGACAATTGACGGAAATCACCGCCACCAAACAGCACTTCAGTAACACGTTCCACCGATTCGCGCCGATTGACGCCGTGCACGATGTCAGTCACCTCGCGCGCCAGAACTTTCTGCGCCGAGCGCGCACCTGGATTAACCGCATGGTTTTCGGCGATGGCTTCAATTGATTCGCGGTCTAGCATAGTGTACATCTTCATGTAGTCGATTACACCGTCATCATCAACGTTCAGCCAGAATTGATAAAACTTATATACGCTGGTTTTATTTTCGTCCAGCCAAATTGCACCGCCCTCAGACTTGCCAAACTTACGGCCAGTTGCTTTGTTGATAACCAGCGGCACCGAGTAAACATGCGCTTCACTTCCCTCTAACTTACGGATAAGACTAACACCAGTCGTCGAGTTTCCCCACTGATCAGCACCGCACACCTGCAGCGTAACACCGTGCTCTCGGAATAAGTGCAAGAAGTCGTAACCCTGTATTAATGAGTAACTAAATTCAGCATAGCTAATACCGCTGCCGCCCTCGCCGATGCGCGCTTGGACAAACTCACGATCAAGCAGCTGCGTCATTGACATATGCTTGCCAACTTTATATAAGAAATCGATGTAGTTTATATTACGAAACCAATCGGCGTTATCAACCAGATGAAAATCACGCCCCTCAAAAACACGCCTGTACTGCGCCGAGATACACTCCACATTATGCGCTACCGTATCAGCATTGCGAATTTCACGCTCGTCTTTCCTGCCGTCCGGATCACCGATCATGCCAGTCGCCCCACCTACCAGCAGATAAGCTTCGTGACCATATTCCATAAATAGCCGCACCATCATTGCTGCTGCTAAATTACCAATCTGCATACTATCAGCGCTTGGGTCAACGCCAAAATAGAATTTGCGCGGCGTATCAACTTTACTAATATCGTCGAATGTCATTTGATTGACAAACCCGCGCCACTGTAATTCCTCTGATAACTTCATATCACTCCTTTTCTAATGATTAGTATAGCAATTTTATGATTGAAGCGAAACATATGCGTGATATAATAGGATTGTGAAGAGGAAAACAACGACTAGCGCCGCTGGACACGGCTCGGACAATAAAAAATCTCCGGCAAAGCGGATGAATGTATATGCTAATTTGGCGCAAAAACGCCGGACAAAGAAAGACAAAAAATCCCGCGAGCGCGCTGAGTATTTAGCAACGCTGCCAAAACACCCCGTCAAGAGGTTTTTCTACCGGCTTCATCCTAAACGAGTCGCTAAGTATTGGTTTTCTAAGCACGGCGCATTGATGGCGCTGAAAATCCTCGGCGTTAGCGTACTGGCGGTACTCTTACTGATTGGCGGACTATTTGCTTATTTCCGCAAGGATCTGGATAAAATTCGTCCTGGAGAGCTTGCCAAGCGCGTTCAAACCACAGTCACCAAATATTACGACCGTAATAACGTGTTGTTATGGGAAGATAAAGGAACTGACAATTATCATCTGGTGGTCGAATCAAATCAGATTAGCGATTATCTTAAAAAGGCAACAGTGGCGATTGAAGACAGAGATTTTTACAAACATCATGGTATTAGTGTTTCAGGATTGATACGCGCCACGTTCAGCACAGCATCCGGCCGGCAGGTGCAAGGCGGCTCGACATTGACGCAGCAGCTAGTTAAGCAGGTATTTTTCCCGCCAGAAGAAGCGAATAAACGCGGATTGAGCGGCATTCCTCGCAAAATTAAAGAGATTATCTTGGCCGTCGAAGTTGAGCGAATGTATAATAAAGATCAAATTTTGTCGCTTTATCTTAACGAGTCGCCGTATGGCGGACGCAGAAACGGCGCTGAGTCAGCAGCCCAGACATACTTTGGTAAAAAAGCTAAGGATTTGACGCTAGCAGAGGCGGCTTTGATCGCTAGTATCCCGCAAAATCCGCCTTTTTACAATCCATACAACACAGCCGGAAATAAAGCGCTTATCGCTCGCCAGCACACTGTCCTCAACTATATGGCCGAACAAGGGTTTATTTCAAGCAACGAAGCCAAAGAAGCCAAAGCCATTGACATTATCAGCACGATCAAACCGCAAACCGAGCAGCTAGAAGGCATTAAGGCGCCGCACTTCATATTAATGGTCAGAAATCGGCTCAGTAAAGAGCTCGGCGAGGCAGTTGTGGGCCGCGGCGGACTGACAGTGAAAACAACGCTTGATTGGCGTATCCAAGAGAAGCTTGAAACCGACATGAAAAACTTCTTTGCAACAGGACGTCCGGATTCAGTGAGAATCAGTAACGGCGCTGCGACAATTGAAGATGTGCAAACTGGCCAGATTGTAGCACTGGTCGGCAGCCGCGACTTCAACTACGGCGGATTTGGCCAGGATAATGCAGCAGCGTCGTATATTCAGCCTGGATCAACCATAAAGTCGCTAGTGTTTGCGCAGTTATTTGATGTTCACGGCGGTAACCAGCCAACATTTGGCAGCGGCTCAGTCTTAAGCGATGAAAATATTGACAAATTGTATGGCGCACAATTAAGAAACTGGGATAATAAGTTTATGGGCGGTATTACTATCCGCAAAGCTTTATCGTATTCCAGAAATATCCCGGCGATTAAGGCAGCTTATGTTGTCGGTAACGGTTCAGCCCAGCCTGTTGTTGAGGGTATTCGCCGGATGGGCAATACTAACTATTGCCGCCAAGAAGAAAATGCGGGCGGTTATGGACTAGGTGCGGCGATCGGCGCTTGCGGTACAAAGCAAACTGAGCTAGTCAACGGCTATGGCACACTGGCACGCCTGGGTGTACAAAAAGACAGCTCCAGCGTCATTGAAGTAAAAAACAATCAAGGCGAAACTCTTAAAAAATGGAAAGATAGCGGCAAACAAGCCGTAGATGCCCAATCAGCATACATAGTTAATGACATCCTGTCAGATAGAACAGTTGGTCTGCATGGTTACATGGGCGTTCCTGGCGTAAGAACATCCGCCAAAACTGGTACATCCGACAAAGGATCGCAACCAAAGGACTTGTGGATTGTCAACTACAGTCCGGCACTGGTCATGGGCGTATGGCTCGGTAACTCCGATACCAGCGTCGTCGGTACTTCAGCATCAAACTATGCCATGCCGGTGATCAGAAGCGTGATGTCGTTCGCCCATACCGAAGTCTATGCCAAGGATGGCAGATGGAAACCTGGTCAATGGTACGAACGTCCAAGCGGTATCCAGCAAGTTGGCGGCGAATTGTATCCATCGTGGTGGAATAAGAAACAAAACAATTCGTCGCAAAAGATGACATTTGATAGAGTATCAAAGAAGAAAGCGACTAGCTGTACGCCAGACGGCGCAAAAGAGGAGATCGACGTCGTTCGAACTACCGACCCTCTTACTAAAAAAGAGTCATTCTCGGTTCCGGCAGGATACGACGCTAATGCCGAAGATAACTTCCATAAATGTGACGACGCTAAACCGCAAATCAGCTCAATTTCCGTAAGTAATAGTGGTAACAAATATACTATCAGCGCTAACGTATCATCCGGAACCCACAGCCTGGCATCGATCGAAATAGCCGTTGACGGGAAAACGATTAAAAACGCCAGTATTAGTTCCGGCGGCACACAAAGCGAGACAGTAACTATTGATAGCGCTGGCAGCCACAGCGTAACGGTAACCGTTAGAGATTCGGCATATTATACTGCCACATCCAGCAGCAACTTCCAGTCGTCGTCAGGATCAAGCTCGGGCGATGATTAAAAGCATTCGAGATATAAACTAGGCGCTTTTTTACCTTTTGTCCTAACCGCGACAAGAATACTGAAAATTAAAAACCTGGTTTATGATTTAACTCCAAACCAGGCTTTCTCTACACCTAATGCTATTTATTGACTATTTGCCAAATCAACCAAATCGGCCTCATGCTGGGCTGGAGTCTTACTTTTGGCAGGTGAACGTTTTTTTACAGTACTTGAGTTTGCTTTCGTAGTTTTGCGCGGCTGCGATTGCTGCGGACGGCGACCAGTTGAACGCGATTTCGCCGCTGCGGCTGAAGAAACCGCCGAATGCGAATTATTACTTGCCTTCGTGCGCGAAGCAGTTTTCGGCTCGACAACAAGCTTGGCAAACATCATCTTGCCAGCATCAGTTTGCAGACTGCGAATAATCTCCACTCTTTTTTCCTGGCCGATAAATTTTTTAGCCTGCTCAACTACTACCATAGTGCCATCATGTAAGTAGCCGACTGCTTGATGAGAATCCTGACCTTTTTGCGTCAATTCCAGCACCAACTCATCGCCAGGCAAATAGCTCATCCGCAGACTCTTGGCTAGCTCATTGATGTTGAGAATCTGAATACCTTCGACTTGCGCCACCTTGTTTAGGTTGTAGTCCAGCGTCAGGATAGCAGCGTTCATCTCCTTGGCGAGTTGCAGCAAGCGGTTATCAACGCCCTCAGGAATGCGCGTCGCGTCATCAAGCAGCGTAAATGAGCCGCCCAACACATCTTTGAGTTCTTTCATGGCGTCCATACCAAAGCGGGCACGCTCACGCTTAGCGTGATCAGCACCGTCGGCCAATAACTGCAGTTCGATCAGCACACTGCGCGGCACGATGATCTGCCCTAGTAAGAACCCGGTCTTTGCTAGATCAACCACCCGGCCGTCCATCAACACTGAAGTGTCGACCAAAATTGGCAGCTGCGTGCCGCTGCCTGCCTGTCGCCGCGGCTTGACCAGTAGATATATTTCCGCCATGATAGCCAGTAGCATGATAATGATGATAAGTTCAATTGTTTTTTCCATATTAATTTCCTTTATAATAACGTTTATTGTAAATAATCAATCAGCGCCTGGCGTAGATCGCCGACGCCGCGCACAAATGCATCCTTGTGGGTTTTTGGCGCGATGGCATAGGTAAAGCCGAGCTTCTTGGCCTCTTTGACGCGGGCGTGCCAGCCTTGAGCGGAGCGCACTTCGCCGCCCAAACCAACCTCGCCAAACACCACCGCTTCATCGCTGAGTTTGCGGCCAGCTGAGGCCGAGGCGATGGCCATGGCGACCGCCAAGTCCGCCGCTGGGTCGCTCAGTTTCAAACCGCCAACCACGTTGATGTAAATATCTTTGTCGGAGAGATTGAGTTTGGTGCGCTTTTCCAGCACCGCCACCAACAAATTCAAGCGATTAAGATCAAAGCCGCTGGCCGCGCGTTTGGGATAACCAAAGTTCGTCGGATTGACCAACGCCTGAATCTCCACCAATAGCGGTCGCGCCCCCTCCATGGTCGCGAGGACGATGGAGCCGTCGAGGTTTTGCCGCTCCGCCAGCAAACTAGCCGACGGATTAACCACAATCTGTAAGCCATCCTCGTGCATTTCGAAAATTGCCGCTTCATTCGTCGAACCATAGCGATTTTTCTGCGCCCGCACCACGCGAAAACCGCCGTAGCGAT
>CAUOLH010000018.1:0-9506 GCA_963456375.1 uncultured Candidatus Saccharibacteria bacterium | reverse complement strand
GGCCGCATCTGCTCGGCCAGCGGTATTCGTCCCATGTTTCTATTATACGCGCCAGGCGGGAAAATCTCACGCGGAAGATTCAGAAATCTCACACGGAAGATTCACAAATCATACGTGGAAGATTTGAAAATCATAGGCGTAAGATTTGGAAATGTTACGCGTAAGATTAGCTGACCTTGCGCCTGGCTAGCGATTTTGTCCTATTTCCCTCTTATACATCACCCTGGTAACGAGATATGCTATACCCAGCGGAATGATAAACAGCATATAAATTCCAATGGTAATTAGCATGTCGGCAAGCGGCAAACCAAAGAGCGAAGGGTGAGTCACCTCGTATAGAGGACCTATATCCCCAGGACTAGAAGTACCGATAAACCCGATTGTTGTATGCATAATGAGCAGAATTATATCAGTAATACACATAATACCGCTTATATCGCGAATCCATTTTATACGTGTAGATCGCACATCGCTACTAACGCTAAAGTACAATACCAGTACTATCAAAATATTGCCAATAACGACAGCGCCGTACGGTTTACGATCTAGGTTGGTAATGACCGCTATAATAATAGCAACTATCAAGCCAATTCCCGACATGGCAGCTGTTCTGCCAGAATGAAAGGTTAAGCCAGGGTAACCTTGATGAAGCAGTACAGGATTCTCAGCAGAATTATCCTGTCCAGAATAACCAGACGCTTCAGAATTCGGCGGCAAAGCTGCGGGCGGCTGTACAGCGGGATTCGGCTGATTATTGTTAACTATTGGCGGCGCGGGGTTCGGCGGTATCTGCGCCGGGCTGGTTGGCGGCGGCAAAGGTTGATTGGGTGCTGCTGATTGTTGATTTGCCATTACTGGCGGCTGGCTAGGCAGCGGCTGAGCCGTCGGCGTTGCTTGCGGCATTGGCGGCTGCGGATTCGTGTTTTGCTGATCATTGTTCATATGGTTATTATACATAGTTACCCGGCTATTCATCGAGTTTTAGCTGCACTATGACAGCCGATATCGACAGAACAACTAGCATCCAACCAGCGGCAAACACATTCTGATTTGATATTATTCCAAAAATAAATATTAACGGCATAAGGATAATACGCCCCACGGCAGTTATCACCGAGCCAGAGCCAACTCGATATCTAGATGGCAGCTGATGTTGTATTTGTGCAATAAAATGGAATAAAAGTGCACCCGAGACTACCGCAATCAGCACCTGAGCGATGATAGTTATCCATAAGTCAGCACTTAATGAGAGCACAACTGAAGCCAGTCCCAACAAAATTGATAAAACTATATTCACCTTTTTTGAACCGAGATACTTAACCAGCGAACCGCCCAAGCCGCCCAAGCCCTCTATAGACGACCCAGCAATCCCAAAAACTATAGCTGGAGCCGACAGCGCAATGTACCACAATTGATAAGCCTCTCGATTTATTTTCTGCACACAAAATACCATCATAGTTACGGCCATCAGCCAAATCAAATTCTTACTCTTGAATACACACTTAAAGGTATTTTTAGCATGCTTGATAAGTTTCTCATCAGCTACTTCGCGACTAATTTTTGCGTCCTTGTATAGCAGGTGGCAAATCATAGATATAGCGATCGGAATAGTTGTTAAATTAAATGTCAACAACAGCGAATGACCACCGATCCAGCCGCCTAAAAAATTACTGAGAATTAAGGCTACTCCGCCCAAAGCCTCATACAAACCCAACGCTTGATTAAAGTTTCTGGCATGCCCCTGCTCCTCTAGCAAAGCATCATAAATCATAGCCGTACCAGTACCACTCGAAAACGCATCATGAAAGCCCCAAATTACAACGGCCGCAGAGTACATAAAAATACTGTCACTAGCACCAGCCACCAAGCTACTAATCCCAAGAAATAAGCCAGAAAGTACCATCGAACCTTTACGGCTCCAGCGATCAGCAATAATCCCCGACGGAATCTCGGTCAAAATACATGACACCAGCAGAACGATTGTAATTAAACTAATGCCAAAATTGTCAATACCGATACTTCTTATGAACAATTTTTCAGTTGAATACCAAAGCACAAAGCTTAAGAAGAACTTGCCAGAATACAGCGGAAGCAGCCTCTTCATGACAGCTCTTTTCATGATATGTCTAGTATAACTCTTTTACGGAGATTTGACACTAATTCTTATGCTGGCAATTACAAAATATGCTAAAATAGCATTATACGAATAGGAGGATTTATGGAAATAATGATAGTAATTTTAGTCATCTTGGCTATTTATGTGCTGAGCGGCATAAAAGTAGTCAATCAATATCAGCGCGGCGTGGTGCTGACGCTCGGTAAATTTACTGGCGTACGCGAACCAGGACTGCGGGTAGTGATACCAATTTTTCAAACGATGATGATGGTTGACGTGCGCTCGACACCGATTGACGTGCCAAAACAAGAAGTCATCACCAAAGACAACGTCACTGTCGGCGTTGACGCGGTGGTCTACTTCCGAGTGATTAACGCGCCAAAGGCGGTGCTGGAGACGACCAACTACATTTATGCTACCAGCCAATTTGCCCAGGCTGCCCTGCGCGACGTCACCGGTAACGTCGATATGGACGATCTCTTGGCCAAGCGTGAGGAGATTTCGCAGCAGATCAAGGAGATTGTTGATGCCGAGACCGATAAATGGGGTATCGATGTTGAGAATGTCAAGATTCAAAATATCGAATTGCCAGGTGACATGAAGCGGGCCATGGCCAAGCAGGCCGAAGCCGAGCGCGAGCGCCGCGCCAACATCATCAACGCCGACGGTGAAAAAGCTGCCGCTGAAACGCTGGCGCAGGCGGCGGAGATCCTGGCGAAAACCCAAGGGGCGATTAACCTGCGTACCCTGAACACGCTAGAACGCATCTCCACTGAGCCGTCGCAAAAGACGATGATGCTCTTCCCGATTGAACTGATTGACGCGATTCGCGGGAATAAAAAGTAAGGAGTAGACATGAGCGAACAAAACCGTACCGAAGAATTTAGTGTTAACGGCGATCAAGTTGTCGAGAAGGTCAAGCAGCTTATCAAAGAAGGCAACGTCCGCCGCGTTATCATCAAGAACGAAAAAGGCGAAAGCATCATGGAATTCCCTGTCACTGCTGGCGTGGTCGGCGCATTATTACTACCGACACTTGCAGCACTCGGCGCAGCAGTGGCATTGATGGCGCAATGCACGATCGCGGTAGAACGGCGAGACTAAAATCATACACTTGATGAATGCAGGCTAGCTTGCTGCAGTCTGAGACAGACGAGTATCCGCCGCAATTGCATTCTCCCGCGCTTTCAGGCATAATCATAACCAGCATGTACTATATTAATAGAATCGAGCTGGGGAGAACTTTGGCGGGACGCGTGAGCGATTTGAAGGGTCAGGAAGCGGTTGTCATTGCGCTGAAAGAAGATGCGCTGACAGCTTGCATTGGTTTAGCGAGCGAGATTAATGCTTGGGTGTTTCCTTTGCTTAGTAAGCGGATTATTATCCCTGGCGATCCGCGGGTGGTCGGACTGATTGACCCGGCAGGCATGTTTACGTGGAACCCTGATCTGGAAAAACCGCAGCGCGACGGCATTGAGCTAGAATCCCGCTCGGTACTGGAAGACATGAAGCGCCAGGCCTTTTCTGAATTGAACCGCATTCTCGATCAGTACGGGACATTTTCTAAAGATGGCCTCAACGGGAGAGTGTTGCTGCTGACTGGCGACATCGTCGAAGACCGGATAGAAATTGCGATGGCTCTGGAGTATTTGAAGAGCGTGCGCTACAGGGCCCTGTATGGGCTAGGCGGCAACGTCGATAGCACAGCAGCAGATTATTTTCACCTGCAAACCGACAAAGACGTCGCCCTAGACGTCATGACTCATATGTTTCCGGCAGAGCATTATTTTGAACAAAAGGATAGCTACACTCCGGAAGAGTGCCGCTTGTTGGTAACGAATATTTCGCAATATTGGACATAGAAAGGAATAATTATTATGAATCCAAATCCGTTTATATCAGCAGACCAAGAACCAGCGCCAGCTCAGTCGGATTCGCCGGCAGACAATAGTGCGTCCGCAGCCATGCCAGAAGCGCAACCTCAACCAGCAACCGAGCCGGCAGCACAATCCCAGCCTGCAACCACACTAGCAGCACAATCCCAGTCTGCCGCACAGCCAACAACGCAATTTCAACCTGCGTCTGCGCCGATTAGCGACAGCGAGCTGGCCGCAGCCAACCAAAATATCCAGACTGTTTTCGACGCTTTCTCGTCGCGAGTAGTCGGACAAGAAAACTTGCGGACGGCGTTGATGGTGAGCTTGATGACTGGCGGACACATTCTGCTAGAAAGCGTACCAGGACTTGCCAAAACGACAGCCGTACAGACGCTAGCCGCCAGCGTGCAGGGCTCTTTCAAGCGCATTCAATGCACGCCAGACTTGCTACCAAGCGACATCATCGGTACGCAGATTTACGATTATAACAAGGGCGAATTCCGCACCGAACTGGGCCCAGTGCACGCCAATTTCGTACTACTGGACGAAATCAACCGCTCCAGCGCCAAAACTCAAAGCGCCATGCTGGAAGCGATGCAGGAGAAGCAGACCAGCATCGGCGGACAACGCTACGATCTACCGAAACCTTTCATTGTGCTAGCTACCCAGAACCCGATTGAACAGGAAGGAACTTACGAGCTGCCAGAGGCGCAGCTAGATCGCTTTTTGTTGAAAGAAGTTTTGTCCTACCCTGCTCCGGACGAGGAATTAGAGATTTTGAAGCGGATTGAATCGGGCAAGCTAAGCGAGGCGCCGAATAATAGCAACACGCCAAATATCGAGCTGGCGGTAGTCAAGACGCTGCAAAACTTGGCGCAAAAAGTATACATTGACGACGCTATTAAGAATTATATCGTGAAAATTGTCTCGGCAACGCGCAATCCAGCCTCAATCATACCAAGCGAAACAGCGCGCTACGTCCAATACGGTGCCAGCCCGCGCGCCAGCATCGCTTTCCAACAAGTCGCCAAAGCCCTCGCGCTAATTAACGGTCGCAACTACGTTATACCAGAGGACGTCAAACAGCTGCGCCACAGCGTATTGCGCCACCGCATTATCCTCAACTTTGAAGCCATCGCCGACCAAGTTCATCCGGAAGTTATTATTGATTCGATATTTAACGCTGTTCCTGTGCCGTAATATGCCAAGTCTCTTCGCCAAAGTCAAAGCCAAGATGGATCTCTACGCCCATGAAAAGGTGCGGAGTTTGCTGGACGGTCAATACGGATCGGTATTTAAGGGGCGCAGTCTTGATTTTGATGACTTGCGCGAATACATTCCTGGCGACGATGTAAAAGATATCGACTGGAAAGCGACTGCCCGCAGCAGCGGTATTCGAATCCGGCGTTACCAAGCAATCCGCAAGCATAATATTTTACTAGTAGTCGACACTGGCCGCCACATGGCAGCGACCGGTAAAAGCGACAGCAATAAGCGCGACATCAGTATTATGGCTGCCGGAGTCCTGGGATATATCGTATTGCGGCACGGCGATTTGATCGGACTGGTATCCGGCGACGCCAAAAATAACACCTATATTCCTTTCAAAAGCGATGACCGGCATATCGAGCAGCTACTGCGGCACATTGAAAAGAGTACTCAGCTAGCAGCAGCGCCGAGCAATATCGTGAATCAGCTTGAATATATTGCACGCAATTTACGGCGCAAGATGATGCTGGTGGTGGTCGCCAACGACGATGAACTGACCAGCGAGCACCAGCATATTATCCGGCGGTTGCGCGCCCAGCACGAGATATTATGGATAACTGTCAATGACGCTTCAGGACTTGACGGAAACCGCGATTTTTACGATATTGACAATTTGGCCGAGCTGCCTTATTTTATTTGTAAACAAACGAAACTGCAGGCTGATTTCGACCGCGAGCAGCAATCATACTACCGCGAATATTCCACTGCCCTGGAGCGTTTGGGCGTCATCAGCGAGCGAATCTCCGGAGAAGAGGACGTCGTCGGCAGTTTCTTTTCACTGCTAGAAAGGCAAAAACATGCGCGGCGGCACTGAGCTTCGCGAATGGGTAGATTATGACCCGCTGTGGCTGACCGCCGGCTGCTTGCTTTTAGGCGCGATTATTTTATGGTACGGATTTGTGTTTTATTCTACTCGCCGCCGCTCTCACCGCAGCCTGGCAACGCTCAAACCAAAACCGTACACGCCGCCAGATTTGACTGATTTGAAACAGAAATACCAACGGCTAATCGACGAAATTGAACAAAATCACACCGCCGAAAAGCTATCCTCGCGTAAAGCCCACCAGAAATTAAGCCAAACTCTTCGCATGTTCGTCGTCGAGATAAATGGCCACCGCGTTGACACGTTGACGCTGCGAGATTTAGAAAAGACTCGTTATAAAACATTGGCAGCCGCCATCAAACAATTCTATATTCCTGAATTTACTGCGGTCGAGCAAGGCAGCGTCACCGAGGCGGCGGCACTAGCCAGAAAGACGGTAGCAGCATGGAATTAGTTTTTTGGCAATTGTCGCTGGCGTTAATTATAATTATCGCCCTGCTGTGGTTTGCCACGCCGATTATACTCCGCCGATACAGCCGATTGAAACGCCATGACGCGCCTAGGCAAAAACTCCCTATCGCTAATACATCGCGGCTGCGCGCTTTCCCGCTCTATATTCAGCAGGTCAAACGGTATAAAAAACTATTGGCGGTTGTACTGGGACTGCACGCGCTCCTGCTGGTTATGATGATTATTCTCACTGGCCGCCCGTCGTCGGTGGCTGTCGTTTCTCCCGAGGTGAAAAATCGCGACATCGTGTTATGCCTTGACGTATCGCGGTCAATGTATGAATATGACGTAGAGATTATTAAAACTTACCGCACATTGGCGCGAAAATTTGACGGCGAACGGCTCGGTTTAGTATTATTTGACCGCTCGCCGGCAGTGATATTTCCTTTGACAGACGACGCCAGCCTCATCGATAGCAAGCTAGCGCTGATTGAAAAGGCATTGACGCCGCCTGGAACGTTAGAATATTTTGACATCCTGTCTGGCACAGCAGTCTCGAACGGGCAAGGCTCGTCACTAATCGGCGACGGGCTAGCGAGTTGTATCAGCCGCTTCGACAAGTTGGACAGCAAACGCTCCCGAAGTATCATTTTAGGAACCGACAACCAATTGGCTGGCACGCCGATAATTTCCCTGCCCGAGGCAGCAGAATTAGCCAAACAAAAAGACATCCGCGTATACGCTATTTACCCGAATAGTAATAAAAACCGCGAGGCCGAAGCGGCAGAATTGAAGCGAACCATGCTGGCGACAAACGGCGATTACTACGCACTGCGCGACAAAAACACAATTCCAAACATTGTCCAAAAAATCGCCGCCCAAGATGCCTCCCGCTTCAAAGGCACGCCGCGCGTTACTCGCACTGATCAGCCGCAATTATTACTATACGGCATGCTTATCATCATAATTTCCCTCATTATTATCGATTGGAGGCTTCGCATATGATAATGCAACCGATTTTGCCGTGGTATCTGCTGCTGATAATTCTGGTAGTTGCTGCAATTTTTACCGGCTGGAGGATTTTCTCCAAACCAATATCTAACCGGCGAGCGTGGCTGCGGCGGTTCTGTATTGCCTTGCTTATCATTACCGCTTGTTTTCGCCCGGCTGTTCCTGGAGAAGTGAAAGAATGGGGCGCGCCGCTAGTCGATGTCTATGTTGTCATGGACACAACGATGAGTTCTGCTGCCGAGGATTATGACAACGGCCAGCCGCGAATCAACGGCATGCGCCGCGACGCCAAAGAAATTGCCAAAAAGCTGGTCGGCGCGCGATTTAGCCTAATAACTTTCAATAATAAAACTTTCGTCAATTCGCCGTTATCAACAGACGTCAGAATGTTTGAATCGGCAGTTGACACAGTAAATATCATCAGCGAAAGCTATGCCATGGGCAGCTCAATTGATGCGCCGATTGACACCGTCGCCTCGGAAATTACTCGCACCAAGCATAAAAATCCCGAGCGCACCTCGCTGCTATTTTACCTGGGCGACGGCGAACAGACCAGCGACACCTCGCCAAAATCATTCGCTAGATTGAAGCCGCTACTGGGCGGCGGCGCAATCATGGGCTACGGCACAGCCAACGGCGGAAAAATGAAAACGCCAAGTTACAGCGACGGCTTTGACGGTTTTTATTTGCGCGGGCCAGATTTGAAATATGCCGTATCAAAAATCGACGAGACAAACCTTAAAAACATTGCAAATCAAACAGGTTTACCGTACACGCACCGGCAAACTCCAGATTCCATCGACGCCGTCGTCAAGAACGGCTCCGTCGACAAAGCTGTCAGTAGCAGCCGCTCGTTTGATGGCTACAACGATATATATTGGATAGCAATATTTGCGGCTGCTATTCTGCTGGCCTTTGAAATCAGAACCATCTATTTGCCTTTGCGCAAACTTCAGAATATAACGCCGTCGGAGGGAGAAAATCGTGAATAAGAATCGTCCATTTGACCTGAAAAAACTAGATTTTGAAAAAATCCGCCGAGAAAAACGTCGGAAGCTACTCCGCTATTCGTTCCCTGTTTGCGCGGCGATTTTGCTGGTTGCTATTAAATTAACAAGCTTCCCCTTGTTGTCGCTAGCAGCGCACACCGCCTATAAAAACGGCGACAACAGCCAGGCTTCCTTCCGCTTATCGCCAGTTTATGCCGTGAACTTGTTTGAATCTTATAAAGTATTTTTTAACGACGGGAATGCTCTATATAAGCAAGCCCGCTACGACTCGGCAGAAAAACAATTCCGCCAAGCCTTGCAAAAAGCGCCGAAAACTCACGAATGCCCTGTCCGCATCAACCTGTCGCTGTCAATCGAGGCGCAATCAGACGCCCTCGCCAGCGAAAAACGCTACGACCAGGCAATCATCCGCTACGACGAAGCAAACGCCGTACTGCACGACGGCGAGGATAGTTGCGGCGTGCAATTTGCCAGCCGGACAGTCGACGCGAGCAACGACGACGGCAAAACGGCAATCGTTATTGAGCAGCGAATCCGGCAAAAATTGGCACAGATAAAACAGCTCAGAAACGGCGACCAAGGTATTTCAGTCACCAACCCTGGTGATAAAGAAAAAGTTGACACGGGCAGCACCGACAGCAAGCTCAAAGAATTGGACAAGCGATTCATCGACGCCTACAGCGAACAGCGCAAATCCCAGGAAAGAAACCAGCACCTGGAAGATTACAAAGACGCCACGCCAGATCATACGAAGAGAAATTGGTGAGAAGATTATTGAAATGAGCAGGTTTGTTTGCTATACTTACTATGTAATCGAAAGATTGGCTGTTGCATCGCACATCGTAGGCAAGTTCGCAAAATTATGACGATTTGCCGGCGAGATACGCAGCAAACATTATGCGGGTTTAGCTCAGTTGTTAGAGCGCTTCCTTGCCATGGAAGAGGCCAGG
>CAUOLH010000017.1:0-12224 GCA_963456375.1 uncultured Candidatus Saccharibacteria bacterium | reverse complement strand
GGGGCTGATATAGCTTTCGACAATTGGACTTTATCAAGATATTCTGCGAGCCGACGATACGCGTAACGTATGATTTTAGATGCAAGAACATCTTTGAAAGATCGTGTTGCTGCATTCTTTGATTCGTTCAAAGTCGCTCAGCCGGTCGCTATCGCTGCTTAATTTTTAGCGATCATCCTTGCGTTGTGGCAACAGACAATGTGTAGGGTGTCATGTATATGTTGCTTGCTGTATGTTCGGAAGCGGCGGACATGCGGGACTTTCTCCGCGTAACGAAATTTGGTTTTTTCGACTCATTTTTTAGCCAAGCGACGTTATAAAATTTTTAAATGAGCCTATGTTCGTAGACGAATATCATGATACCAGTTGGACCCGGGGGCAGTACCCGGCAGCTCCACCACATATGTCAAATCCAGCCAAGAGGCTGGTTTTTATTTGGTAAATTATAGCAGCGGATGAGTGTGTAGATTTCAAAAAAACAACCACCTGCGAGTAGTGGTTGTTTTCAAAAGTGGAGTTTTACGAGTTCTGTTTATTTTTGGCTTCTGTATAATTTTTTTATTCAGAAGCTACCCCTATAATATAGCACAAAAACGCTTATGTCAACAATATTTTTATAAAAAGTCTAGGTAAAAAATACTACATGTAAAATAGTGGATTGGATTCTGGGTTAGGGGATACTGGATACTATTGGGGTGGTAGGATATTTTCTCCTTTTAGAAGCATGACGAAGGCTCATAATAACACAAATAATTAGCTTAAGTTACACGTCGAAGCTATTGACTAAATGGTTTGAGTGTGCTAGTATAAACGTAAGCTTTTACGAAAACAAAAAGCAAAAATACATTAACAATTTTAGTCAGAAGCTTGGCGTCTTTGCGCATAGCCGCGCAAAAGATTTGACGGAAACTCGGCCACGGCATCATTAAAAGATTCGCAACAAATAGTTGCTTGAGTTCGTAATGGTGTGGCCGAAGCTTCGCCAACATTTGGTTGGCGTCAAGCGCGTATGGAGATAGTACCGTACGCATCCAGTTAATCCTTATCAGAACGTATTGGTAATGAAAATACTGGATGCGTATGAGGAACGCCATACAAGGACGTGCTCCTTTAATAAGGAGCGGTCAACTGCCTTGAGCGGTAATGGAGCATAGCGAGAATGCCCGCGCCCAATAGTTATTTTTAAAGCGGCGGATGGTTGCATTTGCTTTAGCGAAGTTATCGCTCGGGCTCTCTTGGTATAATTGTGAGTATGGGGATTAAAGTAGCTGTAACGGTTGGCGTGTCTATGGCGATTATAGTCGCGCTGATTTTAAGTATGACCAATCCAACTGCGGTAGGACCGTTGGGGGTTCTTGCTTTTTTTGCTTGTACATATTTATTTTTTGTGTGTTTATTTTTTGTACTTATAGTATTGGTGCAAAGGATAACAGCTAGGTTTGTCAGAGAAAAAAACCAAATACAACTAACTAATATGTCAAGCAATAACAAGAGCTATTATTATTCTACGGTTGTTGCTTTAGTGCCGGTTATTTACATAGGAATGCAATCTGTCGGCGGTGCAGGGTTGTTTGAGATTATTCTACTGTCGTTATTTGAAGTGCTGGCATGTTTTTATGTATATAAAAGATACTAGCGTCCATATGTTTTTAAGCGGTGGCATGATACAATAAAGATATGAATCCAGAATTGCCGCAAGTCAGGCAAAGTGTTGAAGCGCCGCCGCAAATACCAGGCGGTATTGAGCGTAGTCCAGAGCAGGCGGCTCAAACTCCAGAAATTCAAACAGGGGTTGAAGTTGGGCCTGATCCTGGCGTAGCACAACAGCAGCCAGTTATTCCCACGGCCTTGCCGGTAGTTACTGTTTCTCAGCCTGTGCAAGATGATACGCAGACAGTGGCGTCGGACGATGACACTCCATTGACGGCTGCGGACGAAGATCTTATTGAAAAAGAGTGGGTTGAAAAACTAAAGAAGATAATTACATTAACTAGGGACGATCCATACGAGCGCAGCAGGGTGATTGCACAGTTGCAAGCTGATTATTTGAAAAAGAGATATAATAAAGTATTGGGTCAAAACCAAAATAATGGGTAGGGTTTTATGGGTGCTGGACCTTTAGTTATAAGCTTTATAGTGGCTGTTATTATAGCCGTTGGTGTTACGGTAGTTGTGTTTCAGTATCGTAAGATGCTTCGAGAGGCGAAAAATTATGAACGCGGATTGAAGATGGTGCCGTTGCTTATTCATCTGCCGCCGTCTAGCGAAGATATTGATAATTCTAATCGTGATGAGAGAGATCTGACAGAAGAGATATTATCTCAGGCGCAGGTTATGTATAATATTGTATCCAGTACGGCCACTAAGGGATTTAAGAGCAAAGTGTATGGTCAGCGGCATATGTCGTTTGAGGTGGTGGCTCATGGGGGATTGGTGCATTACTATGCTGTGGTGCCTCTCGTTTTAGTTGACGTGATTCGCCAGGCAGTAGCGGCAGCTTATCCGTCGGCTAGGCTTGAAGAGGTGACTGATACAAACATATTTAGTAAAGTCGGCAAAATGAGCGGTACTATCGGCGGCGAGTTTAACTTGAGAAAGTCGTTTGTTTATCCGATCGCTACCTATCAGGAATCAAAGCGAGACGCATCGCGAGCTTTATTGAATGCTTTGTCATCGGCGACTAAGGATGATGGTATCGGCGTGCAGTTTTTGATACGGCCAGCGCGTGAAGGCTGGTCAAAGTCTTCGGAATCTCATATTGATAATATGAAAAAAAATAAAGGTAAAAAAACTGGTTTGGCGGCTGGCGGCGCAGCGGTTGGGGAAATTATGGAGGCTTTGTGGAAACCGCCAGAGTCAGACAAAGAAAAAGACAGCAAGCCTGAAGACAAGCAGCTTACAGCGCTAGAGCAGGCGGAGGTTGATGCAATTAGCGAAAAGGCGCGTTATCCGGCTTATGAGGTTTTGATTCGCGTAGTCATTTCCTCAAACACGGCAGCCAGATCGCAGGCTCTCTTAAAAAATATCATTGCAGCATTTTCGCTGTTTGATTCGCCGCGAAATAACGGGTTTAAGTTCTCGCTAACGAGGAATGTCGAAGAAATGACCACAGCGTACATTATGCGATTCTTTCCTCAGGAAGTGCGCGGTAATATTTTAAATAGCGTAGAAATGGCTACGCTATTTCATTTGCCAGGAGCTGGTGCAATTCCTACATCGCAAGTTAAGCGGCAAATGTCAAAACAGGTAGATGGACCGACTGATGTTTTGGATGAAGGGCTATTGATCGGTTATAACGAATTCCGGGGAACAAGAAAACCTATTAGAATTGGCACAAAAGACCGCCGCCGCCACGTTTATATCATTGGACAGACGGGTGTTGGTAAATCGGTGCTGCAGGAAAATATGGCTTATCAAGATATGATGGATGGACGCGGGTTTGCGTTTATTGATCCGCATGGCGACTTGGTGGAATCGTTGTTGGGAAAAGTGCCGAAAGAGCGGGTTGAAGATATTATTTACTTTAACCCGGCGGATATGACCAATCCGATCGGGCTTAATATGTTTGAATACGACACGCCAGATCAAAAAGACTTCTTAGTGCAAGAGGCAATAAACATGCTGTACGGTTTGTATGACCCAGGCCATACAGGTATTGTCGGTCCGCGTTTGGAGCATATTTTTAGAAACTGCGCCTTGTTGCTGATGGCGGATCCGGAAGGCGGAACGTTTATCGATGTGCCAAAGTGTTTGATCGATCCAGAATTCGTAAAAAGTAAGTTGAAATATGTTAAAGATCAGCAGGTGATTGATTTTTGGACGAAAGAATTTCCAGCATCTCAACGTTCAAACGAAGCCGGCGAAGTTGTTTCTTGGGTGGTAGCGAAGTTTGGTCCGTTTATTTCCAATGATGCTATGCGCAATATTATTGGTCAGACGAAGTCTGGGTTTAATTTGCGCGATATTATGGATAATAATAAAATTTTGCTGGTTAACCTATCAAAAGGTAAAATGGGCGAGTTAAACTCAAGGCTGCTGGGTATTATATTTGTGATGAAGTTTCAGGCGGCAGCAATGGCTCGGGCAGACATTCCAGAAGACCAGCGAGTTGATTTCTCTTTGTATGTAGACGAGTTTCAAAACTTTGCGACGGATAGTTTTGAGTCAATTTTGTCTGAGGCGCGAAAATATAAGCTGAGCTTGATCATGGGTAATCAGTTTATGACACAGTTGACTGATAAGATTCGCGAGGCGATTATCGGTAACGTTGGTACGGTGATTTCCGGGCGAATCGGTATTACTGACGCAGAATTGATGGTTAAGAAGTTTCAGCCGACATTTGATGTCGATGATTTGGCAAAGTTGCCGAATTTTCAGTCTATCACTTCAGTAATGATAAATAATGTGCCGTCGGCGCCATTTAGCATGAATTGGATTCCGCCGATGGGGCAGGTGAATACGCAGTTGAGAGACGCCCTAGTGAGATTGTCGTCGGCTAAGTACGGTAAGCCGCGGGCGGTTGTAGAAAAAGAAATATTCGACAGATTGAAAGACAGCAAGCCAAATAAACCCGCAGCACCACAGATGGGCCGTCCAGGCGGAGTGCCAGCTTCTGCGGGCGGGGCAAAATCTGGCGGATCGTCGTTTTTGGACGAATGGTTAGCAAAGAGACAGCAATTGGGCGGAAGACCGGCGGCTTCTTCTCGTCCTGCTTATGTGGGTACTGCCACTAAGCCAGTGGGGGCTGCTACCCCATCTACTACACCTGTCTCTGCGGCTTCCAGTATGAACTCTGCAGCAGCAATGCCGCCGCTTTCATCAGCGCCAGCTTCTTTATCGCCGTCTACTTCCTCTTCGGTTTCTCCTGCTAGTATTGGTGCTATTAATAATAGTCAGCAAGCGATGCGTAATAATGTCTCGCAATATAATAATGCACCTGCTTCAATACAAACACAGCAACCGGTTGTAAATTCTAATAGTGCCTCTATAAGCAGTCAGGAAAATGATAGGATTGACCTGGCTAAAACTCCTCAAAGTCCGCCAGTTGTTAACAGGTTAGATTTACGCGATAACGATGCCGACGACACAGAAGTGTCTATTAAATTAAGGTAATGAATACTAATAGAGTTTGCTGTAGCGTACGATTTTTAGCGCAGGCAGAATAGACGATTACTTTTAATATTTAAAGCACTAGTATTAGTCGAGTATCGGCTGGTTTATCTTTTTTGTTTGTTAATTAAGCCAACTCGTCCGTATTCAATAATTGCGCCAATACACCATCCGGCTGCGAAAAGTACAATAGTCTCTGAACCGGATAAGACATAGCCGTATTTTTTAGCAATTAGGTAAACAATTATTGAAGCGATTGCTCCCAAGGCTCCAGCAATTATTAAATTAGGTCTGGCTATAGTGTTACCAATGGCGTCGCTTGTTTTTTCAACTGCCGAATTATGAATAACCTTACTGAAAGCGCGCGAGGGTGCGGGTAATTGTTTCTGGACATTGTCCAGGGTCTTTTTATAAGAAGCTTCGACGTCGGCTTTCGTCAGGGAAGGTTGATCTTTCTTGTTTTCTTTAGACTCCCTGGCTTTCTTCTCCTGTGATGCTTCGTGCTGGCTGGCTATTTCTAGAGCTTCGTTCCTTATGTCTTCTTTGCTTTCTGCGGATTTGTCTTCTTTGCTGGCACGCTCTAATCTATTTTCTATATTGTCGGTAAGTTGTTCTCTTGCCGACTCTAATACTTCGCCAGTATTTTCTATAGTACTTTTTAGTTTTTCGGTCATTTGTCTCTCCTAAATTGTGCCGGCAGACATATCATGCCGGATAATCTTTACTTCTTTGCTCAGTTGTCGAGAGCGAGCGTAAAAATATACAACTACAGCTGCTATAATTCCTGCGAATGTCATATTTGCGCCTGGCCCGGTCTTTGGCAGTTCGGCAACGGTTTTTTCGACAACCTTAGGAGTAGGGCATTCTATTTTCGTGCTAATCGTATTACCGAAGGTATTGTCAATTTTACAGTCGTATGATGTCGGGTTGCTTTTTCCAGAAGCCATCGCTGGCAGGGTGTTTTTAATTTGAATAGTGAAGCTTCTTTTCTGGGTTTCGCCGGGTTTGATTTTTACTGCTGGCCAAGTTAATATTTTTGAATTATTACTACCAGCGCTACCATCTTTATTGTCTGAGAGAGTTCCGCCGCCAGCGTCGAAAATATCTGCGTACTCTAGGACATCGCTAACATAATCTTTAAATATAAACTCCTCTTCCTTAAGCCCTCCGTTTTTAACAGATAAAGTATAGGTGATTCTATCTCCTGATTTTGCAGCGGTTGAATCGGCATTTGCATTATTTTGCGTTAAATTGACTGCGGTTTTTGACTGAGTAAAAGAGGCTGCACATTTACTGTCGCTGATTAGAAGCGTGGCGTCGCCAGGGCAAGGCTGGCATTTCGGATCGTTCTTTGCCAACTTGGCGTTTTGCGGGCACGGCGGCGTCGAGCAGTTCGGGTATGTGCCGACTTGCCCAGGAGGGCATTTGTGAGGCGGCGGCGTAATTTTCAAGATGAGGTTGCCGCAATTGAGCATGATAGCAAACCAGCCCACTCCTGCTGATTGTCCTACGAATGCTTTATATGTAAAGTTGCCCCATAAATTGTGCGGACGGTAATAAAATGTCCTGGCGCTTCCTTGAGAAGTCTTAACAACGTAAGAACCTTCGCCCTTGGCTGCGCCAAAATGAGGAGTTAATCCCCAAGAGTAACTTCCTATGTTACTGCTTAACGTTTGGAGATTGCCAGTGGCGTTCGCCAGCTCAGCCCGACTAATTCCTAAGTGATTATATAAATCGCGAATATTATTAGTGTTAGCGTCGTAATGCGCCATAAGTTGTGATCCGTTGGAGATTCCGCCGTAAATAAGGTCGCTAGAATCGGCGGCATTGGCAGATTCCGGCGGCGAGAATACGGTAAATGCTTGAACGATCAAAGCTAGGGCTGTTAAAACTAGCCCGATTTTTCTGGTGGCCTCTTCTTTGCGCAAGCGCCCAGCATAAAACCCTAGATTGTGAATCATTGAAGGGCTATATGGTATTCGTGAGATTATTTTTTTGAACATTTAAACCTCTTTTTGTTTTTTTATATAAACTCTGCATATAGTTTAGCATAATCTTTATGATAAAGTAAACAATTTGAGAAGAAATCTATTTTGGTGTATAATAAAGAGGTTGAAAAAGAGCTGATAATTCAGAAATAGCGAGGGAATAATATGGCTAAACAAACAAAAGGACAGGTTTATGATGGCTCGCAGATCCAGGTTTTGGAAGGACTGGAGCCAGTTCGTAAGCGTCCGGGCATGTATATCGGCAGCACTGGTTATGACGGCGTGCATCATCTTATTAAAGAGATTGCTGATAACTGTATTGACGAGGCGATTGCTGGTTATGCAACCAGGGTTGAGGTTACTTTGCTTAAGGATGGCGGCGTTCGAGTTGCTGATGATGGGCGCGGTATCCCAGTTGATAAACATCCAAAAACAGGCAAGAGCACACTGGAGACGGTTCTAACTATTTTGCATGCTGGCGGTAAGTTCGGCGGTGGCGGCTATAAGGTATCGTCTGGATTGCATGGTGTTGGGTCTAGCGTTGTTAATGCGCTTTCGACTAAAATGATTGCTGAGGTGCGCAAGAACGGTAAAGTATACCGCCAGGAATACGCGACAGGTGTTCCGCAAGCTGATATAAAAGCAGTTGGCAAGTCTGAAACGACTGGCACGACAATTACATTTTATCCCGATCCTACTATTTTTAAGGAAACGGTTAATTTTGATTATAAGTGGGTTGTCAATTATCTGCGCCATCAGGCATATCTGACTAAGGGCGTATATACTTCCGTTGTTGATGAGCGTACGGGAGACCGCAAGGCATTTTACTTTGAGGGCGGCATTCAGAGTTATGTTAAAAATTTGAATATCGGCAAAGATGTACTATCTGATGATATTTTTTATGTAGAAAAGCAAGTTGAAGATTGTATGGTGGAAATCGCCGTACAATACAATGATACGTATGCGGAGACTGTTAAGCCGTTTGCTAATAACGTGTTGACTCCGGATGGCGGTACGCATTTGGTTGGTTTCCGGGCGGCTTTGACGAGGGTCATCAATGACTATGCGCGTAAAAATGGTTTATTGAAAGAAAAAGAAGATAATTTGACTGGCGATGATATCCGCGAAGGTTTGACGGCGGTTATTCTGGTTAAATTGCCAGATCCGCAGTTTGAAGGCCAAACGAAGAATAAGCTCGGTAATCCGGAAATGCGCCGCTATGTTGATCAAGTAATGAGCGAATATTTTGCATATTATTTGGAAGAAAACCCAGCGACTGCTAAGAAAGTGGTCGGCAAGGCAACTTTGGCAGCGCGGGCACGCAAGGCAGCACGAGCGGCGCGGGATAATGTGATTCGTAAAGGAGCGTTTGAGGGTCTGAACTTGCCTTCTAAACTAACCGACTGCTCGTCGCGTAATCGGAAAGACTGCGAGCTGTTTATCGTCGAGGGTAATTCGGCAGCTGGTTCGGCTAAAGACGGCCGCGATTCGACTATTCAAGCAATTTTGCCTCTGCGCGGTAAGGTGCTAAATACTGAGCGGGCAAGATTTGATAAAATGTTTGCTAACGCTGAAATAGTTTCGCTAATTAAGGCTATGGGAGTTGGTATTGGCGACCAATTTGATATTAGAGGCATACGTTACGATAAGATAATTTTTATGACAGATGCTGATGTTGATGGAGCGCATATTTCGACGCTGTTGATGACGTTTTTCTTCCGGTATATGTCTGAGGTCATTGAAGCGGGTCATGTTTATTTGGCGAAGCCGCCTTTATTCGGCTTGAGTAAAGGAACTGGTAGTAATCGTAAAATAGATTATGTCTATGATGAAGCAGCCCTGGAAGAAATACTGACGGTAAAAATTAATGAGCGTAAAGCTGCCGGTACAAAAATCGATGAGAATGCCGAGCGATTTAAGCAAGCTGGTTATACAGCGCAGCAACGATTTAAGGGTCTCGGCGAGATGGATGCGTCTCAATTGTGGGAAACAACGATGAATCCAGAGAATCGGACTTTAGTAAAAGTTAATATTGAAGATGCGGAGCGAGCAGACGCGATATTTACAAAGCTGATGGGCGATAGCGTGGAGTTGAGAAAAAGTTTTATTCAAACAAACGCCGCTAAGGTTAATTTGGAAGACTTGGACTTTTAAGGAGGTGATATGGCGGATAGCGATAATAAGAATATAATAGAAGAGCCGGAAATTATGAACGACGATCCAGAAGTTCGCGGCATTGAAAAATCGACAGTTGAAAGCGTCATGGAAGACTCTTTCTTAAAGTATTCTATGTCGGTGATTATTGATCGGGCATTACCGGACGTGCGCGACGGTTTGAAGCCGGTGAATCGGCGAATTTTATATGCAATGAATAAGAATGGCTGGCGCGCCCCTCATGCGACGGTGAAATCGGCAAAAATCGTTGGTGAAGTTATGGGTAATTACCATCCGCACGGCGACTCTTCGATTTACGATGCGATGGTCAATTTGGCACAGCCTTGGAAAATGCGCTATACACTGGTAGAAGGACAGGGTAACTTCGGTTCAATGGATGGTGATGAGCCGGCAGCTTCTCGTTATACTGAGGCGCGAATGGATAAAGTTGGTAGCGAGCTATTGTCCGATATTGAGAAAGAAACGGTTGATTTTCGTGATAACTTTGACGGGACAGAGAAAGAGCCGGTTGTTTTGCCGGCTGCCGTACCGAATATTCTGCTAAACGGGCAAATGGGTATTGCTGTTGGTATGGCGACCAATATTCCACCGCACAATCTTGGCGAAGTGGTTGACGCGACAGTGGCGCAAATAGATAATCCTGATATTACACTGGATGAGCTTTTAACGCATATTAAAGGCCCTGACTTTCCGACAGGTGCGGAAGTGTACGGGGGCGCTCCAATGCATCAAGCGTACGAGACTGGGCGCGGCTCGGTGACAATTCGGGCGGTGGCGACGATTGAGGAACGTAAGAACGGCCGCTACAGTATTGTAATTACTGAAGTGCCATATGGCATGAGCAAGGAAAATTTTGTCGATAAGGTTCGAGAGCTGGTCCTTGCGAAAAAAATAACTCACATCGCTGATGCGCGTGATGAAAGCGCCCGCGGTAAGGTCCGGGTCGTTGTTGAACTGAAGAAGGATGCTTATCCGAAGAAGATTCTTAACCAGCTATATAAGCTAACTGGGCTGCAAACGTCGTTTCATTACAATGTACTAGCCTTAGTGAATGGTATTCAGCCTAGGGTGATGGGTTTGAAAGAAATTTTGGCAGAGTTTATCAAGCATCGCCAGGGAGTGATTCGCCGTCGGACCGAATTTGAGTTGCGCAAAGCTAAGGAGCGGGCGCATATTCTGGAGGGGCTAAAGATTGCGCTTGATCATATTGATGAAGTAATCAAGACGATTCGCGAAAGTTACGACGATGCTGACAAGCGGTTGATGGATCGGTTTGGTTTGTCGGAAATCCAGGCGGCAGCGATTTTGGCGATGCAACTGCGTCGTCTGCAGGGTCTGGAGCGCGATAAGATTGAAAGCGAGCTAAAACAGCTGCACGAATTGATTCGTAAATTGGAAGCGATTTTGGCAGACGAAAATGAGATTTTACGGGTCGTTAAGGAAGAACTGATCGCGATGAAAGAAAAATACGGTGATGAGCGGCGCAGCAAAATTATCAATCATGAATTAGGCAAATTCTCGGACGAGGAATTGATTCCGGAAGAAGATGCTGTTGTGCTTCTTACAACAGAAAATTATATTAAGCGAACGCTAGCTAGCGACTATCGCAAGCAGAACCGCGGCGGTAAAGGTAAGCGCGGTATGACAACCAAAGAAGAGGATATTATTGCGCAAATTGTGCCTGCTAGTACGCATGACTATTTGTTATTCTTCACGAATAAGGGCCGTATTTTCCGCTTAAAGGCTTATGAAGTACCAGCTGCCGGTTTGAATGCTAAAGGGGTAGCGGCGGTCAATCTGCTGCAATTACAGCCAGAGGAAAAAATTACAGCCATTATTAAGCACGAGAAGGACTCTAAAGATACTGGCTACCTGTTTATGGCAACTAAGAATGGTACTGTTAAGAAGACTCCTTTGGAAGATTATGCGAATATTCGGACGAATGGGCTTATCGCGATTAAATTGGATGATGGCGACGAGTTGCGTTGGATAAAGAAAACGAATGGCGAGAATGATGTAATTATTTCAACATCCGCTGGACAAGCGATTCGTTTCAATGAAAAAGATGCGCGGCCGATGGGGCGGTCAGCTCGCGGCGTCCGCGGCGTCCGCCTGCGTCCGAATGATTGCGTAGTCGGTATGGATGTCGTAACTAGTGACGGTCAGACGCTGCTGGTGATTAGCGAGAAAGGCTTTGGTAAACGTACTAAAGCGGCAAATTTCCCAACCCATAAGCGCGGCGGCGTTGGTATTAAAGCGGCAGTCGTTACGGCGAAAACTGGTCCAATTATTTCGGTGCAAACTATTGATCCGGGTATGACAGACGCCATTTTAGTATCGCAGAACGGTCAGACAATCCGCCTGAGTCTGAAAGATATTAAATTGCTTGGCCGGACAACGCAAGGCGTGACGATTATGCGGCTGGATGGTAATGATGCAGTCTCGTCCATTGGTCTTATGGAAGAGCGTTCACAGAGCGAGGATGCTTAATGCGGTATCTGTTGATACCCTTGCTGGCTTGGGCGCTGGCTCAGGGTTCAAAGCATATTTTCCATCTAATGGGCCGCAACCGCCGAGTGTTTAATAAAAATCCGCGCTCTTCCTTGTTACTATCAGGCGGTATGCCGAGCGCTCACGCAGCTACGATGGTGGCATTAGCAGCTACGATTGGGCTGTATGATGGAGTTGATACAGTGCAGTTTGCAATTAGTTGTTGGTTGGCGATGATTATTGTTTATGATGCGGTAATGGTGCGTTTTTCTTCGGGGCAACAAGGCGATACGTTGAATCAATTGCTTGACGAGCAAAAAAGTACGCTGCCTCGTATTCGAGTAGCGCACGGCCATACGCCTATTGAAGTGGCGGCTGGGGTAATTTTAGGGATATTTGTGGCTGCTGTTGTATTTTTCGCAACAAAATAATTGAGAAAATGTATTGACCTAGTTAATCAGA
>CAUOLH010000016.1:0-13089 GCA_963456375.1 uncultured Candidatus Saccharibacteria bacterium | reverse complement strand
GTTGTTGCTGAGCTGGATCATCTGCTTGAGCTTGGGCGGATTGCTGCATGGCAGCTGCGGGGTCTGGTGCCGCTGGCGTTAGTACTGCTGCGTCCGATGGATTTGGAGCTGCGGGCTGCGGTGTTAATTGCGCTGCGTTTGGATCAGCTGTCGGCATAGAAGTCGGTGCTGGAACTGGTTGTTGCTGAGCTGGATCATCTGCTTGAGCTTGGGCGGATTGCTGCATGGCAGCCTGAATCGGACTCTGCGGGCTAATCTGCGGAACTGGCTGTAAGACTGGCGCTGTATTCTCTGAAACAGCTGGCTCTGGCGGTGTCTGAGGTGCTTGAGGCGATTCAGCCGCTGGCAATACTGGCGGTTCTTCCGGGGCTGGCTGGGTTGGCTGCGGAATAGGTGCAGCGATAGGTTCCATGGCTGCTGCCGGTTCTGCTGCTGGAACGGTAGGAATAGCGGGTGCGTTTAATTCCTGGTCAATTAATTCCGAAACATCAACCGACTCGCCTTTTTCTGATGCTGGTAGCGGTTGAATAACTCTGTCGCCTAGACCAGCTGGACGCGGCATTGGCGACGAGAATGGCGCTAGAGGCTGTGGTAATCCGCTTGGCTGTGCGGGTTGCGGCGCGGCTGATGCCGGCCGAGGCAAGCCATTTGATTGAGGCGCAGCCTGAATCGGACTCTGCGGGCTAATCTGCGGAACTGGCTGTAAGACTGGCGCTGTATTCTCTGAAACAGCTGGCTCTGGCGGTGTCTGAGGTGCTTGAGGCGATTCAGCCGCTGGCAATACTGGCGGTTCTTCCGGGGCTGGCTGCGGCGACAGCGATTCGACATCCGGCCGTTCAACCGATGGAGTGTCGTTTGGATCTACTTCAAGGTTTTCCACGTACGACATATCTTGACTGGAATTATCAGACTCGGCAGCAGCAGACGGCTTTGGCTCGGTGCCAATTCCTGGTACATCGCGCAAAACTTCGTGAACCGCTCTGACAACGTCTTCAATGCCTACTTGCGATTTAACCAGATACCTGTCAGCACCCAGCTGCTCGCCGCGCTTGCGCTGGTCTTCGGACGATAAGGCGGTCATCATAATGACTTTGACGTCCTTCGTTTCAGTAGTAGACCGCAGAATATCCAGCATATCGAAGCCAGATATCTTTGGCATCATTACATCGCTCAGGATAAGACGCGGACGTTCTTTGATTGCCATGGCCAAAGCTTCTTCACCGTCGCCCGCCGAAACGATATCGTAGCCCTCCGCCAAAAGTCGTACGCCGTAAATTTCGCGCAGGCTTTTGTCGTCTTCAACCAATAAAATTTTCGTCATATACTTATACTATACTTAAATTTCTCTAAAAAATCTATAGTTCTTATGGTTACTTTCTGTCTGGTATTGACAGATGGCTGCGTTGAGTGTTTAAGCTATCCTCAATCTCTGCCAGTGTCGGTGGTTTGGCGCCCGGCTGGGCTGGTGTTTCCTGGGATTGTGCGGATGGCTCCTGGGGTGTTATGGATGTTCCCTGAGGCGGCGCGGGCGCTTGCGAGGTAATCTCATCCGGCGGCCTGGTCGGTATTTGTGTAGTCGGCGTCGGTGCTAATGTTTGCATTGGCGAAAGGTCTGATTTGGCTGGTTCTGAGGATAAAATAACAGGATTAGCATGGCTGGACTCAGTACTGGCGGTGCTGGCGGCTATTTCTTGCGGCATAGTCATGGCTTGCATTTGTATTTCTAATTCATCGGAGACTTCTTTAGTGGCAGGATCAATTTGAGATTCTTCCAGCTTTCGTTTCGCTTCGATATTACTCATTCTGGGGATATCTAAGAAGAACGTACTGCCCTTTTTATATTCGCTTTCGACATGTAAATTGCCGGACATAGCTTCTGCTAGCCGCCGGCTAAGATACAGTCCCAGGCCGGTGCCATTGATTTCTTGAGTGTCGGAATTGTTGACGCGGTAAAATTTTTGGAATAAATGCGGGATATCTTCTTTCGGGATGCCAATTCCGCTGTCTTTGACGCTGACGGAAATTTGTTTTTCATCGCCAGTTATATCAACGACGACTTCGCCGTACGGCGTATATTTGATGGCGTTTTCGATCAAGTTGCTGATAACTTCGCGGAAGTGATCGGGATCGACATTGGCGTAAAAAATTGGCTGCAAAGATTTCTCGCTGCCGTCGTCGTTAATCTTCACTGCCGGATTAAAAATATAGTCAAGCTTTTTTTCAGCGGCTTTCTGGGCTAGTCCGTCAAATATTTCTTTCACGAACTCGTTAACATCTATTACCTTTGGTTCGTTTTTTAACCGGCCGTCCTCGGCTTTGCTAATATCCAGCAAATCTTGGAATAATTTGCCTAAATGCCGCGCCGATTTGTGGGCTTTGGTAATAAAATCGCGGGCTTTTTCGTCGATATGAGCGGTGGCTGGGTTTAATGCCAGACCCAAATATCCCTCAATTGACGCTACTGGCGTGCGCATTTCGTGGCTGGCGGTGGAGATAAATTCGGCTTGCTGGCGCTCCTCGGCTTTTTCTCTGGTGATATCGCGGAAAACGACGATAATTCCCTCGCCGTCCTTGCCGACTGGCGAACTGACGATTGACACCAGAATGCGTTTTTCAGAACTGGTGATAAGGAATAATTTGTCGCTGTGCGTCGGCTTGTTGGATATCAAGGCTTGGGCTACTGGATTGTCAATTTCTGCGACGTCTTTACCGTCAGAGGATGCTAATTTTAAGACGCTTTTCCAATTTAACCCCAGCGCGTCGCCCTGATCCCAGCCGATAATTCGCTGCGCCGACGGGTTGATCAGTTCAATATTGCCCTGGCGCGAGATTGCCAGTACGCCGTCGTCGATAGTATTGATAACTACTTCAGATTTGCCTTCGACAGTTGATAGCCGGTCGGCTAAATCGGCATAGTCGCTGCCCTCTGCTGCCGGCTGGCGGCGGCTCCATAGAATAAAACTGAATATCAGCGGCGCGAAGCCAAAGAATAAATAGCCGATGATTGTCTGGGCGTTAAACCCAGTTTGAATAGCTGCTATGACTGTCTGAAGGGCAACGAGGGTTGCGATGGAACTTATGACAATTGCGCCGAAAAATCCGGAGAAAATTGCCGCGACAATCCAAACAGCCAGGAATGGCGACGATGGACCGCCGCTTGTGCAGACAGCGATGGCAGCGACAGCGGCAGACAGCAGATAGACGAAAATTGCGATGGCGGTTTCATTGTTTTTTGGCAGCCAAAAGCATAAAATGAGCGAGACTAAACTGCCGATGGCAGCTACTGCGGCTGTCAGGTCGGTGACGGATAAGCCAATTGGCAACTGGTAACCAGTCGGAATAAATCGGGCCCAAATATAGAGGATGACAATTGTGCAGCAGCCAAAAAGCGCGGTTTCGCATAGCCGCCGCAGCCAAAATCTGGAAATCGTACGAGGTTTTTCTCCAAGCCCTCCCTTTTTCATAATTCTATTATGGCGAATCGGTGAAAAAAGCGCAAGTTTGGTGTCTGGCTGTAACTGGCCAGTTGGCGCGCCTTGGTATTTTGCGCTGTTTGAGTGCTGAGGCTGCGAGTTGGATACAAGGCAATAGACAAATTGCACTGAGGCGTGTTATAATCTGCTTTGTTACGGCCTTATCGTCTAACGGTTAGGACACCAGGTTTTCATCCTGGCAATCCGGGTTCGATTCCCGGTAAGGTCACCATAAAGGGATTTATATTCTGTTCGGCATTTGAAATAGCTCGTTTGCTTCTGGTAGCGGGCTGTTTTTTGCTAATTGTTAAGCCAGCTAGCACAGAAAGTGCAACAATAGTAGCTGTGACGATACAGGAAATAGAGTGTGAATTTGGCCAACAGGTTGTGCGGTATGTCGATGTATTAACAATTTCAAGCAAGCAAGATGTCAAGCAGTCTTTTATTCGCACAGCTGAACTTGGCAGTGATGTATTGTCGATTCGCGCAGCAGACCTTATTCAGAATAGCTACTATTATCATCTGGCGCCAGTCGATATGCAAAGACAACTTCGAGATAAGTATGCATATTTTATGGAATTATCCGACGGATTGCTGGACGAGTTCTTGTCAAGCGAACTAAGAAAAGCCTACGAGAAAAATGTAAAAACACTCTAATCTAATACATTTTCACTCCAAAGAATGGAAAATCCCCGCCATAATCTACGCAGTAGCGCTAATTTAGATGCTTGACCCAACTGCAAGCGCTATGTATAATCCTAATCATAAAGCGTCCGAGTTCCAGTCACGCCGGAACGAGCTGGGTGTCAAAATACACCACGGGAGTGAAGCCGTAAAGTCACACAACCGAAATCGCGATCCATCGTAGAGCCGGTACTGAGCGCTATAATTCAGCAATGAACTATAGAACAAGGATGGGACCGCGGGAGGTCTCTTTTTTGATCTCTCGTTCCTTGGGTAAATAATATAATTTATTGTGCCTGAGGAGGTTTACCTGAATATGGTAAGAAAATTTCAAATCGGCGTAATGGGTTCGGCGGCCGACTTAAAATATAGCAAAGAAGTTGAAAGAGCGGCATACGAAGTCGGCAGGTTAATAGCCGAAGAAGGCGGAATCTTGTTTTTTGGAGCCGAAAAAGATAGCGATTCTCTGTCGACGGTGGCATGTCGCGGTGCAAAGGATGCTGGCGGATTAACGGTCGGCATTACATATGGCAAAGGAAAAGACATTTGGGAGAAAGATGCTGACATTATCATTCCCTGCGGATTGGAACGCGGCGGCGGTCGAGAAACCGTACTAGTAACTGGTTGCGATGCGGTGATCGCGATAAGCGGCGGCTCGGGGACGCTCACCGAATTAGCTATCGCCTATCAGGCTGACATCCCGATGATAGCACTAGCAGGCTACGGGGGCTGGGCCGATAAACTTGCTGATGAATACCTCGACACTCGTAATCGAATATTGACAATCGGTGCGGCGTCGCCAGAAGAAGCAGTCAAAAAAGCCTTTGCGGCAGCTGTTGAGTACAGGAGGCGATATGCGTAAGATTCTATTTATCGCTGCTACTCATGGTAATGAACGAGATGGCGTTAAGGTGATGCGGCAGCTTGAGAAAGAATTACCTAAGGAAAAATACGGCTATAATTGGATTATAGGAAACGAAAAGGCTTTTGCGGCCAACACGCGTTTCGTCGAACAGGATCTTAATCGCAGTGCTCCAGGCGATATCAATAGCTCCATATATGAAGTCCGCCGCGCGGCAGAGCTAATTGAATACGGCAAAAAGTTTGATGTCGTGATTGATCTTCACGGGACAAAAACAGACAGCGACATCGTTACAATCATACCTTACCCTACAGAAGAAAATATTAGATTAGCAAAATCGGCGGGATTGAGCCGTAATGTTGTGTGGTATTCGGAAAAGTCAAAAATTGCCGGGCCGTTAGCTCAGCATATGCCTGTGCCGGCTATAGAATTTGAATGCGGACCAAAGGATACTAAAAAAGCGTTTGATCTAACATACGCTGCGGTGCGTCGATTTATAGAGGCGAATCGGAGCGGTCAGGAAGTTTGCGGCGATAAAAATGTTGAGTTCTACAATGTCTATGGCAAATTGTATGGCGAACACGACCCAGCTCTTAGAGATTTTGTGCTAGCAGAAAAAGGCGGCGAATCGTTTTATCCGTTCCTGTCTAACGAATATAGTGGCATTGCTTGTTATAAGATGGAGAAAGCTGAAAATAGTATTGTTTCTCGCAAGGTCTGATTTAATAAGTGTGAGTTTTGCTATTAATATTCCAAAGTAGTATCCTGGCTATAGAGGTAGCATAACCAGCTTATGTTACCTCTAGGCTTTGACAGTAATTTAACGCTAAGGAGAAATAAGAATCATGACAATCTGTCCCTTCTATTCCAAAGACCGCGCCGCAATTGATAAGCTGGCTATGAAACTGCACGCGCATTTCGCGCAAGTTGACGACATGGCGGAGTCGCTGCCGTTCGCTAGTTCGCGAGATGCACGCGACTATATGCAGCGGATGATTGACGATAGCGAAGATATGGACGGTGCGATGTATGTTGCCGAGGAGAACGGCCAGGTGGTCGGCTTTATTCAGGGCGTGATTATTGATCATCAACCTGGTCAGGACGTCGTTTTCGATGCAGTGCATGCGCCGCGAAAAGACGGCTGGATCGGGCTGCTCTATGTCGAGCCAGAACAGCGCGGCAGCGGTATCGGGCGAGCCTTGCTGGATGAAATGAAGCGCTATTTCCAGAGTAAAAATTGCGATACCTTGCGGTTAAAAGTACTGAGCGGCAATCAGCCCGCCATAGCGTTCTATGAAAAATATGGTCTTACGGCGCATGAAGTCGAGATGGCAAAGAAGTTGAAATAATAGCTCTTCTGTAAACTACTTATCCAAATACTCTTTCCAAATTTTCAAAACCCCATCGCTGAATTTCGGTAAAAGCTGCTTTTCATCAATCAACTTTTTCACAAACTCATAATATCTCTGCTCTTTAGCGTGAAGATCGCCAGAAAAGAACAGTCCTAAGATTTCATCGTTATGCTTCTTGTCTAGCTCCTTATACCTATCCGTGGATGACCGACTTTCTATTCGCGACTGGGCTAGCTGCTCGATAAACCCGCGGTAGCATTTATATGCCGACCAATATTCCTGGCGATACCGATGCTTAACATAGCGCAGCGAACCCATCAATACATCCAGATAATTGTGCTGTTCGTCTGATTCTGTCCATATTTTGCCGGATTTTTTAGCGGGCTGGTCTGTGCGGTTGTTTTGGAAAATTAATGTTGAATTTGGAAATAATTTAGTTTTATCAGGCAGTGAAAAACCAATGTCAATTTTATGAAACAAGCTCATGCTGCTTAGAAAAAATGAGCGGGCAACTTCGTGATCATTCTGAGCAATGGTGTATGTTGCAATGATACCAAATTGATTATCAAGAGTCTTGCGCGTGTAATTTTCGGCGGCTACCGGACAGCTGGTTATGGCTGTAAGATCAATGTCAGAAAATTGGTCGTCATCGAATACGGCCCGCGAACCAAAAATATACAGTTTGTTAATGTATGGATTGGCAGTCAGCGCTGTAAACAACTTTGGCGGTATGGGTTTAGTTTTGCTCATTATTCTGGAAACTCAATTGTTGATTGTGGACGCAAAATATTCTATCCTATTTCTCCGCTGCGCCGTCAATCTGCCCGATAACCTCTATTAGTTTTCGCGGCGTGATATCCGCCTTAATCAAATAACCGTCAACGCGGCTCATTACGGAGTTGCGCGAAGCTTCGTCTTGCTCAAAATTGGTCATAATCAGCACCTTGCTGTTGGGGATCAAATCGACGTCATTATTACGCAGTGCGTCAAGAATCTGGTCGCCGCGCTGTTCTGGCAGCATCAAATCCAGGATAATCAGATCGAAATGCTGATTGCGTGCTGCCACCAAGCCGTCATTACCGTCAACCACCCACGTTACGTCGTAGCCGGCTTTTTGCAAACTTCGCACATACATCTCGCCGATAAACCGGTCGTCTTCTACGCATAAAATTGTTTTTATCATATTCCCTCCTAATCCCTGTACATGGCGTGATTTTTAATCCAACCGCCGCCTTTTCGTATCAATTGATTGTTCAATTGGCCGTCTTCTAATAGCTTATCTTTGACGGTGGCGTAAATTGGCAGAGTGAATGAAAAAACCGAACCTTCGTTTTCGCGGGAGCGGGCGGTAATGGAGCCGCCGTGCGATTCGACGAAGGCTTTACAGATATATAGTCCGATGCCGGTGCCAGCGACTGCCTCGCGCGATCGATGCGAGCGGTAAAATTTGTGGAATAAATTATTCACGACATTAGCGGGCATGCCGATGCCATTGTCGGCGACAGAAACCTCTATAAAGTCGCCCCTTCTCTCGGCGGTGACGCTAATAACACCGCCTTCAAAGCTGTATTTTATGGCGTTGTCGATTAGATTGCTGATTACTTCGCTAATGCTGCCGCGGTCGGCTGCTACGGTCGGCAGATCGTTTGGAATAGCGACATTTAACAAGCGGTGTTGGGTCGCTGCGCGCAGCTGCATGTCGTCGGCGATTGAGTCATAGATGTCATGAATCGTGTCTTCTAAAAGGTGAACTTTCAGATGGTGACGGTCAAATCGCGACACGTTTAAGATATTATCAATGTAGCTGGATAGCCGGTTGGCTGAAACGATTAGCCTGTCCATCAGCTGAGCCTCGTCGCCGTGCAGCCGGTCGGCAAACTCGTCGGCGATGATATCCAAATATCCGCGAATCACTGTAATCGGTCCGCGCAGCTCGTGGGCGGCGAAGGAAATAAAATTCAGATCTTCTTCTTCCGGCATGTATCGGCTAGATTTGTCGATGAGAAAAATAACCGTCTCCCCTTCTGCGCCTTTTTCAAACGATGCCACGATGTCGTAAATTTTAGTAGTTTTAACAACTTCAGGATTAGTAGCGATGCGGTACCAGCGCTGCTCGGCTTTGGTTTCCTTATTGCTTATTTCGTCAAGCCATTCGGAAATCGACGGTTCGTTTAGAAATTCCAGCGCCAAATAATCTTTGCCGTCAATTCCCCGGGCGATCGGTGCGGCAGAATTGGCGAAGATAATTTGTTTTTTACTATTAAAGATAGCGATGCCGCAGCTGGTGCGATTAAGCGATTGGATTAAAAAGGAGTTTTCTGATCCGACGTGATGATTTGCAGGTATTGTCGTCGGTTTGTCGTAGATGATCTGCAGTACGGCTTTGAAACCGGATTTTTCATAGAGCTTATCGTTAATGTCGGGCGGCGTTTCGCTGGACGGTACGCCAGCCTTATGAGACAAAGCAGCTAAGATTTGGCAGAGCGGCTCGGCGACAACTTTCATAGCTGCCGCAAATGACGCAGTCTCTATAATAAAAATCACTAAAATAATGAGCCAAAAGTTTGGCTTGTCTATTGGTGCTGCGCCAGTCGCTGCCAGTATAATTCCCAAAGCCAGCAGCGTATTTAACAATACCAAGGCAAACACGCCGATAATTTTCTTATAGTAATATTGCCGATAGCCGCGCAGAGGCTCTGCGCTCGGGCTTACTGCCATGCGATACTTCCCCGCCCGGGTGTGAAAGCTGCTATCCAAGTTTGGCCGCGGTTAAGCGCGATATTCTTTCCTTTCGAATCTTGCAGTTTCAATGGCGAAGTAACGCCGTCTTTACTCCAGGCCGCAGTAGTTACTGTGCCGTTTTGGAAAATATACGCTTTGCCGCTGCCGATGGTTTTTACGTCTTCATAACCGTCGGAATTCTGCGCCCGCGCCTCTACGCCGACTTCCAGAGCGACGACAACGTTTGGCGAGATTTGTCCGCCTTCGCGGTCGTGATGGGCGCCGCCAGCCAGGCTTCTGATGTACGAATTAGAAGCCTTGTCATACGCGTATGATGTGTTGAACGGGCTGCTGCTGAAGTTGACATTGATAGTGGTGGCGTTTGGTTTGGCAGCTGGCTTGCCGTCGGTGCGGGAGAAGCTGGTGAAATCTGATTGGGTATATTTTTTAGCATTGTTTAGCTGGTCAAGCTTTTCGCCGGAGGTATATACGTTGTGCGGCGCCTGGCGGTCGCTTGCGCGCCAATACGAGCCGCCGTTAAAGAACTGGTCGATGTCGCGGTAGCCGCCGCTTCTGGCTTGAGCGAGGGCGTTAGGGCTGCCGCCGACGTGGGCGATGGAGGCTTGGTAGGCTGCTGCCCAATTCAGATAATATATGCGCAAACTGCGAACCGGCCCGATTAGAGCTGGCTTTGCGCCTTGATATAATGCCATGAACCTGGTGATGCCGCCCTCGGCGACGGCTTCATATACCACGCCGGCATTCTTCAGGCCCGACTGCGGCCTGGATTCAGGGCTGTTCTCAATCATGATACCAGTCACAGGCAGCTTGGTGGCGGCCTCATCGGCAACTGGCAGCCCTGTCAGCGGCGAATAATATTTTACAGGCGCTGGTTTACGCTTGGTGGATATGGTGGGAAGATTTTCATCATATTTAACAGAATTGATGGCGATGATAAAAACGGCAGCAATAACACTGGCAGCCACGATTAGTACGATTGCCGCCAAATGCTTCTTAAACCACTTCTTAAACGACGATTTTTCTTTTGGCGTCTCTGACCGGGGCTTCTTCACTTCCATGGCAATATTATAGCACAAGCATAATGGAAAATGGCTACCGGTTATGGTTTGAGGCGTGTCAATTTTATAGTATGATTGATAGATAACTAAGGAGAGATTTATGGCAACTGTTTTTGTGGTTGATGAAAGATTGTTCGTTAAAGATGGCGAAGGGATGAGCCAAGAACGAAGAGAGAGATTAAAGTTAGCAGCCTGGTCTATACTTGTTAATCGCAGACAGCCTGACGATTTGGAGTCAGTTGGAGAAGAGCCGGAATCAAATAGACCGGTCAGGCTTGAACCACTGCCAAGACATGGATGTCCTGATAGAGAGGAAAATACATGCCGCCTCGAACGAGCGGCTAATTCTGATCCAACAGCAGCACTCGGCGAGAGGGCTTTGCAGCCAGTTCTTTCTGGGTGTCCAGTAAACTCAGAGATACTAGATTTTGATAGTCTGTTAAGGTACATGGATCGTCCGCCGGAAACAGAAGAAGTGAAGCTGACGGATTGGGGTTTATCTGTAACTAGGTATACGGATGGCAGAGCTGCAGCGTCAATTTCTCGACCTAAGTGGAAGAAACGAGTAAGATATGAGTCGCCAAAATTATCATCAAATGCACTTTTGCTGATGCCAGAACTGATGCAGGAAAACTCGGGGCCAATGCTAATTGAAAATTTGCGCCAAGCATTTACAGAACGGTTTGTTGATGCTAGTGATGAAGAAAAAGAGCGTTTACAGGGAACTATCGAAGTAGTAGTTAGAGACGCGATTACTAATTTGAGGGCAAAACTAATAGAGGCGGGTCTACTTAAAAAATTAGAGACAACTTTTGTATATGACCTGGAAACTGGCAAGCGATACAAGGCTTATCGCCTGCTGGGCGTATTGAGCAGCGATAATCGCGACTCTGTAAATGATCAGGACAATTTACTAGTAAATTAAGCTAATATATGCTATAATACTGGGATATGGAGCATGATTTACCGCCATTGATTCTGGCGAATGGCATGAAGTTGCCAGCAAAGCTCGCGGAAGTTGCTGTGGATGCTGATCGCACCGAGAACAAGCGCTGGCGGGTTGTGTTTGGGTGCGCCGAGGAAATGGGAATAACTGATCGCAGCCGGATACCCAGATTGTCATTTCATCAAGCAGGCGGCAAGGCCTTACTTGCCGGTATGCTATTTCGTGATGCGCCGCCAGGATCGCGAGCTGGAGAAAGGATAGTTGATTATTTCGTAAATTCTCTTTGTCCTGAACTTGGCTTAAGCGTTGGAGAAACTTCGGTGATTAGAAAGCCAGTGATGGCTTTAGTTTTAGCGCGATGTGGTTTTTTAGCTATTGAATCTGATGAAAAAGCGACAGCCGGGTTATTGCCAGCTAGGACTGGCGATAGAAGTCCCGCGTTGCATTTTATTTCTGGAAATAGGCAGAGTCTTGATGATCCAAAGTATAGCAGTTATTATAGCGTGGTAGCAAACCGGGAATTGCCGTTTCTCTATCCGTTAGAAAATCCGTCGCGTCCGGTTGATATTCATACACAGTTTCAGCAGGGCTAACTATCAAGATATGTATCCAGCCGCTGCAAGGTTTTTTCTTGGCCGATTAGCGCCAGCGTATCATTCAGCTGCGGGCTGAATGGCGCCCAGGTGACGACGATACGGATCAGGCTGAAGAGAATGCCCGGTTTTTGGCTGGTTGTTTCCAGTAGCTTATTTAGGCAATTTTGGATTGATTCTGGCGTCCAGTCGGCGAGTTTGGCGAGCTCAGCGCGGGCGGTTTCTAACAGTTCGCGCCGCTCGTCCTCAGACAACTTCTTTAGCTGCTTATTGCCATCAATAAGTTCCAGGTTAATCTCAGGCTTCGCAAAAAAGTAGCCAAATCCGCGTAAATCTTCAAACATTTTCAGGCGGTCTTGCGCTAAAGCCAGCACTTTCATGCGGTATTCCTTCGTTATATTTGGGGCGTAGGCGGATTCCGGCCAGAAACCAGTCTGTCCCCCGTCTTTTTGCGGGTTATTATTCCATGGCGACACGTAATTGTAAAGCTTATCGACAGGAATATTGCGTACATGAGCGCCATTAAGCCATAACAAGCGTTTTTCGTCAAATCGCGCGCCTGATTTTTGGACGCGTTTCAGGCTGAACTTTTCAATCAATTCGTCTCTGGTGAAAACTTCCTGTTCGGTGCCGTCGTTCCATCCCAGGCTGGCGAGGAAATTGAGCATGGTGTCTGGCAGATAGCCTTCTTCCCTATAAGCTAGGATATCTTTGGCGCCGTCGCGTTTCGATAATTTCTTATTACCCTGCTCGTTCATGATTGGCGGTACCGAGGCGAATATTGGCCGGGGTATATTCAGCGCATCGTAGAGATTAAGATATTTGGGCGTGCTGGCAAGGAACTCTTGCCCGCGGATAACATGGGTGATTTCCATTTCGGCGTCATCGACGATGTGCGCAAAATTATAGGTCGGAAAGCCGTCGGATTTAATCAATATAAAGTCGTCAATTACCTCTGGGCCAGCGTGCATTTCGCCCATAACTTCGTCGTGCCAGGTGTAAGCCTTCGGTTCTGAACGAAAGCGCAGCGGCTGGCTGCCATCCCAGATCGGCGGGTTTTCCGGGCGGTAATCACGGTACAAAAAAGGCTTTTTATGGGCTTTGGCTTCTTCGCGAAAAGCGTCTAATTGCTCTGGAGTATACGGATCGGCATAAGCGCGGCCGGCGTCAATGAGTTTTTGCGCATATTTCTGGTAAATGTCAAGCCGTTCTGACTGCTTGTACGGCCCAAATTTACCGCCAAAATCGCCGGGGCCTTCGTCTGGTATAAGGTCGAGCCACCTTAGGCATTCATAAATATGTTCTACGCTGCCAGATACTTCCCTTTTTTGGTCGGTATCTTCTATGCGCAGGATGAATTTTCCATTTGACTGCCGAGC
>CAUOLH010000015.1:0-13697 GCA_963456375.1 uncultured Candidatus Saccharibacteria bacterium | reverse complement strand
GAGCGCTTCCTTGCCATGGAAGAGGCCAGGAGTTAGAGTCTCCTAACCCGCACCATAATGGAACTTCTGAGATTTTGTCGCCCGAATGGGCGGCTGTTTTAGTTCTATTGGTGGAAATTATACCAAAGCTCGAACCTATTTCGAGCGTAAAAGCTGAGCCGCACAGACTCAGCCCCAACGTCTGCGCACGCCCGCTCGCCCCACCAGAAAAATCCTTTGAGTTATCTTTTTGAAATTTCTCCCGCCGATCTTTTTATTTTTTAGTTGAAAAGGGTGTTTTCTGAGTGGAGACGACTACCGACAAATAACAGAGACGCTGGGATCTCACCTAGGCAGCAGAGCTGCCGTGCTACACGATCTCAATCCCTAACTTCTCATTTTGTCGTAGTGGTACTTGTCGATATCCTCTAGTCTACGCATCAAAAAGCGCGCACTAGCATGTATCTCGCTTGTGCTCCTGCTGTGAGGCGTCCCATGTGAGAGAATATTACAAACAGATAATAATGTTTTAATCTTTACTTCATTGTTAGCGCTGATATTAACCACTTCTTGCCCGAGTAAAACCCTAGCAATCTCGTTGTATTTTGCCTGTGTAGCAAATTCGATACCGATCTTAAAGCGTAGATACTCCTCAAGCACACGTCGCATGGCGTTTGGCATATGTAGTGATTCTTCGGAACTTACGTCGGCAAGTTGCTTTTGTGAAAAATCATAGACTTCCTTAAATAGTTTACGATAGGGCATCATGACGCTATTAGATACTTCGACTGTGCTAACGCCGTCAACTTTTCGTATTTCAAATTTCTTCACTCCTTGATTTGCATCTTTACCATAGCAGAGATCGCAATAATCACGCCACGAATGCGTAAACACAAATGACTGTATATTGGGGCTACTTATAATACTCTTTATAAGCTCAAGAATGTAAAAACGATTCTCATCATCCATACTGGAAGTTGGGTCATCGACAATCACAAGCTCTATATTATTCTTAAGATTACTCTTATCATCGCTCAACATTTCGTAATAAAAGTAGACAAGCGATAACAGGTTTCTTTCACCCTCGCTTATGTCATCAAGTGATAGTTCGCTGCCGTTGATTGAGTGCTTGAGTAAATAGGATTTGTCATTGAGAGCTAACCTAAAACCAATACCAACATCATCTAACACCCCATTGACGTAATCGGCAAAATCAGCAAGATCAGACTTGCTGTCTCGTAGCCTTTGTATCTCAGCGTTCTTCGCCTTAACTTTCGATTCTAATTCTCGAATTGTATCGTTATTGTTTTTGTATTGACTACAGTTATCAGCTATGAGGGTGCTGTTTTTAATTTCATAACCTATCGAGCCTTTGACAAGTATTTCAAGCCTATTTATCTTTTCTTCAAATAGTTGCTTTTGATTATCTTTTGCTTTTTGAATAGCCACAAATGACGCTTTACATACCGCCACAGCCTGTCGAATAGCAGGTCCGTCTATTGTGAACGCGCTAGGCATATCATCTATCTTATTTTTGACAATAGACAGATATGTTTCGAGTGTGTCGGTCTGTTTAGCAAGCTCATCAAGTACACTAACGATATTCTCGTTGTCGTCTAATGCGGCAATTAACATCTTGCGATCATTAATCGCTGCCTGCACATATACTATGAGTTGAGCAATCTGATTGGAAAGCGTTTCGAGTTTTCGGCGATCAACGCTTTGCTTATTCTTGAGGTAGGAGTTTATACGTTCATGTATCTCAGTTGCATCGAGAGTGCCAAGGCAAAATTCACAAGTATCTTTACCTTGATGTATGCCCAGACCTACTTCAAGCCAACTTACGACATCGCCACTTGGTATATTTACCTCATTGTATTTTTTACCAATGATGAGCTCAGATTGATCTATCTCATAGTCAATGGGGGTGGTAATTGACGGCACAGTGATGGTATTGATAATATCAAGATTTTCACTGAAATCTTTTTCGCCATCAATCTCATTGTATTTTTCGTCAGGAAAGAGCTTTAATGCAGCATTATATTCAGCAACCCAGAGCGAAACTACTTTCTCATGAACACCATCCTTATGGGTTTTCTTCTGGATATTGGCTTTACCCTTGCGTCGCTTGAATATGTCTTCGATAGCTGTTTCTGTGGAGCTTACTAGCTTTGAGTTATCGATACCAAGTTTGTCTATTTCTGATTTGAAGGTATCACGCTCCTGCACGAGCGGTTTTACCTTTTTCTCAATATCGACATTCCGTCCACCAAAATTAGCAACCACTCCTTTAATACCTGATCTATCCTCAAGCAGTAGATGATTTTCGATGTAGTCCTTATTATAAATCCTATAATTTGAGCTGTCGTAACTCTTTAGATACTCAGCCTCTATGCCCAACGCAAAAGACGACTTCCCCTGTCCATTTGATGCGAAAAATATGTTGGATTTACCAAAAAGCGAAGTTGGTCCAGTATATTGGTTGAATGATTTACAAGAGTAGTCGTTTACCTTATCAATTTTAATAATGTCCATATCTGTTATTCTACTACAAGAATAGAGTCATTTACAGTAAGCTAGACCGCGCAGACTCCGACAAGTGAGGTGATGTCTGTAAATATATACGTATCGAGTCGGCTATTTTACTTGCTACTATTAAATTCTGTGTACGAAAATACGACTCAAGAATCGCCAGCGTCGCACCAGTTGGAAACAACACAGGCAGTATCTGGCTTACAATTCGCTCATCATCAAAGAGTTTGCGGAATATACGAAGTGGTAGGTCTTTTATCTCTTCGGCGGATTCTTCGGGGTTGCTGTCAAAATTGACGTTTGGTAGGTCTGGTATATCCTGGCGCCATTTTTGTAGATTATTCATGATATCAGGCCAGATATGAGATAAGCCAAGCTGATTGAACATGTCTTGTCCGTATGACACCGACAAGTGCACGCCCCACGATTCTTGCAGCTTTTGTAGCTCTGGTTGATAAAAATTTCTGTTTTTAACAAGGCTTGGGTCGATGAAATAGAAAAATCCCCACGTTACCTTGTTCCCATAAATATCAACAAGCGCTTCAAGCTTCTTTTCAAAGTTGCTAATCTGCCCGCGTTTTTTGGTTGAATCGTGGTCATCGCGCACTTTTTGTTCAATAAAGAGCACCTTATCGTCTTTTATTAGCAGTTGGTCAATATCAAGTGCGTCGCCCTCTTTCGATGTAATCTTTTGCGGCAACGGCTGCCAACTTTCATTGATAAAGTATTGCTTAATCGCTACTTCAAATGCGTCGCCAAAACGGATTTCGTTTGACTGCAACAGGTTTTGTAGCAATTTTGCCTCTGGCTTGGTCGGGCGGAATAACCCCACGTATCTATCGGGGTGCTCGGCGACTTTCTTGAGCAAATCGGGCTTTGACTTTGCAAATATCTTTTCGTCAAAGATATCTTTGAATACTTCGTACTCAAGCATAATTTTGCTCCAGATACTTTTGACGAATATCATCGATTAGCGCGCCGTCAATGTGCCAGAATGTCCAGCCGTTGCATGAGGGTTGGTCTTGTAAAACTGCGCCAACTTTATGGATAGAGCCCTCAATATCGCCGCTTTTCAATGAACCGTTGGCCGTAACGATTGCCGAATACTTACCGTCTTTGCTAGTCAGCGTTGCGCCAGCTTTGATAAGTCCGATATCAACCAATAAGCCAAAGGCAATGCGCGGTGTTTTTGCTTCAAGCTTGCCCGACACAAGTGTTTCATCTAATGGTACTATTTCGTCGATGCGTTTCTTTGCTACTCTCACATAGGTATCGTCGCGCTCAATACCAATATATTCGCGTCCTAGCTCTTTTGCGGCAACTGCGGTTGTACCGCTGCCGAGAAATGGGTCAAGCACAATATCGCCAGGCTTTGATGTTGCATTGATAATTCGACGGAGTAAAGCAAGTGGCTTTTGCGTCGAGTGTGCTTTTTCGCCGTTAATTTTTACGCGTTCTTGTCCGCTACATATCGGAATAAGCCAATCACTACGCATTTGTTTGTCTTCGTTGTGTGTTTTCATGGTTTTGTAGTTAAAAGTCGGCTTTGACTTTTCGGACTTACCCGCCCAGATGAGTGTTTCGTGCGAGTTATTAAAGCGTGTGCCCTTGAAGTTTGGCATAGGATTTGTTTTGACCCAAAGAATGTCGTTCAAAATCCAGTAGTCGAGGTCTTGGACAATTTTTCCAACACGGAAAATATTGTGGTAGCTACCGATAACCCAAATTGCACCATTGTCTTTGAGTACACGGCGACATTCCGTAAGCCATTTGGTTGTAAAATCGTCGTATGTTGCAAAACTATCGTATTTGTCCCAGTCGTCATTGACTGCTGACACTTTTGTGTTATTTGGCCGCCACAGGTCGCCCCTGAGCTGCAAGTTATAGGGCGGGTCGGCAAAAATTAGATCAACAGATTTATCTGGTAAAGTTTTTAATATTTTTATGCAGTCGCCTTGAAGAACGACATTTGTTTCTAGTGATTTCTTGCTCATGGACGCCTTTGAGTTAGTTTATTTCGTGAGTATTGTCCGTAATAAAAAACGGACACCTACTCTAGGCGTCCAACCAACAATTGGGATTCAAACCAAATGCTTTTTCGAGCAAGTGCCCGTTTTTCTGGTTTGAATACCAAAAGTATTAGGTAATCCCTAAAATATTACGTTGTTGGTTGGACTTTTTTATTATATCACTTTTTCGTGCACTCACGGAGTAATACACGAAAAATACGCCAAGTCGCCAAAGCGACACGTCCCCATCCAGAAAACACCCTTTTCAACTAAAAATAAAAAGATCGGCGGGGGAAATTTCAAAAAGATAACTCAAAGGGTTTTTCTGGTGGAACGAGCGGGTGTGTGTCTGTAGGCGTTAGAACTGAGCCTGCACAGCTCAGTTTTTACGCTTGAAATAGGTTCGAGCTTCGGCGTATATTGCTACCAATAGAACTAAAACAGTCGCCCTGTCGGGCGGCTTTTTTAGACTTTGGCGAAGCCAAAGCCAGATGTTTTCTTAAGAGAAGAGCAAAGCTTTAGGTCTAGCCAAAACTTATATACGTGGATATGAAACCCCAGTCACTGAGAGGTATTATTTTGCATTTTTGTGACCATAACGGCAACGGCCGATACACGCTCCTCGGGTAAAGGAAACTTAAAATACCGAGCGTCAACAATATCTTCGTAGTTTCCGTCCATTATAGGGTTGCCTTTGTGTGAAACTTCATAGAAATGACGCGTTGACTCCCATCCTTGCCCGGAATCGATATCGTAGAAGTACTCGGTGAATTTGCATATTTTTGTGGGTCTACCTATGACATCCAATCCTGTCTCTTCTTTTATCTCACGCTTTAAGCCATCGAGTAATCGTTCTTTGGGCTCAATACCTCCACCCGGCAGATCCCATTTCTTATCGTAGGAGGTTCTGTCTCTGACGAGCAGGATTCCTTTTTTACTCCTTATGACTCCATAGGCGGATGTTCTCTTGATTAAGCTTGTCTTGGCGACGACATGGGCTTTACCATTAATATCTCTGCATAGGATCATATTCATATGGTTATTATAAACTAATCATGTCTACAATTCATCAAACGAATCCATAGCAAGTCTTAATCTTTAGACATAGCTGCCTGCGCTGTAGAGTGGCGATAGGTTTTCCATCAATACATTATAATACATCGCACCGCTCCATAAAGCGCACACCTCAACAAAAATGCTCCACAATCTTATTGCCGGCGATGCCAAATCCGGTTAGTGTGTAAGCGCTCGACATGATGGATTGCCTGTGCGGCGGCGATTGCATCCAGGCGTTGAATGCCACGCGACTAGTGTGCAAATCTGGCGGCGAAGTTTGTACCAGATTCTCGGCCGGCGCATTACAGACAGTCCTCGCTTTAAGCAATCCGTGCGGAATAGTTGTACCTGGTTTATAATGGCTAAAATAATTATTCTCTTTCATGTCATTCGCCATCCACTGCGCCGTTCGGTTAAGCGGCTCGTACATTTTTAACGGTTTCAGATTTTCCTTACTACGAGCATAATTGATCAATTCAAGAATCTCCAAAGCATCTGGCGGGCCTATGTCATACTTTTTATCTTGGTCTGCCGGTTGCGGCTGCGGATTTGGAGTTGGATTTGACTGCGGATTCGGCGCAGGCTGCTGCGAATTACCGGGCTGCTGAGGTTGCGGAGCTGGCCGTTGGTTGTTTTTCGGCGGCGCGGCTGGACTCGCCGGTGGTTGCGGAGCTGGATTATGCTTCGGACGCACAGGGTCAATTCTCTGCTCTTTTTGGTTTGGCTGCGGTTTTCCAGGCTTCTTCTCTTGCTGATTCGGTGTAGACTGCTTAGGTTTGGAATCTGTATTAGACTTACTACTGCTGGAGCTATTACCGGAACCAGACTTGGTGAAGTTAGGGCTAGAAGTTGTTTTTTGCTCCTGCTGCTGGCTGGCATTACCCTTATTTTTCGGCGCAATACATATAGCAATGTATACACCTATCCCCGCCCCGATCAGTGTTAGAATAACTAATATAATTACAAGTTTTTGTTTTTTCATACTTTGATTGTAGCAAGGAAACTGGTTATGTCAATCCGGAGGTAGCGGCCTGCGAAAATAGCCAAAGCATAGTGTATAATATAGTCAGCGCGGGTATCGTATAACGGCTATTATGTATGCTTCCCAAGCATGAGACGAGGGTTCGACTCCCTCTACCCGCACCAATTCACTCAAAGCGCAAAAGCGCTTTTTCTTTTTATCGCGAATTACAAATTTCAGTAAAATTCACATCATTAAAAGGTCTATGATCCGTGAAAATAAAAACTTGTGAAAAAGTTACCAAAATCCCTTGAAAAAACATAAGCGTAGTCCTACAATAGAATAGAGATGAAGATTTTGATGCTTGGGTGGGAGTTACCTCCGCATAATAGCGGCGGTCTTGGTGTGGCCTGTTACCAAATGTCAAAAGCGCTCGCTTCCCAGGGCGTTGATATTGATTTTGTCGTTCCTTATTCTGCCAAGCATCCAGGTATTGATTATATGAATGTGTACTCAGCGACGCCGCTACCGCCAAATTATTACAATTTGGGCGCATATGATCACGGCACGCCGGAAGACCGGGAAAACGCTAAAGATGAGCACGGCTTATCGCCAATGCGGGCAGTGCAGCGCCGTTACGGCAAGTTCGTCCGGCAGTTTGTTCGCAAGCATCCGCCGGACGCCATTCACGCTCATGACTGGCTGACGATGGAGGCTGGTATTATCGCTAAGGAAAAAAGTAATGCGCCGCTGATTGTGCACGTACACGCGACAGAATTTGACCGCTCGGGCGAGCAACTTGGCAATCCGCTGGTGCACGAGATTGAGCAGCACGGTTTGATGATGGCTGACCGAATCATCGCTGTTAGCCAAATCACCAAAGATATCATTGTTAAGAATTACCACATTCCGCCAGAGAAAATTGAGGTAATTTATAACGCCATTGACCTAGCTAGTCTGCCGCCGCACGAGTACGATATCGACACCTACAAATATCTTGAAGACCTGAAAAGTGACGGCTACACGATTGTCGGCACATTGACGCGACTGACAGTGCAGAAAGGGCTAACTTACTTCGTACGTGCTGCTTCGGCAGCATTGAGCAAATACGATAAAATCGCTTTCGTCTTATCAGGCAGCGGCGAGCAGCGAGACGAGCTTATTACGCTAGCAGCCAGCCTGGGGATTAGCGATAAAGTGATTTTTACCGGATTCGTCCGCGGCAAGCAATGGCGCGATATATACCATCTGATCGATGTGTTCGTGATGAGTTCGGTATCTGAGCCGTTTGGACTAACCGCGCTGGAGGCAGCTCATCATGATACTGCGCTGTTAATTAGCCGCCAATCCGGAGTTGGCGAAGTGTTAAATAATATTATGCGGTTTGATTATTGGGACGTTAACCGCCTGGCTGATGAGATTGTTAATATTGCCCAATCTGCAGCATTACGAGAGACGCTGAAGAAAAACGTGAAAGATGAATACGCGAAGATCTCCTGGCAAGATGCAGCGCGCCAGTGTTTAAAGTTGTATAAAATTTCATTATCCAAAGGAGTAATTTCATGAACGACAGGCGCGGCATAACGCTTTACCTTCACGTCCATCAGCCATGGCGGCTACGGCAATACAGTATTTTCGACACGGCGCAGCGGCACGACTATTTTTCAGACGGCCACAATCCAGCCCAGAACAACCAGCAAATTTTCCATAAAATTGCCCGCAAATCATACCTGCCGATGAATGCACTGTTACAAAAAATGCTGCGCAAATACCCTGACTTTAAACTATCTCTCAGTATCAGCGGCACGTTTCTGGAACAGGCACAGCAGTTCAATCCTGAAGTTTTAGAAAGCTTCAAGCGGCTAGTTGCTACGGGCCGCGTGGAGATATTGTCAAGTCCGTACCATCACAGTTTGGCGTTCTTTTATTCCTTACAGGAGTTTGAGACTCAGATTGAATTACACCGCCAAGCTATCCGCCGAATTTTTGGCGTGGAAACGCACGTTTTAGCAAATACGGAGTTAGCGTACAATGATCAGCTAGCCAAATGGGCAGAGAATCACAATTTCAGCGGCGTATTGGCGGAAGGCTGGGATCCGATTCTGGATTGGCGCAGCCCGAATTATGTATACCGCCCGAGCGGCACAGAAAAGATTGGCTTGCTCCTGAAAAATTATCGTTTAAGCGACGACTTGGCGTTCCGCTTTAGCAATCGAAATTGGAACGGCTGGCCGCTGACAGCAGAAAAGTTTAATGCTTGGGCGATGGATTCGCTGCAGCACGCGCCGCTGCTTAACCTATTCATGGATTATGAAACTTTTGGCGAACACCAGTGGTCGGAGACAGGTATTTTTGACTTCTTTGAGAGTTTCGTCGGCTGCTGGCTGAATAATCCTGACAATACATTTTATACCGTTAGCGAGGCGTTATCTGCACAGCGTCCAGTCGGCGAAATCAGCATGCCGTCGCCAGTCACTTGGGCTGACAGCGAGCGCGATTTGACAGCTTGGAACGGTAATGATTTGCAATCCGAAGCCTTGCGATATTTGTATGACTTAGAAAGCAGCATACTATCCAGCGGCGACGAATCGCTAATTAGCGACTGGAGAAGATTGCAAACGTCAGACCATCTGTATTATATGTGCACCAAATGGTTCACCGACGGCGATGTCCACGCATATTTTAGTCCGTACGATTCGCCGTACGACGCCTTTTTGTACTACATGAACGCTATTCGCGATGTTCGCTGGCGATTATCGCAGCAGATACAAACTTAAACTAATAGTTTCGCAATCCGCCTACTTGTTGCCTAAACTGCTGCTGGGTTGTTCGTTTTTCAAATACCGTAAATTATTTCTACATAGAAAAACTCCTTACCATAAAACATTCGGCAAGGAGCTTATTTCCGTAAATAAGCGGCAGCTATTATCCTTTGCGGGCTTTGACTTCGTTACGGCCAAGGTTTTTCTTCGTCTGAACGTAAGTCACATGTTTTCTCTTAATCGGGTCATATTTGCGCAGCGTCAAATTACCCTTGCCTTTATTAGTACGATTCTGCGTATTGATAGTAGTATAGTAAGTCCGGTGCTTGCTTGAATTGCTCACCAAACCAATCAACTTTCGTTTCGTATTCTTCTTTGCCATCTCTTTAACTCGTTAATTTTTATAAAACGTCTCGGCTAATTATAGCATACTAGTGGTGAAAATATCAAATATCATAAAACACTTGCCGGCCGCAACATTCAATGAAGCTTGCCTGGCTAGTACCAACGCGCAATTTCATCCATCATTCGCCGCGTTTGCGAGTGCGGTTTCTTATTACCATAACCCAGCGCCAGCATCACCACTGGCAATTCTTTCTCGCAGTCAATCAGCTTAACGTCCTCCAGGATTTCTGCAAGTTTATCAATCGAGAATCCTTCCATGGCACACGAATCAATTCCCCGCTCCGCTGCCGTCATCATAGCAAATCCCAGCGCAATATACGCCTGGCGCGCCGCCCATTGATGAAGCTTGTCATCGTCGCCCAGAATCTTAAAATCAGTCTTCGCCCATTTTTTCCAAAACGTTTTATAGCCAGTCCTAACAATTGCGTTCATCTGCGCCACATCGCGCAGCATATGGTCAATATGCCCGTCCTTTCGCGTCAATTCCTGTCCGGTTTTGGCAGTAAAAATCAACAGATGGCTGGCGGTAAACCTCGCAGCGTTAACGCCGGCAGCTTTTTCAATCCTTTTACGAAGATCGGCGTCTTGCGCCACGATAACATTAAACGGCTCAAACCCATACGATGTCGGCGCCAGGCGAATCGCTTCTAAAATTAGCTCAATATCTTCATCGCTAATTTTCTTTTTCGGGTCGAAACTTTTTATCGCCCGCCGAAACTTCAGCGCCAACTCTATATCTTTAGCCGCAATATTTGGTCTGTCCATAATTCCTCCGTCTATTTGTAATTATTATACCTTATGCTTATTTGACAGCCAAATTTACCCCGAGATACATTCTTAAAAATTGCTAATTGCTCAACTGCAGCGTCTGCTTGCATTCCGGATAATTAGTGCAGCCTAAGAACTCGCCATACTTACCGCGGCGGCGCACTAGAAAGCCGCTTCGGCATGACGAACATAAGATTGGCTTGCTTAAAATTTCGACGTTATTATACGACTGGCTGCAATGCGGATAATGAGAACAACCGACGAAATTTTTGCCAGTTTGGCTATTCTGGCGGATAATCAGCCTGCCGGTTTTACACCACGGACAGCTAACCAGTTCCGATTCGCCGTAACGTCCTTGGATTAGATAATTGGAATATTGTTTAATCTCCTTAGTAAACAGCGATTCATTTTCCGGTGTTAATAGATAGACCTTATTCTTCGTTCTAGTAAGCGCCACATAGAACAAACGTCTTTCCTCAGCGAAACGGCAAGCTTCCGGCGCACTCAGCAGCAGCGATATAATCGGGTCGCCGGTTAATTTATTAGGAAAACCATACAAATCGTTTTTCAAATTTAGGACGATCACATTATCCGCTTCCAAACCCTTTGATTTATGCGCAGTAATAAATGTAATATTAACACTTTCAAGCCCAGCTATATTTAATTCGCCAGTAGCCTCGTTATATTTTTTCACTTTTTTTCTGAGCTGGTTTTTGATAATTTTTCCCTTATCATCCCTCAGACAAATCACATAATCCAGGTCAAAGCTATGCCGCCCCAACAGTAAAATCTGCTGCCCTACGCCGCATTCGGCAACAATTTGACGAATCTGCTTGACCAGCACCGCAAAGGTATTATTCTGATCATACGCTGCAAACTCCACCGGGCAATCCAACTGCTTGGAAGATTTAGGATTCTTAGCCAGCTGCTGCGGATTTTGCTGGATGAATTTGGCGGAGATATCGATCAGCTGCTGCGAGTTGCGATACGTCCTTTCAATAAATAATTTTTCATGCTCGCCAACAAACTTGCCAAAATCACTAAACAGCGAAATGTCGCTGCCCGTAAACCGATAAATTGACTGCCAATCGTCACCGACGCAAACCAACCGCGCGCCCGAACGCTGGCGAATTTCCGTAATCAACTTAAACCTAGCCGCCGAAATATCCTGATATTCATCGATAATGATATAGTCATACGCTTTGGTGATACCTTTTTGCCGCACCAGATTAGCAGCTTGATTAATCATGTCGTTAAAATCAATCTCGCCGCGCGCTGATAAAACAGCGCTATACTTCTCAATAATCGGCAGCGCGAAATCTAAAAACAGCTGCCGCCGAGCGCTCAGGAATTGGTTGCCGGCTTCGCTGTCTTCCATAAATTTTCGCAAACCATTGGCGGCTAGTCCCCGCGATTTGCTCAAATTGATAAAACTAGTAATTAAGCTAATAATCTCCGCGCCAAACGACGAATCCTGCTTGATAATTTTATGATAAATCTCCTGCTCGCTCAGCGGCTGAAAAACAACGCCCGATTTCTCCAGCATTTCCCGCAGTTTATCCAGCAAAATATTATCGCGATTATACCACGAATACGTCTCTAAAAGTTTGGTTCGGTACAGATGGTGCTTGGCGCGTTTTTTGTGCATAGATTTCAAATACTGCTTTTCCTGAAAATCCGATAGCCATTTGGCGCGCCCATGCTTATCGATACCGAAATGCTCCAGCCAAATATCATAATCCGTCAGATAAAAATCCGGCCGATACATATGATCGCCGTGCGGATACGGTTTTTCATATTCATAATTCACGCCGTTTAAGAATAAGAAATTAGCAATCATTAGCTCCTCGACGCTTTTAACGCGCTCGCCAGAAAATGTGTCAAGTTTGTTTTTACTAATCCGCCGGCTGCCGGAAGTATTGGCATAATATTTCGACTTTAACGTTTCAAAATCTATGCCGTTTTTAACATCAAGCTTCTCGCCAAGCGAATCAAACGCGTCATTTTCCTCGGGAATGTTCAAGTAGCAAGCCATAAACTGCACAAATGATTTAAGCGCAGAATCATGATGTAAAATATCATTTTTCAAAAATTGCTTGATAGTTTGGTACAGCAAATTCTCGTTAGCAACGGCCGGCGGATTCTTCTGAAAATGCTTGATATAGTCATAGCCCAGTTTATGAAAAGTCGTCGCCTTGGTTTTCAGACCCAAATTACGCAGCCGCTGGTTTAACTCCTCGACAGTCTTGCGAGTAAACGACAGCAACAGGATTTTTGACGGGTCGATATTTCTTTTCTCGACCAGATATTTGACTTTTCCTAAAATCGTCAGCGTTTTCCCAGAGCCGGCGCCAGCGATAATTAAATTAGAATATTCATCGGTGATGATTGCCTGGCGCTGCTGATCGTCCAGCGATTTGCCCTCGATATTATCAAAGAAATCGCGGTTTAGCTGTTTTTGCGCAGCGACGTATTCCTGGTTATAGTTTTTAATAAACTCAGCGAAGTTTTCATACGTATCGTTAAAGCGGCGAACGCGCGGCTGTTTTTTATAAAATTTGGACTTGCCCCAGAAAAAATAGCTGGTCTCCTCGTATTTTTTCAGAATTTCATCGCGTTTTTTCCACGTTATGTAATCATTAAAATGCGCAATCTGCTCTAAAAATTCATCAATCTTACGCAGGTTTTTAAGAAACGCCGGATCTTGATATTTTTCAATTTCCCGCAATTTCTGAGTTTGGAAAAATTTAATTATAATGACGATGCCGACAAAGAGTAAAAGCGCCGCTACTGCCCCAGCCATTGTTAAATCGCTTGTTTATTTTTTAGTATAATTTCCTGCTGTTCGGATGTGAATCGCCGCGATTCGCGCATTTTTTGGTAGGCTTTGTTGCGCGTCCAAGCGTCAATATGTCCGTTTTCTAGCTCAGCCAGCGTCAGCTCAAAGAAGTGTACCGCCGCCGTCGCATACAGCCAGGCCAGCGACATTTTGACATAATAGCCGTCGTGTTTAACGTTTCGCAGCGCCGTGAAAACCTGATCAATGTGTGCTTCGTCTAGGAAATTAGTCATCAAAGAAACCACGCCGTAGCGTACTATGAACTCAGCTTTATTCTGCAAACACTCCAGCGCAAAATCCCACCACACTTCGCCAGCAAAGCGTCGCTTTTTCTCGACAAACACATCAATGTGCGCCCACGAATCAACGAGCGGCAAATATTGCTT
>CAUOLH010000014.1:0-14381 GCA_963456375.1 uncultured Candidatus Saccharibacteria bacterium | reverse complement strand
CAGCCGTTTGCTTGCGTAAATCTTCATAATTTGCGCCTTGCAGCACGCCAAATAACGCTTGATATGGCTTGTCGGGACGAGCTTCACACAGACGTTTAACTTCCGCCAAACTCCGCTCCGCCCAAGCATGCGTCCGCGCCAAAGCCTCCACTTGATACTCATACGGATCAATCAGCGAGGTCAGCTCGTCAAAAGCGAAGGTAATATCCGCGCCAATGCCCGCCTGAATCTGCATAGATAACTCCGGCGTAAACTTATGGTATGAGCCGTCGAGGTGCGACTTGAACATCACGCCATTTTCATCCACCCAAGCGTGGCGCGACGATTTTTTAGCGATGGCGATTTCCTCATCAACATCGGTACTCATAGCCAAAACCTTCTTAAAACCTGACCCCAGACTCAGCACCTGAAAGCCACCGCTATCAGTGAATGTCGGCCCGTCCCAATGCATAAACTTGCCCAAATAGCCAGCCTTTTCAATCAGTTCATGCCCCGGCTGCAAATATAAATGGTAAGCGTTCGCCAGCACCGCTTGCGCACCAACCGACTCAACCATTTCTGGCACCATGGCTTTAACGTTGGCCTTAGTACCCACCACAATAAACGCCGGAGTCTTGATATCACCATGCGGCGTGTGAATAATGCCAGTGCGCGCCAGCGTGTCGTCGAGCCTAGACGTTATTTCAAAAGAAAATGGTTTTTGCTGCATAATCTGTCTGATTATATCATGAAATATTCTGAGGATTGCCTCGCGATAGATTGCCTAGCAGACAAATAAACCAAAGAACTCATAAAAAACTTAGGTTTTTAAAATAACCCAAGCTAACAATTAAAAGTCTGTTTCGTCGCCAAGTCTAATAATCTTTTTTCCTCTCTGAAATGATTCAATAGACTCTTCGGTAAGCCTATCGATCACAATATGCCTACCCTCAGGCATCTTTTCTAGTGTAATGTGCGTCTTCCCATATCGATCAATAATGCCGCGCAGGTATTTAGCCGCCTCTGATGCCGACGAAATTTCCACCGTTTCAGCACCGGAAATTTTCAGCAACTGAGCAATTTCTTCATTCTCAAGCAAAAATTCCTTTACCTCGTCAAATATACGCACAGGACCTGTAATTGTAGAAGTGTTAGGATCGTCCGTAACATGATCAGCGATCTGCAGCATCATGCCCATATTATCAGAACCATTTCTACGAGGAACTAATGTGCGTCCAGACAAAAATTGCAAAACATCCCCGACATAAAAACTTTTCGTTTTGTCATCCACCGTACGCGGTTCCCACGACTCTTCTTTTCCAAGTATTTGCTCTACGCGAAGATATTCCTGTTCATTTTGCCAAGTACCATCATTAACATACTCAATTATTTCAGCCAGCGTCTCTAGAGTATCATCTGACAGCGGATCTTCATATTCTGGAACCGGTTCACCATCAATATAATCTACAACAGTCCGCTTAAACTCATAGCCGCCTGTTTCCGTCTTAACGCCATGAATTCTCACTCCGCCGCTACTACAATCTACGTCAATTATTACATCAGGAGAAGGTTCATCCGGTACTGTGTCAACACCTTCCATCATATACCGTCCAATAGATACTTTTAATGCCGTCGTCTTTCTTTCTGTATCATCGCCGCTATTCGACTCCCCCCTGCAAGTCGCCAAGAATTCTCGCACTTTTTGCGCCATATCTGCAGTAACTGGAACACAAGGACTCTCCCAAGCGATAGGCAACGACTCCCAGTCTTCTCCATGATAATCACGATTTGGATCTCGCATTTTATTATAAACAATTTCAGCATTATCGACCTCATCTGGACGTAACGGTGCTACCGTCTCACCAGGAGGCACGCCTAAAGTCTTAGCAAGATCGTACACGCTAAGCACAACTTTTTCGTCACAACTAAGATTTCTTTCGATACTATTAATTTCGTTATACGGGGATAATTCTTCTGACATGATTTTTATCATAATATATTTTTTCTATTTTTACAATTTTATTTGTATATTTCATGTATGAGGGCAAAGCATCTTCCGCTATAAATCACCGCCAAACTACAGTCCAATTTACTCGCCGCACCACAAATCCATATATGTATCGTATATCGCAACGTGACGAGCTTCAAACATAAACACCATCTTATGCGGTATACTATAACCATGAGCAAGAAAACGCTGGTTGAGCTTGATCCGTGGTTAACACCGCACGAGGACGTCATCAACGCCCGTGAGGCTTATATTTCGTCGACGCTAACGAAGGTTCTGGATGGAAAATCGCCGGCGGAGTTTGCGCTAGGGTTTCATCATTTTGGACTGCACCGCACTCAAGACGGTTGGATTTTTAGAGAATGGGCGCCAAATGCCACGCGGTTGGTTTTGGTGGGCGATTTTTCTGAGTGGCAGGAGCGCGAGGAGTTTACCTTGCAGCCTGGAGCGCATGGCGAATGGAGTGTTGATTTGCCGAGGGGCGCACTGCACCACGGGCAGAAATATAAGCTGCGCGTCTATTGGCCGAACGGCGACGGCTGGCGTTTGCCATCATACGCCACCTACGTTATTCAAGATGATGATTCGGTGGATTTTTCGGCCGTGGTATGGCAGCCTGATGAGCCATATCAGTGGCAGCATGACATTCCACCTGCGCCAAACGTGCCGCTGATTTACGAAGCGCATGTCGGCATGAGCAGCGAGGAGGAAAAGGTTGCTAGCTTCAACGAATTTACCGCCAATGTCCTGCCGCGCATCAAACAGGCAGGATACAACACCATCCAATTGATGGCTATCTCCGAGCACCCGTACTATGGCAGTTTCGGCTATCACGTCAGCAACTTTTTCGCGGTGTCGTCGCGGTTTGGCACGCCCGATGATTTTAAGCGGTTGGTTGATACGGCGCACGGATTGGGGCTGCGCGTCATTATTGACATCGTTCATGCCCATGCCGCTAAAAATGAAGTCGAAGGTCTCAGCAATTTCGCGGGTGATCCAACGCAATATTTCAAAGCTCACAACCATCCAGCGTGGGATTCGCGGTTGTTTGATTATGGCAAGCCAGAAGTGCTGCACTTTCTAGCCAGCAATTGCCGATGGTGGTTGGATGAGTACCATATTGACGGTTTTCGGTTTGATGGCGTGACCAGCATGCTATATCACGACCACGGTTTGGGAAAAAGCTTCACCAGCTATGATGATTATTTTGGCGACGATGTTGATAAGGATGCGCTGGTCTATCTCAGGCTGGCAAATGACGTCATTCACGCCGTTCGCCCCGACGCCACGACCATTGCCGAGGAAATGAGTGGGTTACCGGGCTTGGCGGCACCGACTGAACACGGCGGCCTAGGCTTTGATTATCGCTTGGCGATGGGCGCGCCTGATCTCTGGATCAAGACATTGAAAGAGAAGCGTGATGAAGATTGGGATTTGGGCGAGCTGGTGCACACCTTAAGTTCGCACCGCCCAGAGGAAAAGGTCATCACCTACGCCGAGAGTCACGACCAAGCCTTGGTTGGCGACAAGACGCTGATTTTTCGACTGATTGATAAAGAAATGTATTGGCATATGAACAAAGACGATCCGGACCTGGCGGTGGAACGCGGTGTAGCACTGCATAAGCTGATTCGACTGCTGACCGCCGGGCTGCACGGAGGCGGCTACCTTAATTTTATGGGCAATGAATTTGGACATCCCGAGTGGATCGACTTTCCGCGCCAAGGTAATAATTGGTCATTCAAGCACGCGCGGCGCCAGTGGAGTTTACGGGACAATGGTTTTCTCAAATACCAATGGCTGGGCGAATTTGACGCGGCGCTGATGAAAATCGTCCAAGCAGTTGACGACCCAGGTATTCACTACCTCACCATTCGTCAACACGACCATGTGGTTAGTTTCATACGCGGCGATCTGCTATTTATCATGAATTTTTCACCTGACCAGTCGTGGACGGATTATGGCGTGCCGGCAGCGGCTGGGTCATACAATGTAATTTTGGACAGCGACGACAAGCGGTTTGGCGGACAAAATCGCATCGACGATTCAACGCGATATTTTACCTCGCCCCAGGAAAATGGACATCAGCTGCAGGTATATTTGCCGGCCAGAACCGGGATTGTTTTACAAAAAATCGACTAGGAAACTTGCCAAAGAAAGAAAAATCTTAATTTAACACATACTGCTGCAGCCAGCAATACATCGCCACAGTTGCTGCCGCACCGACGTTAATGGAGCGGGTCGAGCCAAACTGTTCAATGGCCACTATCTTGTCTGCTGCCCGTGCCATTTCCTCGGAAATCCCCGGCCCTTCCTGACCAAACACCAACACCGCATGCTTTGGCAATGTCGTCTCCGCCATATTGACACTGCCCGGGATATTATCAATCGCAATAATTTCTCTGTTTTCAGCCCGCATTAACTCGACAAACTCCGCCGTCGAACCGACATAATGTACGTGCAGATATTTATCCGTCATCATAGCACCACGCTTATTCCATTGCCGCCTGCCAATCACATAAATCTGCCGCACCCCAAACGCATTGGCACTCCTGACGATCGTCCCCATATTAAAGTCCCGCTCGGTGTTCTCCAGAGCAATCACCAAGCCGTGATCCTTGACATCCAGCTCTTTCATGATTGCTGCCTCGCTCCGACCCTTGAACTTGTCGATTACATTTCGCGTATCTTGCATAGTCATAATTATAGCCGCCGAAACGACACACCACAACAGCCGCCGCAATCATCAAAACAGCACATCACCCCAAACCGCAACCAACAGCCTTTCCGCCAATCCCAAAATTTGCTATCATAAGCGCAATACACCATGAAAAAACACTTTGTCATAAAACTGATACTCATATCTATCATCAGCGGCGTCGCCACGTTCAGTTATTTGGTTTATACGTATAATTTGATTAAAGAAGAGGATTTAGTGCGAACTTCATTAAACAGAACATCCTGGCTTCAGCCCAAACAATGGAGAAAATACAAGCAAGAATCAAACGGTGAAACAATCCAAGTCATTTATGGCGACGGTCTGCAAAAGGATAATAAATCGTCTGTTGTTTTACTAGTTAGCCAGACAAATCAGCAGAGATTATTAACCAATGCCTTGCCAGAATATTATGAAAACATACGAGAATCTTTATTGAAAACCTTTGATCCAAACCAAATCCGCAGCATACTTACTTCAGCGGACAATATCGGCTGCCTGCAAACTCCAAATGTCAACAAATCTGCCGACAGATCAAATACAGGCAACATTACGGGACTGATCTTGATTACCGCCAGCTGTTCAACTAAGTATTCATCATTCAATATAAAAGCTCGTTTTGTTGCCGGCAAGGAAGACGGTATTGTCCGATTAATATTTTTAGCTTCGGAAGAAACTGCCCGAAAAAAGAACGAGGCAGTATTCAACAAAATGCTGGACAGCATCTCCGCCGGGAATAATTATGCGATGGAGACTACCATAGTACAAAATTGAAAAAGCCGCCATTTCAAGCGACAATTCCGAAAAAATCCGTATTATGGTGCGATTTTACGCCCACGCTCGAACCTATTTTAGCACAAAGTAGCTGCGCTGAAAAAGATCAGGGCAAAGCCCTGTTCGGCGGGTCGCCCGCGCCCCGACCCGCCGAAATTCTTTAAGTGGGGACTAATTGGATATTGTATATTGTATATATTGCGTATGGCTACAGAGTCGTGTTAATAATTTCAAGTTCTGCGTCTGTCCCCAAACCAAAATATTTGATTGCGCCTTATAGCAACCGCGCCAATACGAGACGCTATTAATTCAATAAGGCTATCTCTTGTCTCCAGCGTGTCACGACTAACGCCCTCACTCATCAGTAGTATTTTCTCTGGCAATATACTACATTCTCTTACTATTGTCTGTATTTCGCCTTCATCTTCAGGACTAGAGATGACAAACTTAAACCATGAATTGCTAAGATTGGATATAGCATGAAGTACTTCTGGTCTATATCTTGAACGGACTGAATTTCCGCTACTTGAAAGCTTTGGCGAGCAGTTAATCTGACAATTCTGCAATTCTACCCGTGGCACAATTGTACCATTGGTCTCAATTTCAAATTGCCATCCGTTCAGTAGTTTCAATAACTCTACAATTCTGTCTTGCTGCAGTAGAGGTTCTCCGCCAGTAATGACAAGCCTGGGTTCCGCTTCTGTACTGCCAAACGCCTCAAGCCACGCAGAGGAAATTTCTTCTGCAACCTCATGAGGTGGATTATTTTGGCGCTCTTTCCAAAATTCAGGTGTCGACCTGTCCCATGTATACCATGCATCACAGCGCCAGCCAATACCATCCTTACCGCAATGTAGGTTACAGTCTTGCAATCTCAAAAACACAGCTGGATGCCCAGCTGTAACTCCTTCACCTTGTAAAGTTGCAAAAATACCATCGCCACTTATACTCAAAAAATCGCGACGCGCTCTATACGTATCTTTTTCCTCGACAGTAGGAATATATTTTTCTGTCATTTTAATCTCGAGACCATTTCGCACTACAATTTGGTGTTTCAAAAAGCGTAGCAGACTCCAAGGCAATGCCGGGTAGCTTGTTTTCAAATAGCTTCTGTAGGGTTATGGCGATATATTCAACAATACATTCAGCAGTAGGCACAAATGATGTCTCGATAAACTTAAGCTCTTTGTTATTCTTAGCAAAGTCTGACATAACATCGTCCTTATCCCAGTACATAAATGAATGATCTAGCTTGTCAACTATTTCTTCATTGATTAGCCCTTTGAGGTCTCCAAAGTCTAAAACCATGCCCTGGTCGGGTTTATCGTTTTTATTCTTTATATCGCCCGATATCTCGATAAGCAATCTATACCTGTGTCCATGTGGATTTTTACATAAGGACATATGATTAGTAACTCTGTGTCCCATATCCCATTCGAATTGTCTCGTAATACTTATCATTTATTACCTTTCTATCATACGCTGAAAGTGACTGATATAATGTTTATATTTTTCAACATCCCCGCGAATTACAACCGTTTCGGTCGTGCTACCAGGTTTGCACACCCCGCGGGTGCTCATACAAGTATGTTGCGCTACCATTCTAACTATTAGCAACTTAGGCTTCAATGTATCCTCGAGAAGGTCAGCAACCTGTTTTGTAAGTCTTTCTTGAACCTGTAGTCGTTTTCCGTAGGCATCTACTATACGCGCAAACTTTGATAGTCCTAAAATCTTACCGTCTGGCAAATAGGCTACGTCAACCTTGCCCATGAACGGCACCATATGGTGCTCACATTGGCTACTAAAATCTATATCCCTTATGTATATAAGATCTGTATACCCATCGCTGTCAAAAACTTTTGCGAAATCATTAGGGTCTAGGCTATAACCACGAAGATTTTCATTTAATTGTTTAACAAACCTCTCTGGCGTGTCAATTAAGCCATCTCTGTTAATGTCTTCACCCTTCTCTGATAAATAATCTTTTATGGCGTCGATCAGTTTCGCCTCTGCTGAACTTATTTTTGCTGCAACCACTGTGCTAACTCCTTCCATACTGCAGCTATCATGTCGGTCTTTTCATCGTCACTCATCTCAGCTATCGTCTTGTTTGCGCCATCAACTTTGAAATATTTATCGTAGTCACGACCATTCTCGCCGCGTGGTTCGCTGAGTAATTCACCATGCACTTTGTACGTAAACGTCTTGATTTCTAGTCCATCTAGATACGTAACCGTACGCTGAGTGTATGCCCCTCTGTCATCTTTAAGCAATTTTACTATGTTTTCTATGCCGATAGTATCAAGTGCGTACTTCGTATAAACCCCTGGAAAACCTTTGAGGCTTTTGATGAACAGTCCAGAATCCATAACAACCAGTGGGCTCCTTAGTAGTTCGTAGTATTTTTGAGCTTTATCAATGGATACTTCTTCTTGGCTATCTGATTGAATTTCCGGTACATCAGGTAGCTCCCTGTAGGGAGCTGTGAGTGTTAGACCCGCCCCCAATAATGCCTGGTTTGCTCCAGCTAATTTATATTTGTTGGTTGTGGCGTAGGTTATATTCATAAAGCCCCTCCTTTATTGAATTATTCTTTTCTTTGCCATGCAGCTCTTGCATAAAAAACATTCTTCATTACCACTAGTACAGGAGTAAGTATCGTCTAGGGGAAAATTATTGGACTGAGCCCATAATACTAAATCGTTTTTTGTCACGTAGTCTTTGTGTGGAAATAGCCCAGATATCATCAATGGTGACATTACCTGCCAATCCCAATCATTAGTATTGGAACAGACCATGATCGTATCAGCAACGAGGGACAATAGGCTCATATCTGGATATTCCGACCCCTCAGGAAGCACCTTTTCTGCGCCTATTATCACCGTTCGTATAGTCTCCTTGAGTGAGGTGGCATATTGGACGGCGAGAGAGATTAGCATTATATTTCGCAAAGGCAGCCCCTTTATTTGCACTTCTTCAGAACCCCAAGAATCGTATAGTTCTTTAGGTACAACCTCACAAGAAACTGTTTTGAGATCTTTAATATTTTCAGGATATAAGTTTCGTAAATAATTTATAATTTTTTGAGTTGCCTCTAATTCTCTTAATTCTGCTTTGGCACCTCTCTTTATATAGAGTGGATAAAGTATATTACCTAAATTTTTTATACAGAGCTCTGCTAAAACTGATGAGTCTATCCCGCCAGACATCAATATAACGACAGGCTCGTTAACAGGCTGGCGAACAGACCAACCTCGCTTTGCGACCAGCATCTCATCGGCAGCGTTCACGGTAAATCCCTCCTGTTAATAAACCGATTGATATGATGAGAGATTTCCTCTGATACTTCGTCTATAGATTTATCGTTTACGTCAATAGGGTAAATTCTGTCGGGACTTCTTTCTATGAGCCTACTATATCCCTGCTGAACAGATTGCATGAAAACGAGGTCTTGATCATTGAATATTATGCGCTCATTCGGGATGTCATCGTTAAGAGCTCTGCTTAGCGCTCTTTCTGGTGCGACATCAAGATAGATGGTCAAATCAGGCATGGCATGCCGAACACTGTAAACTCCCAACATCCAAGTTATATGCAAATCAATATCTACCTCAGGATAGGATATCTGCAGATCTGGTAATGAGTATGCTATTGCAGTGTCAATATCTCTGTCAGCTACGACCACCCCGCCTTTTTCAAGGTGAGGGTTTATGGTCTTTTCGTCAACATATAGTGTTCGTGCAGCACTTGCCAGTGCGTCGGTTATTGGGTACCTCCGCATCTCCTCATCTCGCTTAATAACTGACAGAAGTCGACCATCCAGATCATCGCTATTTGTATTATTTCTGCACGGCTTGATCATGGGGTTGAATCCCGAGTCTTGCAGATGGCTAACTACATGTCTAAGTTGCGTTGTTTTCCCAGCTCCATCTATTCCCTCGAGCGAGATCTTGAATCCTCGCCTCATTTTGCCGCCTCCTCCAAGGTCTTCATGTTATGCAGCATAATTTTGTAAATACGCTTATCAAAATTTGCTGAAAAATCCACCTTAATCCTATCTTTTTTGTAGCCGTCTGACGTTATTCTAGTGCCAGCACGAGCATTAACATACGCTGCGCTTGAATCACAAGATCTTATGAAATCATATTTAGATAGTCGGATAAGTTCTATATTGCCACTATCACCCAGTCCAAGTAAGTGATGTGCTTTATCTGCCACCAAATTTCTATTTATTAACTCACGTACTATCTTTTCTCTTCCGAGAATTCCGTCTTCTGCAAACTTGTCATTATATATAGTGCCGATACCAATAGTTGATACATAGTCAAGAGATGACATTATTCTGTACGACTCGATATACTCGTCTATGCTTTTACCATGAGGAACGGCCATTAGTGATATATTAGACAGGTAATCTCTGTGTCTTGCAATAAAATCTTGCATGAGTTTCATAGTAGAGTTGTGGCTGTATAGTGAGTCTGGCAGAACTATTTCATCTGGACTAACTTTAGCAATGGCCAACATTAAATCATTACTGTCGATAGATTCGCCGAGTTCAAAGGCCGAGTTATCAAGTATTAAAAAGCTACTTCTGATAGGTTTTGAGAATAGTTCTCGGTAGCTGACATCTTCTAGTACGAGGTGAGCTAAACTCATTTGAATATCAAAGCACACACCATCGGCAACTAAATTTTCTTGATACTCAGTTGGCATTATATGAGCTACCCGTATCATAGTTATGATTATAACATACACATGTTGTGTGTAAATACTCATACTTTACATAGATGATGTGATACTACACTACCATGATATTTCCGATCCCTTAACCTAAACCAGAACATCCCGTAGAATTAGGTTTGTAACCATCCATCGGTGGTGTGCCCGCTTTCGCCAGCATCTGCCATCAGACGGCGGTGAACTACTCTCTGGCGTGGTTGCTGTCGATGAAGCATGGTTCGGCAAGCAGCGCCATAGTAAACGCGGCAAGCAAACCATTGTCATGGGCGGTATAGAAGTAGACACCAGGCGCTTGAGGCTGCAAGTTATCCCCGACACCGAGCAAGATAGCATTGAATTGTTCCTTGAGGTATGGGTAGCTAGAGGCAGCCATCTTATCACGGACGCTCATGCGAGTTACAATGGCGTGGAGTGGCTTGACTACTCTCGAGAAGCCTACAACCACTCGACGGGACACTTTGGTATGAGCAGCCACATTGAGTGTATCTGGAGCGCTATGAAGCGTCACCTGAGAAAACTCTATGGCTGCCGTTCCAACCCGCCATCTAGCCCTATTCCTCCGCGAATGGGAGGCTAGGCACAACCAGCGGGAACTCTTCGAGTCCCCGCTGACATACCTAAGAGCTACGATTGTGGCGGATTAGTTGAGGGGATTGCCTTTTGCCGCATTATTCCCTCCACGCTAAAAATTTGCTATCATAAGCGTAATACCTCATGAAAAAACACACAATTATCAAACTCATTCTCATAGCAATCATCAGCGGCGTCGCCACTTTCAGTTATTTGGTGTATACGTGCGATTTGGTTAAAGAAAAAGACTTGACCCGAACTTCGTTAGACCGCACATCTTGGTTATTGCCCAGGCAATGGAAAAAATACAATAAAGAAGCAAGAGATACATCAGATGACACCGTAACTCGAGTGATTTACGGCGACGGTTCGCTGAAGGATAACAAATCGTCGTCGGTTCTGCTAATCAGCCAGATAAAGCAGCAAACGTCACCGACCAATGCCCTGCCGGAATATTATGAAACCTTGCGGGAATCTCTTTTGAATGAGTTTGACCCAAGTCAAATCCGCGATGAACTTGCCTCGGCTGGCAATATAGGTTGCAAACAGAAGCCAAGCGTCAATAAATCACCTGACAAATCCGATACAAACGGCGTCGTAGGATTGATTTCTGTCACTGTCAGCTGCCCAATAGAGTATTCGTCGTTCATCATAAAAATCCGCCTTGTCGTCGGCAGAAACGATGGTATTGTCCGCGCAATATCTCTATCTTCAGCGGAAACTACCTGGAAAAAGAACAAAGCGGCATTCGACAAGATGCTGGGCAGTATTTCCGTCGGGAATAATTATGCAATGAAGACTGTGAAATTACTATAACTTACAATATCCGCTTCATCCATAATACTTTCCTAGTTCCTCTTTTAATTTGCTTAATTTATCTGAAGCGTCAATAATTACTGGATCAATCGGTTTTATAATCTTTCCTTTATCAAGCGTGGATACTTTTATAGGAGGGTATTGTATGCAAATTCTTTTGATTTTATCGTCTGAATATTCTTGCGAAATGCTATCATACACCTCCATCTTGCTTATTGCGTCTGTCGGCGAAAAGTACTTTTTTCCCTCGCCTCCAGCCTTGTCATAAATAATTATTTGAATTCCATCCATGATACTATTATACCACATTCGCACGCGGCCAAACGCAGTCTATTCTTCAGAAAAGCACTACAGAGATTCAATTCTGGTGCGGATGAAAGGACTTGAACCTTCACGCCATTGCTGGCACTAGCACCTGAAGCTAGCGCGTCTACCAATTCCGCCACATCCGCGTACTGCTTATTATAATCCAAAAGAAATCCAACATCAAGCTTGATTACGAATTTTACACCATGCATTCATCTCCGCTGCCAAATCTTTCATAGATATCTCCATCTTAACGCCCGGACAGAAAATTCCCATCGGGTCAAAAATCTTTTTCACCTTGGCATACAGCTGTTTTTCGTCGCTTGGCATATGCTTGTACATAAAACTCGACTTCAGCCGGCCATCGCCGCCAAACGCTGCAAACGAGCCCTCATGCTTATCAACAAGCTGCGCCACCTCCGCAAACAATTGCAAAATCTTCTGGCGCTCGCTGACTTTTTTACTATCAAACTTTGGATATAACGCCGTATAATTATTACTAAAATCGACAAACATAGGCAGCGCATAGCCGTACGTCGATTCCAGAGCCTTCAAATCCTCCGCGAAACCAGCAATCTGCTGATCTGCCAGCCAAATTCCAGAAAAGGCCCTTGGCGCGGTCATATGCGGCTCGCTTGGCGCTTCCATCAGAGCCAAGCTGGAGTGCAAACCAGCCAATCCTTGGACTTCCATATCAATCAATGAAATATTTATGGCATCTATGGCACTTAACTTCTTCATCATTTTCTTAGCGGCTTTCACCCGCGCGCGGTCTGAGAATTCATCAAATATCGCGATAACCACCGCACCTCTGAAACATTCCTTTGGCGCCCACTCAAGCCGCTTGCCCGCCAGATATGCCTGGCGTAAAATCCGCCCGTCGATCAATTCGACCGAGGCTGCTTTATTTTTCATCGCCAAACTTGCCGCCTCCTGGGCATCGGCAATATGCTTAAACGGCGCAGCGACCACCGAATATTCCGGATGAACAAAGTTTGCGCGTAAAATCGCCTCGCAAACAATACCCAAACTGCCCTGGCTGCCCACAAATAACGGCGTCAGATCAAACGACCCGTCCTTTTGCTTAACTTTGGCAATCGCGCTATAACCCGCCGTATCTGGCAAACTGGGATCAAGCTGAGAAATTAGCTCCGCATTATCGGCGATCAAGTTGTCAATTTCCCGGTAAACCTCGCCTTCAAATGTCGACAAGCCCTTTTTCTTATTTAGTTCGCGCTTGGAAATCCGCCCGGTTTGAATAGCGTCGCCATTGCTTAAGACTACCTCCAATTGCTGAACTGTATCAGCGAAAAAGCCGTGCGCACCCGTCATCGTGCCAGCCGGAGAAGTGTTTATCGCGCCGCCAATCGTACCGTCTTCGTCGGTGTAAGAAACGTTTGGCAAACCTAATCCTTTGTGCGTCGTCAGCGCCGCATTTGCCGCCGAAACGGCGAGGCCGGCTTGAACATGAATCAGCCGCTGCTTCGGATCGCTGCCCACCACTCGGTTCATATGTGTTTTCAAATCAATTGCGATGCCTTTATTGATCGCCGCTCCCGTCGCGTCTGTAGCGCTACCTCTGGCGAAAACTGGCAGCACATGGCCTTTTTCCGCCAACTGCGAGCAAAAGCGCAGCACCTTGCGAATATCATTCATATCAGCCGCCCGCACCACCATATCCGGCCGCCGCGCCAGAATACTGCCGTCTGTCTCGGCTTGGCGTAAAACAGAATCATGAGTAATGACTTCACCCGCCAAATGCTCATTCAGATATGTCGCAATTTTATTCATCAATCCTCCTTGGTCTATTGATTTAATTTTAGCATAAGCGCGCTCAGTTGATAAGTACATTTTGCTTTGATATAATTTGGAAGTGCGCGGATGCGTACTTAACAATTAGTTATGCGTGTGGTGACTGCGCGGGTAACGTAAGTCATTAGTAGACACGGAGCGTGTCCTTAACAACTGAGTATGCGGATGTGGTGGAATTGGTAGACACGCATGCCTTAGGAGCTAACAGACTCGCTTGCCTGTTCTTGTATTTTATAGGAGTAATATAGCCTTTTTTCGCTAAAAGAGGAGTCTATTCTTGTAACAGACTCCTCTTTTAGACTCCTTTATCGTTTATAAGGATGTTTTGCTTGATCGTTGTCGTTATGTTTATTGTAAATTTTATCGGTTACAGCGAGAAGTGCATTTGATTTTTCTGCTTCGGTCGAGTGGGTATAGATTTGCAAGGTTGTTGTTATTGAAGACTTTTTATATTTATGGACGCTTTATTATGAAAAATGAGTAAGAAAAACAGTGAACCTTTTTTGATTTACTGTTTTTATACTATTTTTTATTTAATTGACATTACTAAAATTAGGAATTTTACGTGCTTGAGTAGATATTATATTTTCAGTCAATGCTTTATTCTTCATAACACAATCAAATATCTAATATCTCAACAATTTCTCCATTGTGCTG
>CAUOLH010000013.1:0-16638 GCA_963456375.1 uncultured Candidatus Saccharibacteria bacterium | reverse complement strand
TTTGAAACAAACCAAGCGGGTGTCGCCCAAAGCTCTAGACTATTTGGCAGAATTGGCGGACGGCGACGCGCGGGTAGCCTTAGGCAATTTGGAGTTGGCGTTGAGCTTTGGCGAAAAAGTCACGCCAGAGGTTGTCAAGGCAGCGGCTCAGCGGCGTTTGCCGGGCTACGATAAAAAAGGCGATGCGCATTATGACGTCATCTCGGCATTCATCAAATCACTGCGCGGTAGTGACGCGGTGGCTGCGGCGTATTATCTGGCGCGCATGATTGACGCCGGCGAAGATCCGAAGTTTATTGCTCGGCGGATGGTTATCTTTGCGTCAGAAGACATTGGGCTGGCGGGTAACGGCGCGCTGAGCCTGGCGGTTGCCACCTTTGAAGCGGTGGAGCGCGTTGGCTTGCCTGAGGCCAAATATAATTTATTCCACTGTGCCATCGCCCTGGCGCGCAGCCAGAAGTCACGCGAGATTACTGATTTGATGAATGAGGCTTTTTCTCTGGCGCACAAGTACCCGAACTCGCCGGTGCCGCTCCACCTTCGAAATGCCGCCACTAAATTAATGAAAGATTTGGGCTACGCCAAAGATTACAAATGGCAAGCTGGCTTCCAGCACAAAAAAGGATTCTTGCCGGAAGAAGTCAGGGAAGAATCCTAGCCGCTGATAGACTTTTTATTGGATCTTCGCCATAAAATCCACACAAAAACAAACGACAAAGTTTGCGCTAAGAATATTCGCGCAATTTGCAAGCTATCATTTCCTTGGTTTGAGACGACATGCACAATATTAATTATCGCATTATTGAAAAAGTGATCTGCTGTGCCAAGCCACAAACTTCCTGTCATTTTATATAGCCAGCTCATTTTTAATCCAAACATGAAAGCGAACAAAACATAGCCAACGCTAAAAATTGCCGTCTGAACCAGCGAAAACTCGCCGTCAAGGAACGACCGAATCGGCATTGCTACATGCCAAAGTCCGAACAGCAGGGCGCTTATGAAAATCGTTGCCGCAAATTTATATTTTTGGCGCAGTAATTTCTCGAACAATCCGCGAAACAGGCCTTCTTCCATCCAGACATTGAATATATTAAATATAATAATTGACCCAATTCCCACGCCGACGAATTGTTCGGTGCTAGCGAGTGAAAAACCGCCAGCCTTCATTAAAATGTTAGGTTTAGCGCTGGAAAAATACAGAAATCCGAATTCGATCAGTAGCGTAACTGTATAAAAGCAAAGCCCCAAGGCAAGTCCCAAGCCGATATTTTTCAGCCAATTTTTGCGTGTAAAGCCAATGTTGCGCCAATGAGCGTGCAAATATTTCAGGCAAACGAAAATTATTACTATACCGAAAACCTTATGCACTATATTCTCACTGAGTGCTGATTGATCGGTACGCAAAGCTAAAAATTCCCACATTCGCACAGCGAAACATGTAAAATACAGTAATAGACAAAGTGACAACGGATTTTTAGTGCGCTTTGTGAACATAGATTTATTCTAGCACGTTAGGAATTTTACTGAAAAGCGAATGAAAATATTGCTTTCGCGCCATAACCATAAATAATATGGTACATTAAATGTATGAGTAGCAAGAATGCAAAGAAATCCGAGCAGCGCAAATCTAACCAGCAGCAAGATAGCGCTCGGCCGAGCCAAAGCAAACAACACAATCAGCCTCCAGTTCAAGGCGAACAGCCTCAGCCGCCGCAGACACAAAATCAAACACTGCAGACACAGACTAAACCGCCGCAGGAACAAGTCCAGCCACCGGCGCCGCAAAATGAACCGCCGCAAGCGCAACCCGAACAGCAGACTCAGCCGGCAGCAGCCTTGCCTCCGCAAGCTTTCCAGAATCAGACCGCTCAGTACGTTGTTTTTAATTATTCGAAAAAAGGAACAGTTATTGGACAGTCTGTTGCTTATGGAATCGGCTTATTCTTCTCAGTAGGTTTTGCTGCTCAACTTTTAAGTATGAATACTTCCATAGAAAAATTTACTGACGTATCGAGCTATTTTTTCATCCAATCAGTAAAGGTGTTTATGTCAGTTGTGTTGGGGATATTGATAATAGGGTCCATTGGTCTGTGGATAACTTATTTATCAAATAGGGATAAGAATATAGCCAAGGTTGCCGCAATTTGCACGCTTTTTATATCGATAGCTTCTTTTGTTACGTTATGGCTTTACTTGAATTTCTATGCTGTCGTCGGTTTCGGCGATGTAGCATTCTTTATTTCGCCTATACCTTTTGGTGTAATGATTTTAGGGATTGTTTGGTGTACTAGTGTCTTTAAGTATCAGAATGAAAAGTCAGCGCATTATGCAGTTCCTTCGGGTGGTCTACCGATAGATTTACAGCGTCCTAATCAGTCGCAGTCTCAACATTCGCAGCCGCAAGGTCAAGCGCTTTATTCGTCCGTACCGCAGCAGTATCCGCAGAATACCGTCTCGTATCCTGACGGCTATGGTAATTACGGCGTTCCTCAACAAGCGTCCCGAGCTAGTATGATGCCTATGGCGCTGGCAGTCTTTGCTGGTATTATGTTGGGCATACTCTCTGTGGTAGGGTTCAGCCAAGAAATTGTTGGAACTGGCATAACAGTGGCATATTCAATCGCAGCACTCACAGCGTTTGCCTCGTTGGCGGTTTTGCTTATTACCTACTTTAGCGCAGCCAGCGCGTTGAAGCCGCGAGTCAGAAAAATAATCCGTATAGCTGTTGGCGCGCTGCTGCTGATTTTAATGGTACTTGCTACGATAAACTCTGCGCTATCGTATGGAATGTCACATGCAGAGGGTTTCGGTGTGGCTGATACTGTTGCGTTTGGTCTTGTTGTCGGGGTTCCTGTAGTTTTGCTGTCTATCAACTTATTCATTAGCTCAGGAAAAGAATAGCAGTCACGTTTGATTATATGGTACAATGACAACATAATAACTGTAACCTTTACGGAGAATTAAATATTATGGCAACTAAGAAAAACGCTAATTCCAGTTCTAAAGACAACAATGCTTCCAATGCCGCTCAGCCAGTGCCGCAGCCCGAGGCTACTCAGCCGGTGCAAGCGCCGCAGCCAGAAGCAGTTCAGCCTGCTGTTCAGCAGCCAATGCAGGGCGCGCCAGTGCCGCCAGTAATGCCGCAACAGTCTCAGTCGTATAATCAGTACGCTCAACCGCAGCAGCCATATATGCAGCAGCCGCCGCAACCAATGATGCAAACGCCGATGCAGCCGCAGCCTCAAATGCAGCCGCAGACGGCTTCGCAGCCGATGCCAGGTCAATACGCTCAGCCTCAACAACCGATGCAGTATGTGATGATGCAGCAATCGCTGAAGGGTGTTGGCGGCTGGCTAATGTTTTTCATCATTTGGTTCGGAATTGTTGCTTTAAGTGATATAGCGTTGTTCTTTGTCGCAATGATGAACTTGTCGTTGCCGTCAAACGTTGTTTCTATGATATTTACGCCTATACTAGCCGGCGGATATATCGCCTCTCTTGTATTGTTATCGATGGAGAAGAGAATTGCCAAGATATTATCGTGGATCACGATTGGCGTTTCGGCTGTATATTCAATTGTGAATATGATAGTTCTGTTCGCTGCTGGCGGAGTTGACAGTACAGGAGAGAGAGTAACGGTGTTTACGTTATTGAGTTTTATCACTCTCTCTGTTGCGGTTCATAGTTTGATGGCTTTATATTTCGTTTTGTCGAAGCGTGTCAAAGAGACCCTGGTCAAATAGAGGTATTAAATTATAAAAAGACCGCCTTTTACTCAGGGCGGTCTTTTCGTTTATTTAGCTGATAGCCGGTGTTTACTGCACTCAACTAGCACGCCTTCGTATGGCCGCAGTTCAACCGATCCATCCTCGCTAATATCTGGATAGTCGATCGGGTGCGTGGCGCATAAAACGCTACCGGCATGGGGCAGAGTAACGCGGTGCTTAGCGTTGTTAAAATTCAGCACTATAAAGACATGCTGCTCTTCGCCAATCCACCGTGCGTACGCAAAAATATTCTTGCCCAAATCGCTAAGCGGCTCATACTCGCCAGTACGCAGGATTTCGTAGCGACTGCGTAACATTAGCAGGCGGCGGTATAGTGATAAGAATGAGTCCGGCTCGTTTAGTTCTAGCTCGACATTAACATTCTGGCAATTCGGATTTACTGGCAGCCATGGTTTAGCTGCGCTAAATCCGGCATTTCGACTGGCTGTCCATTGCATTGGCGTGCGCTCTGGGTCGCGTCCGACAGATTCGTCATTGCCGTGGCTAAAGACCGACTTATCCTGGATCTCTTCAAAGCGAATTGGTCCATTATTCATGCCAATCTCGTCACCGTAATATACCACCGGCAATCCTGGCAGTGTTAGTTGCATCAGCGCAATCAAGCGAGCCTGCTCCTCGCCGCCAAAACGCGTAATAATGCGCGATTGGTCGTGATTGCTGAAACAATAGACCGGCGTGTGTACATCAGGATTGATCATGCCTTGGAATTCGTTGACAATTGTCCCTATTGACTTGGCATTAAACTTGGTGTTTAAGCCTTCGAAGTTAAATGGCATTGATACCTTTGGATTGACACCGTAAAAACCTAAGTACTGTTCGCTAGTGCTATAGTTTTCATCCGGATAATCTTCAAAAACCATAATTCGATTCGGATATGAGGCGACTATATCTGTTAGTTCTCGTAAATACGGGAAAAGGTTGTCCCAGAAGCGGCTATATTTGTGCTGCAAATCATCGAATTTCGCGGGCGGTTTCTTGCCTTTGTAGCGCTCGGCAACTGGGTCGTCGCGCAGTTCCGGATCTTTACTAATCCAGCGCACCGCGTCTGCGCGAAAACCATCAACGCCCAAATCAAGCCAAAAACGCAGCACCTTTTTCATTTCGAAACGTACTGCCGGATTGTCCCAATTTAGATCCGGCTGCTCTTTCAAAAACGTATGCAGATAATATTGCTGGCGTCCCTCGTGCCATTGCCAAGCGCTGCCGCCGAAAGTACTTAGCCAATTGTTCGGTTCTGAACCGTCGGGCTTAGCATCGCGCCAAACATAAAAATCATTCTTATCGTTGTCCTTGGAGCTTTGCGATTCAACAAACCACGGATGCTGGTTGCTGGTATGGTTGGGTACGAAATCAACCATTACCTTAATATCGCGAGCGTGCGCTTTCTCGACCAATTCTTTGAAGTCATCAAGAGAACCGAAAATCGGATCAATATCACAATAGTCCGCCACATCGTAGCCCATATCGGCTTGCGGCGACGGATAAAACGGCGAAAACCAAATTGCATCGATACCGAGCGAATTGTCGCCGCCCTTAATATAATCAAGTTTAGCAATCACGCCGCGCAAGTCGCCGACGCCATCGCCATTAGAATCCTTAAACGATCGCGGATAGATTTGATAAAATCCGTTAACGTCGCGCCATTTCTTTGCCATAATTACCCCCTCCTATTTATATTTTATATTAAAATTAAAACTTACTTTTTACTAGCGCGCTTTCGCTCATTAGCGTCAAGGTAGCGTTTACGCAGGCGCAAAGATTTTGGCGTCACTTCCAGCAGCTCGTCGTCCTCAATGAAGTCGATGCATTGCTCCAGGCTAAACTGCGTAAATGGCGTCAACTGCACTGTGCCGTCGGACGATTTGGAACGCATGTTGGTCAGGTGCTTAGCTTTACAGACGTTGATTTCAATGTCTTCTTGGCGATTGTAAATACCGACGATCATCCCGGCGTATACTTCCGTGCCCGGCCCGACCAAGAGTTCGCCGCGCGCCTCAGCCGCCTGCAGCGCATACGGCGTGGTAGTGCCAGCTTCAAAGGCGATGAGCACGCCGCCGCGGGTCTTTGGCAATTTGCCGCCCAGCGGTTGATAGCCGCACGGCAGGGAATTCATGATCACCGTGCCTTTGGTGGCGGTCAACAGTACGTTTCGCAGGCCGATTAAGGCTCTCGTCGGCAGCACATAGGTCATGCGAGTAGCACCGCTAGCGGTGATTTCTTGTGATTTCATCTCAGCGTGGCGCGCACCCAATTCTTGGCTGATTGCGCCGATGAATTCGCTGCCGATTTCGATTTGCAGTTCTTCAATTGGCTCTTTTTCGATGCCGTCCTCGGTGATGGTCACCACTTGCGGGCGGCCGACTTCGAACTCAAAGCCTTCGCGCCGCATGGTCTCGATCAAGACGCTCAAGTGTAGCTCACCGCGGCCAGACACCGTAAAGCCGATACCGTTTTCTTCAACGCGCAGCGCCACGTTGGTTTCCAATTCTCGTCGCAACCGGTCGCCAATTTGCCGCGAGGTGGTAAATTCGCCCTCGCGCCCTTTCATCGGGCTGGTGTTCGGACCCAAGTACATGCTCAGCGTCGGTGCTTCGATGGCAATCGCTGGCAGTGCTTCCGGCTGTTCTTTGTCGGCAATGGTATCGCCAATGTGCGCTTCACTGACACCGACCAGCGCCACGATGTCACCAGCAAACGCCTCGTCAAGCTCCTCGCGGTTTAGTCCGCGGTAACCAAAAACTTTCTCGATTCGTGCTGAACCTGACATCTCGCCATGCTTCATTAAACTGACTTGCAAACCGCGCTTAACCGACCCGCGAGCGATCCGCCCAATGGCATATTTACCTTGAAAGGTATCATACTGCAGGCTGGTCACCAGCATCTGGAAACCGCCGTCAGCCGTGACACTCGGTGCGGGGATATCGTTAATAATCGCTTCAAAAATTGGTGTGAGATCAGCGTTATCAGTCGGGTCGGTAGGAATCTCTCGCCACGCCTTGCCATCGCGCCCGATAGCATAATAAATTGGATAATGTAGCTGACTATCATCGGTTGCTAGCTCCAAAAATAGATCGCTCAGTTCATCTTCAACCTCGGTAATTCGCCTGGCTGGCTTATCAATTTTATTAATCACCACCACTGGCTTCAAGCCCAGTTCCAGCGCCTTGCTCAGCACAAACTTCGTCTGCGGCATCGGCCCTTCCTGGGCATCGACGATCAATAGCACGCCGTCCGCCATCTGCAGCGTCCGCTCGACTTCGCCGGAAAAGTCGGCGTGCCCCGGCGTGTCGATGATGTTGATTTTATAATCACCGTAAAAAATTGAAGTCTGTTTGGCGGTGATGGTGATACCGCGTTCGTGCTCCTGATCACCCGAATCCATGATCAATTCTTGGCTCATCTCAGCCTGGTTGTCGCGGAATGTGCGCGACTGTTTGAGCAGCCCATCAACCATGGTCGTCTTGCCGTGATCGACGTGGGCAATAATGGCAATATTTCGAATCTTGCTAGCGTCCTTCATAAAAATATGGTCTGATGTTAACGCAGACCTTCCTTTGGTTGTTAATTGTAGCACAGATGAGCGGGGATGGGAAGTTTTGGCGGCTATCAAAAATTTCAGCGCAGTTTATTAAAATAACACTAAATATCGCGCAAAACCCTCGGGCGATTCTCCCAAAACCATCCGAGGGTTTTCTAAAACTATAGAACAGTTTGAGACTATAATTAGGAATGTTTAGCGATGTATAACAATATCCGGATCGCGTATAAGAAGTTCGTCGGAGATAGCTATTCTATGCATAGTGTTTCTGTCTGGCAACTCTTTATCTAGTTTGTAATGTAATACAGCTGCCAGCGCTCGTACTGTTAATGATCTTATTGCTTCATAGTGCTCCCGCTTCTCTGATGTAAGATTTGGGTTTTTGCCCAGTGAAATAGGGAAGACATGAGTAGTACGTCTGCGCGTATATAAGCTCATCTCATTAAAGCTAACAAAGTCTACTCCGTCAGACGAATGAAGCGGCCTGAGTTCAGGTGGTAAAGAGTAATTTTCTTGAAAATCTAACCTGGTTTTACTAGATTGATGAGGCAGCCTAGCACTGGGAACAAAAAGACCATTCTCGAGAACGAAGGTCTCGTGCAACTGGCGTTCAAAACCCTCCGGTGCTGTAGCAAGATAGATAGTATCTTTCTCTGGATCGCAATATCCCACGCCAATAGGATTGACGAACATGCCGTGACCTATCTCTTCTACGTCGAATGAGCCGGCATATATTGTATAAGGTTTCTGTTCCGTTGGTTTTGTCGTAATTCTTTCCATAATGAAACACAGTCTAGCACGGTAGCTAGTGCTATGGCAACAGAAGGCGGCGAGATCTCTGGCGATTGGCTTGTCTGCAGTGACCGTCCGTGCTCAGGGCTACTCTGAAATTAAAACACGCTCTGATTGATGTGCTCGCATTACTTTCAGCGCCATTTGGGCAATCGGCCCAGCAGCCAGTATTTGCCACCAAAACGCCGCGCAGAAATTCGTCGGCCAAGCCGAGGCAAAGCGCAGTGGCAACTCGGCTAGCGGCGTACCAGCCAAGACAAGCCCGATCAAGCTCATCACCAGCGACATGCCCGTTACCATGCACACCGTTCGCGCCAGCGCATGAGCCTCCGCGCTGTCCTTCGCCCGAACAAACCGCTTCATGGCTTTTTGCGCCAAATTTGACACAACTAAACCTTCAACTACCATGACAATAGCAAAAATCACCGGCTGTAGTATCAGCGCTCTTCCTAGCGATTGCGTCGACACGCCAGCATGTAAAAATGTATTCAGTAAATTCATAAAAATTGACATAGTAAACGCCATCACGACGCCATAAAATATTCCTTCTCGCTTAGTGCGGGGCATATTCCTCCTTTGATTAATGATTTTTGGGCAACAAAAAAGTTGCGCGTTATCGGTGCAACTAGGGTGTTTTATATTTACAACATTACGCTCCCGCTCAAGGCAAAAGCAACGTATTGACCTCTGAAAATATTAGCAGGGCGGTGGGGTTTTGTCAAGGATTCGCCTAGTGCTATTTCGACGATTTTTGCGATATCTTTACAAGAACAGGTACGCTATTTGATGTATAATTAGAATGTGATTAAAGAAGCTATAATAAAAAAGATTACATTACTGTATAAGTTTAAGTTCGGCAAATAAAATCATCTTGTTAAATGATATAAAATATAAAGACTTAGTTAAATAGGAGAATTAAACCAATGTCTCAAACATCACACTCAAATTCAGCTTTACAATTATATAAATTCTGCCCAAAATGCGGCGGTAAATTTGTTCATCGCGGCGGTAATCACCTGAAGTGTCAAGACTGCGACTATAGCTATTTTGTCAATCAAGCGCCGACCGCCGGAGTAATTATTTTTAATAGCGAGGGTAGGGTAATGATGGCTAAGCGAAAGTTTGAGCCGAAAAAAGGAACATGGCAGTCAATCGGCGGATTTGTCGGATTAGATGAATCTTTGGAAGAAGCCGCCGTGCGCGAGGCTAAAGAGGAGCTTGGCGTGAATATAGAAATAGATCATTATCTAGACAGCTTTCCTGAGATTTATGAGTTTGGCGGAGTTGCTGTACCGTTTTTAGCAATTTACTTTACTGCAAAAATAATTGATGGCGACCCGATGCCAAATGATGACGTAGCGGAAATTGACTATTTTACACGCGACGAGCTGCAAAAACTAGATATTACTTATCCTGCACTGCGTGAATTATTGCTTGCAAAAATGTCTTAAGCTTATTTTAGTACTATTGCTCCGGAGTCGTGTTATGGCAGGGAAGTTAGCTGTGTTATCCAACGCTAAAGATAAACGGATTTAACAAGCTGAGCAAACTTTTTAGTAGGGACGCTCTCAATGTGGATACCGGAACGCTCTAATCCCTTCGACTGCTTAATATCGTCATTTGTTAGCATCAAGCTATTCGGCAGTTTGTCGGTAGTCTGTATAGTCTGTATTAGCTCGCGCAATGCATAACATCCAACGAGCAGTACTTTCGGTATCATCTGTGTGGTATGTCGTATTTGCTCCTCGATATTGCCTTTATCGTACCAGGCGTAGACGACAGGACTGAATTTACCGCAGCTCCAACCTCTCGTGATCATATCTACTATTGATGTTCCATCGGTGTGGCAAATCCGCTCATTATCTTGAAGTGGCCGTAAATCTTTATGGTTACCGCCGCGCTGTAGAGTTAAATCATCTCGTATGCCGTCTTCTGCTTGAAAAAAAAAAATTATTCCAAGTATCGCCCACTTTCTGGCGGCATACTTATCAGACTGAAGCTGGCGCGCCTCAACAACTGCTGGAATTTGCCTTCGACGAAACATGCCTTTTTCTATCGATAAAGAGGTCTCATATGTTTTCGCGTCGATTATTTCAGGTCTCTCGAACGTTTCAGTCATAAATTGGTGGAGATAGAGGGACTCAAACCCTCGGCCTCAGCAATGCGAATGCTGCGCTCTATCAGCTGAGCTATATCCCCGTGAATTGAGTCAAATGGTGGGAAATACAGGGCTCGAACCTGTGACCTCACGAATGTGAATCGTGCGCTCTAGCCAACTGAGCTAATTTCCCGCACCAGACGCGATTTTCCTCAATAAAAACCGCTCAGAGTTATTTTATACCAAAACGATGAAAAAAGAAAATATACTGCGCTGATTTGTGTTATAAAAGCGTGAAAAGTTTTTTAATCAAGCAAAGACCTAATAGAGCGAAGCTGAAACTACCGCATACTAAAAGTGACGTCAACCTTTTTGACATTCGTACCAAGCACTTCTTCTAACTGCTCGGGATTGGTAACTTTGCCGATGCGAACGTACTTATATGGAGTGTCAATTGATTTATAAAACAAGACAATCGTTCGTACGCCGTATAGCATAATGTCGCCTGTTTCAACTCGTTTGGGCTTCGTGTGATTTGCTGGCAGATCTTCCGGCGAGGCGGCGAATTTTTCATTTGCCAAATGGTCTTCCATCTTCAATGTGAAAGGAAGCTGGGTGAAGAGAGCTCGCGTCGTTTCATTATCCGCCAATTTCACGTCAAATTTCTTATCGCCAACCGTCATAACAATATCCGGATTAAAAGGCTTATTGTGCTTAGGCTTGATAGCGGTTTGTTCTGGCGGCTCACTGAACTTGTCACGATAAAAATAATAAGCCGCTCCTCCGGCAGAAACGACCAAAACAACAGCCGCAATCAATATTTTACTCATACGCATTACAGTAATATTAGTTCTTTTTTATGATGGATGTGTGTAAACGTAAAAATTTTTCAACAATCCGTATATTGGTGCGGATGAAAGGACTTGAACCTTCACGCCGTGAGGCACATGCTCCTAAGGCATGCGTGTCTACCAATTCCACCACATCCGCGTATTGATTGTGTGAAATAATCTAGAACCTATTGTAGCAGAATATATTAATGAATGCTATAGTTCATGTGGTAAAGTTTAGATTTTATTGACCAGGGTTGCTTAGTTTAACCGTGCTATTTTGCAGCCATTTGTTTAACCGTTTCGGCAATTACTGCAACTAGTTGAGATGTGAGCACAGGGGCTTCCTCTTTGCTCTTAAGTAAGTTTCGACCTCTCCGTACAACAGGTTCTTCCTTGGAAAATATCCTGTCCGCAACCGTTTTTATGATTTCATTCTTAAGCTTCCTGTCGTTTTCGATTGCAAGTAGATATGGCTTTAATGCTTTAAGCTGATGTGCTGTTCGCTGGTTAGAGCGCTGAGCTTTGCGATGCTCACTCGACTGCGTAGCAGTGTAGCCTGCGATACCTCCTGCGAATAACGCAACAAATGCTCGTGCAACTAACGATTGCCACGATGGGGTATTTTGGGTTACATCTACCGCCATCCAAACCGAGAAGCCAAGGGCAATAAGCAGCAATACAACCGTGACTATTCGCCACCTATTTGCACTATCCATGTCTTCTTTTGCGGAACTGGCGTATTCATGAATGAGAGTTTTATCCCCAGCGATATTAAGGAGGTTGTCTATTTCTTTCAGGCTCGTCTCTGCATTCTGAGTTACGAGCGTGAGCTTCGTCTTTGCATCTGCCGTTAACTTATCGATAGCATCTTCTTTTTTCTTGAAGGTATCAGCTATCTCAACCGTTTTTGTCTTAACGAACTGTGTGATCGTATTGTTTCGCTCATTTTCAGCTTTTTGAAATGCAAGCTGTTGCTCCGTTGATAATTTGCTTGAAGAATCTTTAATCTCTTTTAGTTCATCGTCAAGCTCAACAGTCTTAGTGTCAAGAGCCTCAAACTCGGTTTTTGCTTTGGCGACCTTCTCGTCAATCGCTTCTTCAGAAGCCGTGCCTTTTGCAGTTATTTCGTCCATCTCTCTTGTAACTACCCGTTTGTACTGTCCAACAGATCGATTAAGACCAGCGACCGCTTTTCTAGCCCCATCAACGTCAATGGCAGGCGTGAGGTCGGGTATTTGCTTAAGGATGTTATCAATGTAAGTGTCCATGTATGAAGAGGCAAGATACGTGTCGTTTCCTGAGCTTATCCACGAATCGAAATTAGAAGACGCATTTGCGATATGACTGCCGATAGATTCAAGGGTTGACCAGATAACGAGCCGACTATCGGTATTATCTAACCTATCTACGAGAAGTTCTAGCACCAGTTTGGCGCGATTAGCATAATCAATAGCATCTACAGATGCTTCGCTCATATCGTGGCTTTCAAGTTCATTCAAAAAATCCTTAGCCTCGGTGTAGGCTATGCTATTTTTTACTTTTTCTTCCCATTTATCCATGAGCGACACTCCTCCTCGTTGAAGCTGTTATTACCACCAATGTACTGATTACACTTATTATACCATCTTATCCGTCGCCAAAACGATAGCAACCGACCGGACACCTAACACCTATTCTGACTCCTAAAATGCCTCCAACGGGGTCAAAGTCCAACGAGTGGAATCAAGGGGTCTAAAGCGGTAATTCATGCCTCAAATTTGCCGTTTTTTCGGGTATTTGTGCCATTTTAACGGGGGTAGATGGTGCATTGACGATATTTGCAAATTATTGCTTAATTTTTTGCCTTAGGAGCATATGCCTCACGGCGTGAAGGTTCAAGTCCTTTCATCCGCACCAAGTATATAAGAGTTACGGATCCCTAAAGACTCTCTTTATTTTATGTTGAATTGCAATAATTATTGCGACACCTCTCTTAACAAATTTAATTCGTGCATAAAACGTTCAAATGGCGTATCAAACTCTAGGCATTTTCTCGGTCTGGAGTTTAATTCATTTTTTACTTTTTCATAACAAGTAAATTCCTTACCTCTATCTTATTTCTATCGTTTAAGGTAAGATAACTATGACTCATATTAACCTCCGTGTGTTTTTGTTGTTACTAACATTTTACACGAAGTTAGTATGAGTTTTTTACTTGCTAGAGGTGTCGCATTTAATTTTACAATCTATCATATACTTTGAGTACTTTGAGGCGCATTGCGCTTCGGCACTTACGACCTTATTACCACTCAAGGCTGATAGACCTCCAGATGCTATGCGAGCAAATAGTGGCGCCGGTTGCGCCAGTTAGCTCGGCTACTGATTTCTTACTGAGTTCCTGTGCTGGTGCGCCAAAGGACATTATGTGCAGGTTTTCTATGCTAGTAAATAGCCACGGACTGAAGTTCATAATCTCGACATCGTTTGGATGTTTTTTTGAGTCAAACATTCTTCGGTTATTTTATCCACGGATGTTTTGCCACTATCTCAAGCGCCATATAGCCCGACCGTGAATGACTCAGAGTTTGGTACTTTGACGAGCGCTTCAGCTAGACCTTTAGCAAAATCAGTGCGACCAACCTATCTTCTTTGACTGTCGCTACTGGCTCATCGGGGTTTTATCAGACCTTGTCATCTTGTTCTGTCTCATTGCGAGTAATCAAATCATAGGCCAAACTAGAAAGCGATATGTAGTGAATAGCCAGATTACACTCAAGAGCTGTTGCCAGTGTGTGCGCTTTTTCATCGCGTAAGAATTGTATGGTCAGGTTCAGGTAGCCAACACCGCGGAAGAAGTCTTTTTCGGCCTGGGTCGTGCCGTCTGATTTACCAAACAGTTGCGTGTAGTATTTTTTGCTCTCGGCATTCATATTGAACACTTCGGTGGCTTTTTCGTTGCCAGTTATCTCTTGCAGTTTGTTGCGTACCAATTTATATGCTTCGTCCACCGCGTGGAAGTAGTCCTCGTTGATTAAGTACTGTTTGATGTGGTCGTAAACATTTTTGTTGATCTGTAGCGATATAAAGTCGTTGTCTATAATTGCGAGTGGCGTTTCATCTATCTGTGTGGCAGGCGTGATATTTCTAGTACCCAGTATGTCGCGGCCTGATACTTTTGACTTGGCATATAACTCTACGCCATCAAGTGCCAAGTTTTTGTTGATGGTCGCCAAGACTCTTTTGGTGTCCCAATTTATATCTCTAACTTCCGGATGGAAGAACTCGGCCAGGAATTTCAGGAACTTGGCGTCTTCTGTTTCCAGCAGGTCAAACTTATCAATGTACCAGTTGTCATCCCAATCATTGTTATTCACGCGGTGCTGCCACAGGTCGCTTTTCATGTCAGGGTAACGGCTGTCGGTAGATGGTAGTTTTTCTAGGTTGAATATGCGCTCCCAGAACTCTACTTCGTTTAACCTGCCATAAAAGTCGGTGGCCATGTAAGTGTCCAGGACTTCTAGGATGGCATACCTGGTTATCTTCGTGATTTTATTGGTCATCTGTACATCCTCCGTGGCGCATCATGACTTTGTCTCATATACATCAAACAACATGACGTGAATTTCAACTTGTCGGCCGTTATCGTCAGGTTTGGTCATAACAAAGCGCCACTCACCATCGCGTTGCTTGATTGTGCGCACGTAGTCGCTTCGTTCAGTAAATATAGCCTCGACTTTACTTTGTATATCAGAGAAGTTAGCGTTGTCTTTGTTGAATATAACGAGTGCGGTTTTGGCGTCACGCCAAGTCAAATAACCTAAGAGCTGGTCTATGCCCTCGTCTATATATTTCTGACCTTTCCATAGCTTACATTCAGCAACAAAAGTCGCTTTATTGTCGAAGGGTATTGAGATGTCTGTTTTGCCGCTCTTATGGAATAGCTCGCCGCCGACCACGCCACTATTTATGCTCGCAGACAAGCCGACCAGCAGCATGTCCCGGAGCGCTTCTTCGTCCTTTGATTCTGACGCTCGGTTGGTTTCCATAGATGCACCCATGCTTCGTATGGTTTCAAGTATCGTTTCGTAATCTTTGCTTGATATTGTTCCACCAGGTTCATCTTTTTTGACTGAGAGTGGAGTCAGCTTTTGCACTGAAATCCTAACTTGATTTAATGGGCTAGGATTGTCTGATTTTTTAAGTGGTATATTCAGCGCAGTCTTTATCGAGTCGAGTTTGTTTATTTGCTCAAAACGTTTGGCGACTGCTTCGACTACCACGCCTTTAACACGCTCTTCAAACCCAGATAAGTCGTTGTTTATGTAATCTATGTTTTGTTGTATTGATGCTATCTTTCCGTCTACTGCATCCTTTATCCGCTCCGCAGTGGTGTTTGATTCAGTAAACTCCAATGCAAAGGTCAATTTGTTGCCGGTAATCTCGGCATCGTCACACGTCATTCGCATGCTAGTAGGACTGACTTTGAATAGGTCTGCGGAACCAGTGAACGGTATCGTAATAACGACCTTATAGCCGGGCACGCTGATTGGACTATTGTCAAATGCTTGTACATACATATTATTGCCGGTGACATCTACCTTGGTCTCCACTATGTCCTGGGTTTTGTTGTCCGCCAACAGCACCAGCGGGGCTAAGTTATAGCCAGACACGATGTGATCAACTATTTGCTCCTGACTGTTTGCTTCAAAAACACTCTTTTCAATATTACTGACTTTTTGACGAGCGTCGACAATAATACTCTCTGACCATTCGTGCCATCCGATTGCGTGAAATAGATAGTTCTTTGATCGACCATAATACATATTACTTAAATTATACAATAAACCCAGCAAATCTGCGTGTTTATGTATACTCTTGAAAATATTTCACGATTAATGTACCTTGGGCTTTAGATAACTAATAACGACCATGAGTCTTCTGTAAATAACCCACCAAAAAGAAACGGATTTTCCGTAATTGCATTAGCTTATAATGTTGAACATAAAGAAGATGTTGATAGTGTAATTGATTTAGTGTGAAATGTTGGCGGAATTATTATAAAAGAACCACAAGACACATTTGGGGCGGATACCACGCATATTTTTCGGATTTAGATGGATATTATTGGGAAGTTGCATGGGGACCTGGTTTCAAATACGATGAAAATGGATTACTAAAATTTTGACGGTAAATTAGGGGGTAATATGGCATCAAGCAAGGAATATTTAAATTTCATATTAGGGCAGTTGTCTGAATTGGAAGATATTACTTATCGTGCAATGATGGGTGAGTATATAATTTATTATCGTGGGAAGATTATTGGTGGAATTTATGATGATAGATTCTTGGTAAAGTCTGTGAAATCTGCGATAGAATATATGCCAAATGCAGAATATGAATTACCTTATGGGGGAGCAAAGGAAATGCTATTGGTAGATGATGTAGATAACAAAGAGTATTTAACAGGGTTATTCAATTCTATGTATAAAGAATTACCGGCAATAAAAACTAAAAAGAAAAAATGAACGGTAAATCAAAGCGGTATAATATTTTCTGTATAGGCAACAAGTTTAAGGAGGAAAGATTATGGATTATAAAGAAATAAAGCTT
>CAUOLH010000012.1:0-19511 GCA_963456375.1 uncultured Candidatus Saccharibacteria bacterium | reverse complement strand
CTCTGGAAATTGGCGACAAACTGGAATTCTTTACGCGGGAATTGGTGAAGAAAACGCTGTAGTTTGCTGGGGTAAATTAAAGCATTTGTGGTTCGGATTTGGTAAAAGTGATTAAGCTAAGCAAAAAGCTTGACATTTTGTACACTGTATGATAGCATTTCAGTATAGTTTTAAGATATAGCATTTTAAGGAGAACCACCACATGACAAGAAGAAGTCCCGAAACCGGTAGCGGTGTGCCGCCAATACCACCAGCACCTGGGGATATGTCAAACCAAGGAAGGTCGTTAGCTGATGCTGTTCAAGCTGGAGAAACAGCTAATCAGCGGTCCTCTGGCGAGAAAAAGGGCTTTTTACGCCGGACTAAAGAGCGGATAAAACAGATTGGACGCACGGCGGCAAGAGCTTGGCGTCTTGGGTTTGAGCAGTGGAAAGCTGAGACTAAAGATCGCCGCCGCATTCGCCCTATTGATGCAGCTGACGAGCCGGAAAATCCGGAGAGAAGTTTAGTAAGGTCTGATGAGCCGATCACAAAGCCAGACACAACAGAGACGACGCCGACGCAAGCAGAAACACCAGAGCCAAAAAGGCAAGATAAATCTTCCGCCGAGACTGTACAGAAAAAGGAACTTGAGGATGAAGATAGTATTGCGGCAAAGAGACAAGAAATCTTGAAAAAATTAAAGAAAGCGGCAGAGGATATTGATAAGTATGGCATAAGGAGCATCGACGGTAGGAAAGCGGTCGCAAAAACAATAAAGTATGGTGAGCAGCTTGATCGTCTTCGGGAGCGTACAAAAAAAGAAAAAACGCCAGCTGGCGATGAAGAGGGTAGTGAAATCGAGAGGTCGGAAAGCCTGCCAGCAAGAGACGAGCTTATCGACGGTATGCAAAGACGCCGCCAAGATTTGAACAAAAAATTATCTACTCCTGGTTTTAGGTTTCCTGGCGGCGAAATTGGAAAGAGGCGCGATAGAAAAGCAATTCAAGAAGAGCTAGACGCTGTCAATGAAGAATGGGATAGGTTTGGCGGAAAAGCTATTGAAGAGGCTCAGGATAAGGGCTCAGAGACAGAACAGAAATTGCAAAAAGAGATTGAGGAGTTAGAGGCGAAGGCTGGCCTCAAGTTTCCTGGCGGCGAATTTGAGAAGAAGCGTAAAATTGAAATCCTGAAAGACAAGCTAGAAAAGGCAAAAAATGCAGCCAAAGCTGATATTGAGGCTGCTAGAGATGCATTCTACGCTCGGTTTGTTGCTGATCAAGTAAAAGAAGAGATTCCACCGGCGCCTACTCCGGCTGGTGATGATGCTCGCCGAGCTAGAATTGATGATCTAGAAAAGATATTAAACGACCCTGAGACAACCGATTCTGCGAAGTATCTGGCAGATCTTGAGAGAAACATTCTTCTTGGCGAACTTAACGCCGATGAAGATACAGAAGAAGATGAAGATAGTCCTGATACGGAAATCACGCCGGAAGATAAAGAGCGTATGGATAAGGCAGAGAAAGCACTTAATGAGGCTCGCAGCCGGTATGCAGAATTGCGGGCTGAATATGAGCAGATGGGATTTGCCAGAAAGTTGTTTGGCGGCAAAGCTCTTAAAGAAGAACTGGAGAATGCTCGCGAGAAACTGCAAACTATCCTATCTTACGTGACGTACCATCGGATACTTGGATGGGAGAAGGAGAATGCTGAATCATCCGATGAAAATAAACAGGATGTAGAACAAGGTAAAGTCGGAAAAGAAACTATTCAGGCTATTGCCTTTGCTACGCTTGATCAGTATGAGGTTATCGAGAAAGAGACGCAGGGATGGTACGACAGAAAATTAGATGAACGTCCATGGTTTAAGAAGGTGGCGGCAAAGATTGGCCAGTGGTTTGTTGGCAAAGAAAATAAAGACGGCGGCAAATTAGGACTTGGCGGTTGGCTGAGAAGCGGCGGAACTGGTTTGGCGGCTGGCGTTGCGACTGGGCTCTTTGGTATAAGCTTTCCGATTACCTCAGTACTGGGTGTTGCCGGCGGCGCGGGCGTAAAAGTTGCAGCTCATCAGCGGGCGTTGGAAAATGGGCGCGAGGAAAACCGGTCGTTGGGCCAGGGATATAGAGATGGTGTTGTAAAAGACTTGTTAGATAGAGACTGGACAGTGGAATATCAAGATAGGTCTGGCAATATGGTGCGCCGCAGCGCTTCAAAAAAAGAGATAGTTATGAATATGGTTGGCGGAATGCTGGAGAACACGCAGAGAGACACAGAACGACGCCAGCGTAATATGGTTGCCATAGGCAGGAAAGCTGCCATGGGATGGGGTCTTGGCTTTGCTGCTGGTAGAGCTGCTACCGAGCTTATCAAGAGCCATATAACTCCAGACCAGAAGCCTGCTAATGCTGCTGACCCATCCAAGTCGCCAGATAATCCTGATCCATCCAAGACAGATGCTACTGATCCATCCAATCCAGGTACTGGTGAAGGCGGAGGCCAGGGCGGCGCTCCTGCTGGTGAAATTACGCCGCCGTCTGAGACCGTGTCTCTTGGGCCAGACGGATGGGTGTGGAACAGGGTCGCTGATGTTCTCGGCGCAGAAAAGGCAATGCCGTTCCTGGAGCAATTAGCTCAGACCAATCCAGATTTTCAATTGATTGATCTTCCAGATGGTTTGATAGGAATCGCCTATCAAGGCAATACCGATCCGCAAGTAGTTGCTGACGCGATCGGCAGGGTTGCGCCGGATCTGTTGAGGCAATGGATATTGGCAGCCTGATATAACAAACTAGTAAAAATAAAATAAACGTAAAAAGGAGAAATAAAAATGTTTCAAATTACCGACGACTTTCTAAAACAAGCTGGATTTGATGCTTTACCAGCGGATGAGATGGAGAAGCTGCGCCAGATCGCAACTAACCGAGTAGGGCGCGAGATTGGCGAGCAGATAACCGAAGCGGCTGGCGAAGAGCGCTCGGTTGAAATTAACCGGTTGATGGACGGCGATAAGAGCTTGGCGCAGCAGGTGGCAAACCGGATTAATCCGCAGTTTAGGGAAAGCCAGGACTTCCTGACGGTCCAGCAGTTGGGTCAGCAAAATGGCGCCAGCGACGATGATATCGTCCAGCAGTTTGCGATCTTTGCATGGTTTAACGAGCAGGGGATTAATATAGAAAATATCGTGCGCGAAGCGATGGCGAAAGTGCAAGCAGAGTTTCGGGCAACAATTGCGCGCGTAAACGATATTGCTAACGCTGATTCGTCTGCGTCGTAGTCGGTCCTAAGGTGGTATTTTCGGCGCGTAACTGGTACAATGGATAATATGTAAACCATCATCAAAGGGGTAGATACAACTATGTTTCAACTGAACGAAGAATTCTTAAAAGAACTAGGGCTGGATCAGTTGCCAGAGGAGCAGCGCAAGCCGTTTTTACAGCACATTTACAGCGAATTGGAGATGCGTGTTGGCGAACGGTTAAGTCAGGGTATGAGCGATGCCCAGTTGGATGAGTTTGCGAATATCATTGATAAAAAACCAAATGCAGTCGATAACTTTTTAGCTAAATATGCGCCGAACTACCAGCAAGACAAGATGTTCCAGAGGCTGGTGCAGGCAACTAAAGCCGATCCAAACGATCCGCGCCTGAAGGATGAGTTCGCTGCCACGAAGTGGCTGGAAGTGAATCGTCCGGATTATCGCGATGTCGTGGCGGCGGTGATGGACGAACTGAAGAAGGAGATTGTTGCTCACCGCGATGCTATTTTAGGCGGTGCGGGTGCGCCTTCAGCGCCGCAGCAGACTCAACAAGGTCAAAGCGACTTTGATTTAGCTGCTTAGTTAGCCAGTAGACTTAGCCTTGATGGCCGCGGAGGAACGCCTCTGCGGCCATTTTTTTGCCGCTGGCTGGGGCGATAAGCTCGTCGATAATAAGCCAATTGCCGTCAGTGCACTGCACGTCAAGCGGTGAAAGCGAACTAGCACCAGCGTGTGCTTTGGTGATTATGAGTTCTGTGTCATTAATTTTAAGCCGGCTGCGCGGAAATCCTAGGTAAGCTCTAACCTGGGCATCGGCTTCAGCGGCAGTCATTGTTTGCGGGTTGATATAAGATAGCTCTTTGGTAAGCAGTTTGCAGTAGGTAGCGTCGGCGTCATTCTGCGCTTTGGGGGTTAGTGTTCCCGACATTATTTCTGGCAGAATGGTGATCAGCAAGTCGCTGCCGCTGTTGAATAATTCATTATAAAGCTGCGGTTTCGTTTCTGTGCCGGATAATTTTTTATGGATTTGGGCGTATATTGGCCCGGCATCCATCTTAGCGTCCAGTTTCATGATGGATACGCCAGTCTTGTTATCTCTATTGATGATGGCTGATTCTATCGGCGATGGCCCGCGATATTTCGGTAATAGCGACGGATGAACGTTGATAATTCCCGGAGAAAATAAGTCAATTATACTTTGGGGGATGATTTTTCCGTATGCTACCAGAATGCCAGTGATTGGCTGCAAATCTTTAATATAACTGGTAATTTCGCTAACTTTTTGCGGCTGCAAGACAGGTATGTGGTGTTCTTTGGCAAATGTTTTAACGGGCGGTTCAACAAGTTTATGTCCGCGGCCGCGCTTTGAATCCGGTTTGGTGATAACGCAGGCAATAGAAAACTTATTGTCAACAAGCGCCCGCAGGACGTCTAAGCTATGTTCTTCAGTCCCAAAGAATGCTATTTTCGGCGATTTCGCTGGCATAATCAAGCGGTTGCAGCTCGCCTTTCTCGTCGAGCGTGTAAAAAGCGTCTGTTTTATCTTTAATGTGGTCGATGAATACCTTGCCGTTACAGTGGTCGATTTCGTGCTGAAGCACCCGCGCTAAAAATCCTTCTGCCTTGAAACGCACTTCATTGCCGTCCAAGCCCATTGCTTTTATGCGGACTTTAGTATGGCGGGGAACTTTACCGTAAATGTGCTGGACGCTGAGACAGCCTTCGTAGTCAGCAACGATTTCGCCTTCATACTTAACAACTTCGGGATTGATTAGGGTCATAAATTCGCGGGTTGATTTGTTGTCAAAATCACTACGAACGATAACTAGGCGTTTAAGCGCGTCAACCTGAACTGCTGCCAGTGCTGCACTGATTTCATGCGGCCGGGAATCTTCCCAATCAAGGGCTGCGGCTATCATGTCGTCAGAGAGTTGTATAATGTCGTCAGTAATGACATGAATTCTGGTTGATTTTTTTCGCAGGTGCGGGTTTGGCAGGGCTATAATATCGTCTTTCGTCATTCGTAATATTATATCAGAAATTACAGCAAACTGATAGGGTCGAGCTCATACTGCCAATGTGCCGGCGGTATGTACTTTATCAAATTGATTAGTTGGCGGCGCTGCGGACTTTTTACGATAATCTGCCAGCGGTATGTGTCGCGAACTCGTTCGTAAAAAGCTGGCGTTGGACCCAGGATTTCTATATCTGGCGATTTGGTTTTTAATAACTGGGCGATTTTTTGAGAATTATTGACGGCGGATTTTTCAGTTTTATAGGTGCAGGTTAATTTTAATAAATAAACAAAAGGCGGAAAGTTGGTTTTCTGGCGCTGGGCAATTGTGCGCTTGTAAAAGTCTGCGTAATTTTGGCGCAGGCCGTCAACTATAGATGGGTGCGACGGATGATAGGTCTGGACAATAACCTCGGTTGATTTGTGGGATCTGCCGACGCGGCCGACGACTTGGGCCAGGAGTTGGAATGTGCGTTCGGCGGCGGCGTAGTCGGGCAGCAATAACCCGGCATCCGCCTGGACAACGCCGACGACGCCAAGGTTTGGCAAATCTAATCCTTTGGCGATGACTTGAGTGCCAATGATGATGTCAATATCGCCGTTTTTTAACTTGCCATACTGGGTATCAACTGTTTCTTCAGGGGTAGAATCGCCGTCAAAACGAACAATTTTTTTGTTCAAAAATAGCTTTTTCAACTCGGATTCAATGCGCTTGGTGCCGATGCCTTTGTGGATAATGTCGGCATTATGGCATTCTGGGCAGCTGGTGGGGACGCTGGTTGAGAAGTCACAGATATGGCAGGATAGCTGGTGCTTATCCGCGTGTAAGGTTAACGGCACGAAACAGCGCGGACAGCCAGCTTGCCAGCCGCAGCTTTCGCACAGCGTGACAGCAGCAGTGCCGCGGCGGTTATGGAAGATGAGTGCTTGGCGGTTATCTTTCAGCGCCAGCCGCAAAGATTGTAATAATGGATTTGATAAAAATTGATGTTCTGAAAAGTTTTGGCGCTTGGTCATATCGACGAGCGTGATGTTTGGCTTGACGGCGTCGGTGCGGGCGGGGGCGGTCATGGAGGCTATGGCGCTATTAGAATGTTTGGCAATGTAATAATCGGCGACGGCTGGCGTGGCGCTGCCGAGAATTAGTTTGGCGTTATGCTGGCGAGCGAGAATGGAAGCGGCGCGCAAGGCTGAGTAGCGCGGCGACTGTTCTTGTTTGAAGCTGGGTTCGTGGCATTCGTCAATGACGATAAGACCGAGTTGCTGAACGGGAGCAAACAATGCTGAACGCGGCCCGATAACGATTACCGGATCATTTGAGTTGATAATTTCTTTCCAGGCAGCGTGTCTTTGGGCTTCGGTTTGCTTTGAATGGGTTAGGATGATTTTTGGAAAGTGTTTGGAAAATTCCGATACCAGCTGCGAGGTTAACGCGATTTCCGGGACTAAAATAATGGATGATAACTCTTCTTTTAAGGCTTGCTTGGCGGCTTCAATATATACTAAGGTTTTCCCGGAACCAGTGATGCCATGTAGTAGCATAGTGCCGCTGAGCATGGTTTCAATCGTTTGCAGAGCGGCCTGCTGGTCTTTAGTGAATACTTTTTTTATTCTATTTGACGGAGCGCTTGATGTGATTTTATCAGGGGTGAGGCGCCGGTTTTTTGTTAAACCGCTGGGTAAAATAGTTTGCCAAACAGTTGCCAGGTGTGTTACGTAATAGCTGCTCATCCATAGTGCTGTTTGGACAAGCGGCAAGGGCAAAGGGCTTTTTTCAACGATCGAATCAATTGGTTTTACTGTAAAATCTGGTTGTCTGACTTCTTGTAAAACGACACCAGCCAAATGGTTTTTTCCAACTTCAATGGTAACGATTGTTCCAGGCGGCAGTTTATCTTCCGAGGAATAGGTAAACGAATAATCATGCGCTCGGACAATTTTAATAGGCGAAACCAGATAAAAATACATATACCCATTATATAGCCAAAAAGATGCTAAAATAAGCATATGTATTTTGAGAATCGTTCGCAGGCTGGCGTCAAGCTGGCAGAGCAGGTGCTGGAAAAATATCGCTACGAAAACTGCGCCGTGGTGGCGCTTGGCGAGGGCGGTGTATTGGTGGGCGAGCAAATTGCTGTCAGGCTGCACTGCGTGCTGATGATGCTCTTGAGCGAAGAAATTGATATTCCTGGAGAGGGCTTGAGTTTTGGCGCAGTGTCGCAATCGGGGCAATTTACGTATAACAGCCAGTTTTCTGATGGCGAAATTAACGAATATACTGGCGAGTTTTACGGTTACTTGGAGGAAAAAAAGCGCGAGGCGCATCAGCGAATTAACCGATTACTTGGCGACGGCGGTATCATTGATAAAAGATTGTTAAAAGACCGGACGGTGATTTTAACGAGCGATGGACTTGGCGACAATTTATCGCCGCTGGATGTGGCGCTGAGTTTTTTAAAGTCGGTTCGAATTGAGAAATTGGTGATTGCGGTGCCGTTTTGCGGTATAGCGGCAGTGGATAGGCTGCATATGACAGTTGATGAAATGCATATTTTGGACGTTAAGGAGAATTTTATGGGAACAAATCATTATTATGAAGATAATATGCTGCCATCAAAGGAGGAGACGGTGAAGAAAATTAATCAAGTTATTCTAAATTGGCAATAAATAGGTTGCCGGGTGTTGTAAAATTGTGATACACTGAGTGGTAGCGAAAGGGAATAAGGGAGGAAATGCTTGACGTTTTTATTACATCTAGGGTGCGGCGTAAAATCGTAGTTGTGTACGCCAAGTATCCTGATTTTCATACGCACGTACGCGGCTTGGCGAAACTGATTAAGGAAGATCCCGGTAATATTCAGCGCGAGCTCAAGCGACTGGAAAAAGTTGGTTTCCTGAGGAGCGAGAAGCAGGGCAATTCGCGGGCATACTTTACGAACAAGCAATTCCCGATTTTCAAAGAATTACAGAGCATGGTGATTAAGTCGCAGCAGCATGCAGCACGGCCGAGGCACGGTTCGGCTGATAGAGATTAATGACCTTATTCGAGCAGATTTTGACGGCGCGCGGTCTGACGACGCGGGCAGCGCGCCAGGCTTTTTTGCAGCCAGATTATATGGCGGTGAAACATAATCCATTTTTACTGCCGGACATGAAGAAGGCAGTGGTGCGGTTGAAACAGGCGCGGGAGCAGGGCGAAAAAATTGTTATTTACGGCGATTATGACATTGACGGACTGAGCGCTACGGCGCTGCTGCTGGATGCGTTTGGTAAGTTTGGTTTTAAGGATGTTGACGCTTTCATTCCGAACCGATTTGTCGAGGGCTATGGTATGACCATGGGTGCCGTGGACAAGGTGCGCGATATGGGTGCGGATTTGATCGTGACGGTGGATACTGGTAGTCTGTGCCATGCGGAGATTGCGTATGCCGCTAGCTTGGGGATTGATACGGTGGTGACCGATCATCATAATGTCGCTGAAACGCCGCCGCCGAGCGTGGCAGCGGTGAATCCGAAGTTTTCTGGCCATACTTATCCGTTTCGTGATTTGTGCGGTGCGGGCGTGGCTTTCAAGTTAGTACAGGCGTTGCAGACTGAGCTGGAGGGTTTACCTGATGGCTATGAAAAGTGGCTGCTCGATTTGGTGGCGCTAGGGACGGTTTGCGACATCGTGACGCTGGCAGATGAAAATCGGGCAAATGTGTATTGGGGTCTGGAGGTGTTGAAAAAACAACAACGTCCAGGATTGAAAGCCTTGATGGCGGTGGCGGGTGTTGAGCCGGATCAGGTCAATGCTAGACATTTGGGGTTTGGTTTGGGTCCGCGAATGAATGCAGCGGGTCGGCTGGAAACGGCGCAGCACGCGCTAGATATGCTGACAGCGCGCGACGGGCTGGCGGCGCTGGAGGCAAGTGAGAAGTTGGAGGAATTGAACGGTAAGCGGCGCGGTATTCAGGACGCGATTTTTGAAGAAGCGTGCGTGCAGGCCGAGGAGTTGGCTGATGACCGGGTACTGGTGGTCAGTAGCAGCGGCTGGAACCACGGTGTCATCGGCATTGTGGCGTCGAAGCTGGTGGAGAAATATAAAAAGCCGGTATTTATCATTGGCGAGCGCGGCGAGGAAGCGACGGGTTCGGCGCGCAGCTTTGGCGACTTCTCGGCGGCAGATGCAGTGCGGGCAGCGGATGATATTATCATCAAAGGTGGAGGGCATGGTGCAGCGGCTGGTGTGACGCTGGCAACTGAAAAGATTGGTGATTTTCGCCGGCGCGTTAATGAATTTTATGATTCATTACAACTAACAAACCAAGAGCGATATTTATTGCCACGAGCTGATGTGGAAATCGATGATTTTTCGGAAATTAATGAGGAATTGGTGGAGAATTTGGCGAAAATGGAGCCGTTTGGCAATGGTAATCCCGAACCAGTGCTAAAAATTGCCAGGACCTCAGTGTTGAGCGCGCGGCGGATGGGCGCGGACGGGCAACACGTTAAATTAGCGCTGCGCGATAAAAATGGTAAAGTGTTGCAGATGCTGGCGTTTAACGCGCCGGAGGAGTTTTTCCGCGAGCCAGGTGATGAGGTAGCGGCGTGGTTCCAGTCAATTATCAATGAATGGCAGGGAGCGCGGACGGTGGAGGGGCGGTTGCTACACGTGCAGTATTTATCTATCTAGATCTTCTATATAGTTCGTGTTGTCTTTTTCGCTTTTGGACTTCTTCTATAAATCTTTGCTTAGACCTATCGGGATTAAATTGTGGTATCAACCCAACTAACGCGTCTGTTATGTCAACAAACGACTTTACGCTGTCGGGTTTGTTTGTAGAGGCTCGTAGTTCTGAGGGGTCTGACGGATCTAGTTGTAATGTTAACAACGTTGTATGACCATAGTGCTGTTTCGGATTATCTTCCAGATCGAGGTCTAGTCTAATTATATCGGGAAAGTGCATAATAGTTAAAGCATTAGAATCGTAGTCAACTGGGATTTTGGGTATTTGACCTTCCTCGTTTTCTCCGGGAGCCCAAAATATTTGTTGGCTGTAGTATTTTTGTCTATCATCTGCGCGGCAGGTTGATAGTGGGTAGTTACATTTTTCCTGGTGGGTAATTATACCGCCTTCATTTTCTATATATGAATAAAGCCACAGGGCGTAAAAGTCCGCATCTAAAGGGATTGCTCTCGTTGTTTTAAGAAAACTTATTCGTTCTTTTCTTTGTCTCTCTGGATCATGTTGCTGCAAAGACCTGCACACCTCGCGCAGAACTCTACCTGAGACATCTCTATCTGAGGCGTGTTCAGTGCTTTCGGGTGTTCTTATTTGTTGTGTGGATGTTTCTTTCCTAGGACCTCTTCCAAACATAATTTGTATTGTATCATAAAACATGGATTTTTCAAAATCTCCACGCCAACTCCACCACCTCTGCAACATAACATAAAGCCTAAAGTTTGCATAAAAATAAGGTAGTCTCTAAGCTTATTCCTAGGAACTAGCTAACAATAAGAAAGGACTATCTTGTGGCATATTATGCGGGTAAAGATGTAGAAAAGCAAGAGGCAATGCTATGCGGGAGCTCATTCTAGAACGAAGAAGCATCGCTCAAGCCGCTAGAAGATACGGTAAGCATCGAACAGCTATCTTGCGCTGGAAGAGGAACTTAATCGATTCATAGATTGTTATAACTATTGATAGAATCCACCTAGGAATAAACTTGCAAACTCCTTATGAGATGTTGCAAGGGTGGGGAGATTTGTACGCAGGCAGCAGGCGGCTTTACGACCCACTTGACTTTTTTAAACTAGTATGCCAGAATGAATGTATGTTTGATATATTTAGAAACAAATCACACAAATCATCTCCTACACCGAGAGACGCGGAAGGTCAGCTTCCCGTTCCCGATTATGATGAAGAGCTATCATCATACTATAGTCGTATTACCCGCGAGCTAACCCGTGCCACTGGATTACTTGATGAAGACAGAGCGAAGCGCATCACTAAGGAACAAGAATACCAGCGAGAACGCGCAGAAGCAATTCGTCGCCGTACTGAATTCCTAAAAAAGACAGAATCCGTCCCAGCCCCCCCCGAATTATATGCATTGTGGCTATGTGTCTACATGGCACAGGGTGGTAAAATCACCCATCGTCGTGACTGGGATTTTCCACAATCGCATATCGAAAAAGGCGATTCAATAACACAAAAAGCACTTGCAACCATAGGCCCAAATGGGCCAACCTTTGAAGACCGTACCATATCCCACTACGATCAGCCTTTTATAATATGGACTCCTACGAAAGGTAGCGACAATCATAGAACCTCGTATACAATTCCAACTGGATACGGAGCAAATTCTATGAAAATTCTCTATCTTCCAGATCTTGTAACACTTAATCCGCGTGCCACATCTGGAGATAGGCGACCCGGATGGGAATATGGACACTCTACTTTATTGACACTACAGTTAGACGATACCTCTCCAACAGGATTCCATGCAACAACCAACCAACCGTATGTTGTCGAATCGTATATTGACACTACTGATCTAATAATGGGAGTTAGTGGAGATTTCGATCCTGAAATTATGCGTAGCAATATACAACAAATACAACAACTGCAGCACGAAAACACTGACGATGGTTGGACTGGCGATGGCCGGACAGAGCTGTTATCTCGTTAGACCTACTCAATATGTAGCAACCGCCCCTCCACCGTCCGCGCTCCCTGCCATTCATTGATAATTGACTGGAACCACGCCGCTACCTCATCACCTGGCTCGCGGAAAAACTCCTCCGGCGCGTTAAACGCCAGCATCTGCAATACTACGCACAAAACAAGCCTTGGCGGCATCGCGACGGGTTTCTTCCTGGGCGAAGGTAGAGAGCTTATGAAGTATGATAAGGCATCGTCTGTACCAAAGCCTGGGGATGTTGGTTTGGAATTTCTGTCGCAAAATGACCCAGATAGTATCGAAGCGATTGCTGGTTTATCGGATGGTGCGGCAGGTGAATTTAAGCGGCCAGAAAGTGGCTGGATTCAGCAATTCTTAGTTGATCCGGCTGGGTTGAGGCGCGATGGTTTTGAGGGCGATTTGCGAGTGGCGGCACCGAATGTAGAGCGTAGGATTGATATTCTTGTGCCAGATGGGAGTCATTTGAATGATTGGCGCGATGTTGCCATGATTGTTGGACGCTTACGGTCTGTACCTGGCCTGACGGCTGATGTAAGCCAATGGAATGTGCTGAATCATACGCACAACAGTATGAATCAGCCACCAGCTTTAGCGTCGGTCTATACGGCTGAATTATCTTAGTTATTTAAGTAACTTAGTTATTAATTTAATGCTAAATTGCGTATTAATGGTTGCAAAATAACCTCCTCATCTGTTATAATGGCGAAAGTATGGTTCAAGTTACACGTAGAGATCAGAAGGAAGCGAACGAAAATATTATTCGTCGGTTCAACCGTAGGGTTTTACAGAGCGGTGTCCTTGCGCGGGCAAAGTCGGTGATGCGGTTTGCGAAGCCTATTTCCAAGACTGAGCGCCGTAAGAAAGCGATTATTCGCCGCGAGCGCCGAGCTGAGAAAACAGCCAGAATGCGTTTGGGAGCGGCGCGTTAATGCCGGCGCTGAAAGCGCGTATTGCTGAGGAAATGAAAGCCGCTCTTCTAGGGCGGCATCGTTTTCGAGGCGATGTATTGCGTAATTTGAAGGCGGCGATACTTAACGAGGAAGTGGCTTTAGGCAAGCGCGATGAAGGTCTAAGTGATACAGAAGTTGAGAAAGTAGTTGCCCGCGAAGTTAAAAAACGCAAAGAAAGCGCCGAGTTGTACCGGGCAAATGGTCGGGCAGAATTGGCTGAGCCAGAGGAGAAAGAGGCGGCAATTTTACAGGAATTTTTACCTAAACAGCTGAGCGAGGACGAGATTCGGGCAATGGTCGAGGCAGCGGTCGCCGATCTGGGCGCGACGATGCAGCAAATGGGTCAGGTGATTGGCGCAGTGAAGGCTAAAGCTGGCAATGCAGCTGACGGCGCACTGATCGCGAAAATTACCAAAGAAATGCTAGCAAAACAATAACAATACAGAAAAAGGAGCAAAGGATGATCTTATTATTTGGGCCGCCGGGGGCTGGTAAAAGTATGCAGGGGCAGATGCTGGCGGCGCGCCAGGGCTGGAAATGGCTATCGACTGGCGAGATGTTGCGCCGAAGTAATGATCCGGCGGTGATTAATATTTTACGCTCAGGCGAATTGGCTAGTAATGAACTGATTTATCAGGTGTTTGAACAGGCGGTGCAGGATGCGCGCGATAAAAAGTATTCGAATATTATCGTTGACGGTTTTCCGCGGACGAAGGAACAGGCGGCATGGCTGGATGATTACATGGCGCGGATGAATGAGAAGATTGATACGGTGATTTCACTGGAAGTGCCGGAGGCGGAGATTATGCGGCGGCTAGAAAAGCGCGGCCGTTTGGAAGATACGCCAGAGGCAATTGCCCGGCGAATGACGATTTATCGGCAAAAAATGTATCCGGTGTTGGGGATTTTTGCTGAGGCAGGCGTTAGGATTGTCCATCTGGACGGCGTCGGGACGGCTGGCGAAGTGCATGACCGGATTTATGAAGAGGCGGCGTACGCATGCCAACTTTAATTACCGGCGAAAAAACGCCGCAGCAGATGAAGGATATGCGCGAATGCGGGCGGATGTTGGCGACGATTTATGACGAGTTGCGCCGGAAGGTAACGGCTGGGATGAGCGAGCTGGATGTTAATGACTTCGTGGCCGGGCGTATCAAGGATTTTGGTGCGGAAGCGACGTATTTGACGGATGAGGTAAAATTTCCAGGGGTGATTTGCGTTTCGACCAACGAGCAATTGGTGCACTCATTTCCGACAGACTATGTGTTTGAGAAAGGCGACGTGGTGAGTTTTGACCTGGTGATTGGCTACCGCGGTATGAAAACGGATAGTGCGTTTACTATGGTGGTTGACGAAGAACCGCGCGGCGCTAAAAAACATTTACTGCACGCAACGGAGCAGAGTTTGTATGCGGGAATTGATGCAATTTCTGGCGAGGGAACGCGCGTTGGCGATATTTCGGCGGGCGTAGAAGCGGTGTTGAAGAAAGCCAAATTAGGTATCATTCGCGAGCTGGTTGGCCACGGCGTAGGACTAGAGATGCACATGAGTCCAGAGATTCCAAATTATGGCCGGCGCGGTACCGGGCCAGTGCTGCACGCAGGCGATACAATTGCCATTGAGCCGATGGCTAGCCTCGGCAGTGAGAAAATTGTTACCGAGGACGACGGCTGGACGATTAGCCTGAAAGACGGCAGTTTGGGGGCGCATTTTGAACATACTGTGCTAATTACCGAAACTGGCGCGGAGATTTTGACGAGGCTATGATTTACTTGCAAAAGTATAGCCATAACCTGTATAATTAAGCCTGTATGCAAGAACAATCTCGATATGCTGTAGGAATTGATGTTGGTACGAAGAACGTACGCTGTGTCATTGGTTATATTGACGCGGATGGCGATGCGCCAAAAGTTGTCGGCGTAGGAACGGCGCCAAATAGCGGTATGCGAAAAGGTACGGTAACTAATCTGGCGGGCCCGGCGGAAGCGATTGATACGGCTCTGGGGGCAGCAGAACGCATGAGCGGCCACCAGGTAAAGACGGCAGTGCTGAGTGTCAATGGATCGCATTTAACAAGTACTAAAGCCGATGGAATGATTACAGTTGGTACGACTGATAACGAGGTGACGCCTGAGGATATTGTGCGCCTGGAAGATATGGCAACGACTGGCAAAGTAGCGCAGAACCGGGAAATTCTGGAAATTGTAGCGCATTCTTATCGACTGGACGGACAGGATAACATTAAAGACCCGATCGGCATGACCGGTACGAGGCTGGAAATTAAAGCAAATGTTGTGTCAGGGCTGCTGCCGCATATTACTAATCTGCAAAAATTGGCGGAAATGGCTAAAGTTGAGGTTTCTTCGGTTGTTCCAGCAGTGCTAGCGAGTGCGCAAGCAGTACTAACAGAAAATCAGCGCGAGAATGGCGTGGCAGTGCTGGATATTGGCGCAGCAACAACTGGCGTAGCGGTGTTTGAAGAGGGCGATTTGCAATATTTGTCGGTGATTCCGCTGGGTGGCCAAAACGTGACTAATGATTTGGCAATTGGACTAAGAACTGATCCGGAGATTGCCGAGTCGGTGAAATTGGCGCATGCGCGGTTTGGCGGGAAGAAATTAGGCAAAGTGGAAACTAAGCACGAGAAAAAAACATACTCGTTCGAGCAGAGCGAGATTGATGAAATTGTCGGCGCGAGGTATGAGGAGATCTTTGAGGCGGTAGCTAAGGAGTTGAAAAAGGCAGGTAGAGCCGGCAAGCTGCCGAGCGGTGCGGTTTTGACTGGCGGCGGCGCTAACACGAAGGGTCTGGTTGATTTTACCAAGGAGCAACTGGGCGTGGCAGCCAGGCTAGGCAAGCCGTCTGAGTACGGCGGTGCTAGCAATGAAATAAAAGGACCGGAGTTCTCGGCGGCAACCGGATTGATGCTGATTGATGCGGCGAGCGATGCTTCGTATGCGAAATCGCCGCAGAATGCTAAAAAAGCGGCGCAAAAAGCAGGCGGATTTTTAAGAGGTATTTTTGCTAAGTTTAAGTAAGTTTTGATATATCAGTTGAAAAAATGCTATACTGATGTAAGAATTAGAGAGAGGGAAATAGATGCCGCAAGTACAACCAAGTGAAGTTCAAACATTTGCCAGTATTAAAGTCGTTGGAATCGGCGGTGCTGGCGGTTCTGCTATAAACCGGATGAAAGATGCGGGATTAACTGGCGTGCAATTTATCGCCATGAATACTGATGCTCAGGCGCTGCACAATTCGAAAGCTGACGTTAAGATTCATCTGGGATATAATACGACGAACGGTTTGGGGGCTGGTGCTGATCCGACAGTTGGCGAGGCGGCAGCCAACGAATCGCGCGAGGAGATTAAGAAGGCGCTTGAGGGCGCGGATATGGTGTTCGTAACAATTGGTGCTGGCGGCGGTACTGGCTCTGGTGCTGGCCATGTGGTGGCAGAAGTGGCGCGCGAACTGGGAATTTTGGTAGTTGGCGTGGCGACGCGGCCGTTTAGTTTTGAGGGCGAGAAGCGGCGGATTAATGCTGATTGGGCGATTTCGCGGCTTGGGCGGCAGGTTGATACCTTGATTACTATTCCAAATGACCGTTTGCTGCAGACAATTGATCGGCGGACACCGCTACTGGAGACGTTTAAGATTGCTGATGATGTGCTGCGCCAAGGTGTGCAGGGAATATCAGAGCTGATTACCGAACATGGTTTGATTAACCTTGACTTTGCTGACGTAAAAGCGATTATGAGCAAGGCTGGTTCAGCGTTGATGGGTATTGGACGGGCGAGCGGCGACGACCGGGCAGTTCAAGCAGCCCAGCAAGCTATCGAAAGCCCGCTAATTGAAGTATCGATTGACGGTGCGAAAGGCGTGCTGTTTAATGTCACCGGTGGCTACGATATGAGCATGGCGGAGATTCAGGAGGCGGCTGAGATTATTACCGGAGCGGTCAGTCCAAGCGCTAATATTATTTTTGGCGCAACACTGAAGCCGGAGATGGAAGATGAGTTGGTAATTACGGTAATTGCTACAGGTTTTGATAGCGAATCGTTCCAGCAAGATGAGACAAGCTTAAGTGTGGATAATCCTGCGCCGCAGCCAGCAGTGCCTGAAGTTGACGAAAACGTAGTTAAAGACATCGATTTGGAGCTTGACAGAGAAAAAGCTGCAGAGGAGTTTGCTGCTGATAATGAAGTGAGTATGTGGGACGCCATGCCGGATCCGGACAGCGTTTCAAACGAGGAAGATGATGATACACCGGCATTTTTGCGGCGGCGTAAGAAGAACGAGGACTAAATATGGCGAGTTTTAATATCGGAGACAGCCGCGTGATTGAGTCGCGTGAAGTCTCTGACGGCGTGGCGATTCGCCGACGCCGCGAGGCGCCAGATGGACGGCGTTTCACTACGTATGAACGCGTGGAAAAGCCAAACTTAATCGTGACTAAGAAAAACGGCAGCCGCGAATTATTTGATAGAGTCAAGCTAGCACATGCGGTGCGCCAGTCGGTTGGTAAATTCCTTAAATCCGACGAGGAAGTCGAGTCGATTATCACGGCGGTTGAAGATAAGTTGTATGCCCTGGGCGCCTCAGAGGTACCGTCGCGGCAGATCGGCGAGTTCGTGCTGGATGAATTAGCTAAGCGCAACGAAGTGGCGTACGTACGTTTTGCCAGCGTGTTTCAGAAGTTTGAAACGCTGGATGACTTTGTCAAAATATTGGAACAGCGCCGCCAGAAAGGGCAGGAATCATGCGAGTAGTTGTCGTGTATCGGGCGGAAAGCGATTATGCGCGTAAGGTCATGGATTTTTTGCATGACTTTAATCGGCAGACAGGACACACGATTGAGGAAATTGACCCAGATTCGGCTGAGGGCAGTGATTTTTGCCGGACGTACGATATCGTTGAATATCCGACTATTGTCGCCTTGAGCGCCGATAGCCAGATGCAAAATATGTGGCGCGGGTTGCCTCTGCCAACGATTAGCGAGGTAAGTTTTTATGTTTGAGAAGTTGCTCAAGCGGTTGTCGGGCAAAGAGTCAAAGCGCCGGCAATTGGCGGCGCTATTGATGCTGGTTGGCAGCGGCTTGGGCTTGTTAGCTTCGTTTGTGTTGTCGATTGAGTCGTTGACGCTCGCTAAAAATTCGCATGCCGTGCTGAACTGCGACTTGAATGCGGCGATGAGTTGTTCGGCGGTAGCGAATCATTGGTCGGCGGCGCTACTGGGCTTTCCCAATAGTTTTATCGGTATGATGACGCTGCCAGTGATGGTGACAATTGCGGTGGCGTTGCTGGCGGGTGCGAAGTTTCCGAAGTGGTTTATGTGGGGCGCGCAGCTTGGCGCGGTGGCGGGCTTGCTATTTGCTGGTTGGATGTTCTACATGAGTTATGTCGAGATTGGTGCGTTGTGTCCGTGGTGCTTGACACTGGACGCGGGTATGCTGCTGATTTTTTATGGACTAACCAGGCACAATGTTTTGAACAAAATTATTGAACACCGCGGGTTGCGCCGATTTGTTGATCAGGGTTACGATACGCTAGTGTTGGCCTCGGTGGCGGCGCTGGTGATTATGGCGATTTTGGTAAAGTTTGGTAGTCAAATTGTCTAGTTCAAGTCATTGAGTCTGTATATTGCTTATGCTAAAATAGCAATATAAACTGCTTTAGCTTTGTTGGCGAGCGAGGTTATGTAAAAGTGGAGAGTAATAGCGAGCAATTTGGGTTGAGAATACGACGCAAACGGACGGTTTTGGCATATGCTGCGGTCTGTCTGTTAGCGCTGGGTATTGGTGTTATTGTGGCGGTGCAATGGTTAACTCGCCCTACTGAGGCGCTAATGCCGACAATGTCTTCGGGGCAAGTAAAAGTTGATCAAGCGAATTATCGTCTATATCAATCGTCGAGTAGTGCTACTCCTGGTGCGCAGTTGGCGGCTGATAATACAGCAGCGACACTGCCGCAGACTGGTGCTAGTTTTCGAGTGCGAGTGGGGGTAGAGAATAAAGAAGATCTTATGCTCGCAAAACATATAATAGGTGGATTTGGTTACGTCTGTGCTGTGGCTTTGGATGGTAGAGTATATTGTTGGGGCAGTAATAGCAATGGTAAGATTGGTAGCGGTAATACATCAAGCGCTCTTGTTCCCTCAGCTGTTAAAATTAGTGGTGCTCTAGTAGGAAAAGTAATTAAGCAAATAGAACCGTCTTCTGCCGGTAACCATAGTTGTGTCATTGCTTCTGACGATAAAGCATATTGTTGGGGCCATAATGGCTTTGGTCAGCTCGGCAACAATAATACAGTAAATTCTCTTACTCCTGTAGCTGTTGATACTGCAGGTGTTTTAGCGAGTAAAACAATTAAACAGATAGCTTCAGGTGGTATTTCTAGTTGTGTCATTGCTTCTGATGATAAAGCATATTGTTGGGGGGGTGGTAGAAGGGGGGCGTTAGGTAATGGCAGTACACTATCTCTTGTTATTTCTACTCCTACACCTGTCAGTACCACTGGAGTTCTGGCGGGGAAAACAATTAAGCAGATAACGGCCGGTACGGAGTTTACTTGCGCTATCGCTTCTGATGATAAAGCATATTGTTGGGGGAGTAATTCAAGTGGT
>CAUOLH010000011.1:0-22308 GCA_963456375.1 uncultured Candidatus Saccharibacteria bacterium | reverse complement strand
GAGGATTACCCACTATAAAATCAAATTGTATATTTATCTCACTTTTTAAATAATCTTCATTATAGATTTTCCATTCAACATCCTGTATCCCATTTTTTTTTACAAGTAAATTCAAGTTACAAATACACTTTTCAAATTGATTTTTGTCAATTTCAAATCCAAAAATATTGTTTTCTAAACCTTTTTTTATTTTTTTATTAGAAAATTTAAGTTCTATTGCTTCTTCAATGTACCTATTAACTATTTCAACAAGTATATTGCCATCACCACAAGAATTTTCTAATATTGTTTTATTTACTATATTCTTATGATAACCAACAGAGTCCAGTAACTCTTTAACATAATTTGTGGGAGTAAAAATTTGACATTTATTCGCTATTTTTTTTTCATTTGTTTTTTTCATCATCGAAATACTCCAGTTTTTTTATTGCTTTCTTATTTAATTTTTCCAAGGACACAATTTGAGTTCTCGCAAGCATTCTAAGTTCTATCATTCTTTCTTTTTGTTCCATACCTTTTCCAATAAGAATTGCATTATAACTTTCCATATTGGCAAGCACCAGTAACTCATTCAGACTTGCATAGTCTCTCATATTACCTTTCAAATATGGATTTTCTTCACGCCACTGTTTTGCTCGCTTGTTAAATAAGGCAACATTGAGAATATCTGCTTCACTTGCATATTTATAGGATAACTGTTCGTTGGTAAGATCCTTTGATAGATATCCTTTGATTGTATCTGTATGGATTTTATAGTTAATCTTAGAAATTTCTCTATTCAAATTCCAACCTAATGATAGCTTAGAATTTTCATCTGACTTAAGCCTTTTGTAATCTTGGATTAAATAAAGCTTAAACTCTGCTGAAATCCATGAAGCAAATTCCATTGCTATATCAGGATGAGCGAACGTTCCTCCACCTCTCCCAGATTTAGAAATAATACCGATTGCATTTGTATTTTCAATCCATCTTTGAGGTGATAATGTAAATGCATTTGTTCCTGCTTCCTTTCTAAAGGAGTCGAATTCGACCCCTTTAAAATTAGGATTGTGAATAGTCTCCCAAAGACCAAGGAATTCAATTGTATCTCTTACTCTTAGCCAGTTTTTAACAACATCTTTCGGTTCATGCATATTTTTGTATCTTGCAATATCCGTTAGACTTATATAATTATTTCTAAAATCTTCAGTATAAATTTGAATAGCAAAACCTTTTGCTTCAATCGTGTCTTTTTTCACCTTAGACATGTGAGTTCCTCCTTTATACTGATGTACTGTATACAACATTTATTTTCGTAATAACTGCTCTAAACAGCACACCAACGATTCATTTTTTTGATTTTAAACTTTAGTAGAAGCTCTAAAACTCTTGTATTTACTTGACTATTTGCCTCTGTCATTATTATGACACGAGACCTGGAGAAGAAGTCGAGGATGATATCATTATTACTAACTTCCGTAGCGTGATAAACTAATCGCTTTATTACATCAGTGGGCTTAACCGTCTCAAGCCCATGAGGCCCAAGAAGGCTAGTAAGCTCCTTCTTAGCACTCTCGGCAGTGCCCATGTTCTTATCAAAGAATCCCCAAAATGGCTCCGTTGTATGATTGCGCTCATTTTCTGGACGCATTTTAATTATAGGTTTTCTATCTCTTATAAATAGTTTTCCAGTGCTTATGTAACTGGCAACTTGGTCTAGACCAAGTTGCCATTGCTTGCCGGCAGGCGGCGTAATCCCCATCACGTCGTACACCATAGACTGACGACCTCGAATGCCATTATCATTCATAACCTCTAGAGGGTATTCTCTATACCTTCCTTGTTCATCTTCAAACGGATATTCTTTTTCGCCTCTTATTACAAGATTAAAACGCCTTTTCGTGTTTCGTGCATATACAAGAATCATTTCGGCTTTTGGTTGTAATTTATTGAAAGAGGTTTCCGTATTTTGAGACTTAGTCTTTGATTCCCAATAGATTTCCCCTAAAAAATTATACTCACCGAATATCTCGTTCATTACTGTACGGAGATTGTAATTTTCATTATAGTCGATTGAGACGAAGATGGCGCCGTCTTGGCGAAGCAGATTGCGCGCCAAAAAGAGGTGTGGATACATCATGTTCAGCCAGCTGCTGTGCTTATGCCCGCCAGTATTGGCGCGCAGACCGTCATCCCGCACAACGTTACCCTCATCATCGGTGATGCCCGCCTCTGCCTCATAGCTACGGCGTGTCTGCTTGAAGTTGTCATTGTAGATGAAATCATTACCAGTGTTATAGGGCGGTTCGATATAAATCATCTTGACCTTGCCGTAATACGCCTTGTGCAAAATCTTCAGCGCCGCCAGGTCGTCGCCCTCAATAAACATATTGCCCGTCGTGTCCCAATCGACGGAATTCGCCCGGTCCGGATGGAGCGTCTGGACAGTCTTCTCCTGGATGGCAGCAAAGACGTCGCCCTTGCCCTTCCAGCCCCCATATCGCTCGCCCAGATCAACCGCCTCACCTAGAATCGCCTGGAGCTTCTGCCAGTCGACCTTGCCTTCGGTGATTACCTCGGGGAAGAGTTGTTTGAGTTTATCGATTTGTTGTTGGTTGATATTGTCGTTGTAGCCGTTCATTCTTTTTTCTCTTTATTCCGTTGCTTCATTTTTCACTACTAATAAACCATTTCTATCCATAGCCAACAACACATCTCTTAATAAATAGTTATTAGCAAACCTCATGACGTATTTCTTCTTATATTTGGGGTGAACCATTAGCAGCCCTTTGTCTCTCATATTTGCCAAAACACGAGAAGTTTGCACAGCATCAGAGGCGGTTGGTCCGAATAGGTACCGTACATCTTGTGCTTGAATTAGGTCTTTTTGCATAGCTATCTTTAGAATCTCATGTTCTTCTGCAGATATAAATTGACTATCAAGGGCGCTCTTCAGTGCTGGCTCTATTATATATGGCACGGCATAGTCACGATCTAATAATTTACTCACTCTGATTATCTCGCTTGCTATACCTCGTGCGACATATAGGCACCAATCCTCTAGCGCCTTTTCCTCACCAGAATCTGCCGCGGCTAATTTATCATAATATACTTGGCGATCCATACAAAAAATAGCCGAAGGATTTAAAATAGTCCGCGTAGTTTTGTTGATAAATTTAGCCTTAATAAGCATCGCATATGTGATAAGCCTTGCTGTTCTACCGTTTCCATTATCAAATGGATGTATTGCGGCTAGTCGATGGTGTGCAAGAGCAATTTTGATAATATCCATTTTGTTATCATTATCATCAGCAATATAGTCACATAGCTCCTGGATAAGCCGGGGTATCTCCATGTGATTTGGTGGCTTATGATCGCTTTTTGCAATATGCGCTGGGCAACTTCGCCAATCTCCAGGCCACTTACTACCATCACGCTTTAAGCCAGTAACTACTATTTTCTGAACTTCACAAATAAAGGAAGGTGTAATTTGTTGACTGTCATCTCCATCAAAAGTCTCTTCAATAAAATCTATCGCCTTCCTGATATTACGAAGTTCTTGAAGGTTTTCGTCGCTGGGCTTTTCATCATTACTCAATGAATCCATGGCGGCACTAACAACGGTTGTACGATTACCTTCAATTCGAGCAGACGCGACACTTTCTAATATGTACATAATCTCTCTCAAATCAAAGAATAGCCATGGCGGAGTCGTACCCCCTAAATGGGTATAGCGAATTTTCTCCAAATTAAATAGTTCGCTCACCAATTCCGAGTTAAATGATGGGTTTATAGATTTAAGTGGATTCATATTCCCATTATATAAGTTTGTTAAATTTTAGTCAATATCTTTTAACATTTTTCTCTTATCTTAATCTGTTATATATCGTATATCATTAATTAATCTCTTAACATTTTGTTATATAATCACTTACTGCTCATTCTTATTTTAGATGATACTTATGTAGCCACTTCTTGTAATAATAATATGATCATTAAGTGTAATTCCAAGCAGTTTCCCCGCTTCCATTAGTCTGCTGGTAACATCTTTATCAGCCTGGCTGGCCTCCAAACTCCCGCTCGGATGATTATGCGCCACGATGATACTGGCAGCGCGGTCGGCGATGGCATCGGCGAAGACCTCGCGCGGGTGCACCAGGCTGGCCGTCAGCGTACCGATGGTCACCACTCGCTTAGCAATCAAACGATTCGCACCGTCCAGCGTCAGGCAGACAAAATATTCCTGCTTTTTGTCGCGAATGTCGGCCAGCAGCTCGACGGCTTTTTCTGGGCTATCGATGATTGGCTGGTCGCTGTCCAGCAAGTACCGCCGCGCCAGCTCCAAACTCGCCAGAATCACCGGGATTTTCGCTTCGCCCAAACCAACCACGCTCCGTAAATCATCATACGAAACATCACCGCCTTTTTGACGCAAAATCTTCAGCACCTCGCGCGCAATTTTACCAACATCCGCCTGTTTATTGCCACTGCCAATAATCGCCATCAACAATTCCAAATCGCTCAGCCGCGCCGTACCGTAACGTGCTAGTTTCTCGCGGGGACGGTCGATTTTCGGCTTATCGAGCACCTTCATAATCTTATTATATCAAGCTTCTCGCCATACATCAGCCACCGATCTTCGCGCTACCATTTCGTGCAGCCCTATTCATCGCTTGCACCACGCAAAGATTATCAGCTATTCGGAATCGCTCTGGCTTGCCGGCCGCGCACCACGCACATCGCCACCACGAACATGCCAACCAGCCGCGACACCAATGACGTATCGTCCGCGCTTGATTGAGCCGTTGACGCAGACTCTTCTTCTGGATTGAGCCGGCTGTCGTCTGACCATATGTCAGGAGATGGGCGGCTTTTTACGACCAAAATGTTGTCGCTCACGGCACTCGTTTCGTTATTATAACCGTAACTATCAACCGCGCTGGCAACCGCCAAATCATTCTGTTCGTCCACTTCAGATTCTGCCGCTTCGGACGCTTCAATAACAGAAACAAGTTCGTCTTGCGCTTCAGGTAAATCAATAGCTGGCTCTACACCGCTAGTATCCATAGTTATAGTTTCAACTTCATCATCCACACGCGGCAAATCACTTTTTTCCGATGCTTCCATAACTATATTGTCACACTCCTCGCGAGGCATGATGCGCTCCTCTAAAATTTCCACTGCTGGCTCATCCAGATCGACATCAGGTATTGGTTCAGTAGCCAGCGAGGTAGTAATAGCTACCTGCTCCTCTAGCTCATAATCATTGGTGATTTCAGGAACTGATACCGCCTTAGAATTGTCCAATTGCCCCACGGAATCCATATCAACACCAATCTCGTCGTCTACAGAGAGTTTCAAATCACCATATTCTTCACACACCGTAGTTGCCTCCATTGGCGGCGCAATCGTCACCGCTTCAGCCGAAGATACTCCCGGCTCTACTACTGGCAACTGTTGTTCGACAAAAAACACCGTATCCTCCTCAGCCCAAACTTCGCCATCCTCACCATAATCATATTTCACCGCCACATGGTTATGATCAAGTTGTTTAATCAGGGAAGTCTGCGCCTCATAAATCCTTTGGTCTACTACCAATTCCTCGCTCAATTCTGGCGGCAGATCAATTTGACTTTTACCCTCGCTAACCGCAACGGCAGCAGCTGGCAAGGTTACATTCATCGCATCTAGTTCTACCATCTCATCAGCCTCATGTGTCGCCTCTATAACCTTATGCGTTGTAGGCATATTAATAACATCATCCGGGCGTATCGGGCTGCGATCAACCGTACACTCCTTACCCGCAGAAAGCAAGCTCTCGCCATATTCAACGATATCTTGAGTTAATAATGACACAATCGCCGGCTGATCAGGCTGCTCTTTCGCCGGAATTGATGCGGCCGCATTAACCATCTTTTCAGTAGACGTCTCGTTTGTTTCATATTCCGCTGACGTGTTAACGGCGTCCTCTTGCTCCTGAGACGGCGACACGTTGGCTACGGTTGGAATTACGTGCTTGGGCTGTTCGACATCAACGCCATTGGTCGATTCGACAAAATTATTATAATCCGCCACCACATCTATATTAATCTCGCTGGACTGAGCGTCTGCCAGTACTTTCGTGCCAGAATCATCAACTAGATCTGTAGCCGCAGATTCATCCGCCTTTACCGCGTCAAATCGCGCCGCCAAGTGCTGCTGCTCGGAAACTGGCGTAGCACTTTCATCATTTTCTGCTGCTCGGCTCGGCTCAGAATTGGCTGACTTTGACCCTGTTATAACAAAATTTTTTTCTTTTTGACGTTCAATTGATGGAGTTGTTACGCTTGACGGCCCAGTAGTTTCATTACCATCATATGTATTTTCCACAACATTAGCAGCAACCTTATCGTCGCTAGCCGTAGGGTAGACAGTTTTATCTTCCAGCGAATTACGACTCTCATCACCAGTTTGAGTATCCTCGCTTACCGCTGGCGATGACGGCATAGTTCTCGTTTTCGTTTGCGTCGTTATGTCTGAAGATTCGAATGCTGGCTGCTGGTTTTTTTTATCTGCTGCACCAGAAATAACATCAAAAGTCTGCTGTTTTATTTCTATCGACGGACGATTTTCCTCTGTTGGTTCGGCAAAATACTCCTCGCCAGATGTATTGACGGATGCTTCGCTAACATTTTCTGGCTGGGCTTCTCTAATCTCATCAACATCATCCGTAACAATTGCTGGTTCCAAAAACGATTGTTCCGCCTCCTTAATATCCGCAAGTTCGTCTGGAGATTCTGTTGTTTCACTAGTCGGGATTTCATTGCCTTGATTCGTCGGCGCAACCTGCTCAATTAGTTTATCCGTCTTATCATCACTTGTTTCAGTGATATCTGCATTTGTTGAATCCGCCCCGCTATCAGGATTAGCGTAACCCGCCACGACAATACCGTCATCGTCGTCACTCAGCAAATCTCTTAAATATGATTCGCGTTCTGGCGCTGGCTGCAAATTTTCATTAGCAAAATTGCGCATACGTAAAATCGGACAGTCGTCGCGTGCCGCGCAACTAGCACAGGCGGCACTCGCCACACCTTGACATATTGCTGCCCTTCGCTCATCACTCATCCGGTTTTCCGACGAATTAATCTCGCTTTTTCCAACGAGCGATAACGCATCATCCGGCACAGACACATATTTTGAACCAGTGCTGTCATCCATGAAAGTATCAAGCTTTTCTTTGCCGCCAGCCACCGCTACTAAGTCAAGGCCGCTTGCCGCCTCGTCCGTATCAGCATTTACCTCTTCACCAATGTCGCCAATGCCAGACGAAAAATCCTCGCCTCTCAGCGACGAAATGTCAAAATCATCACCATCAATTCCTGTTGGTGATAATTCTCCTGTAGTCGCCTCTCCAATCATTGCTCAAAAAATGTCTCCGTTGAAATATGTGATTCATCAACGCCAGCGGCGGTTAGTTTTTGCCAAACATCGCGCACAAATGGCAGACTACCGCAGACTAAAAAGTGCGCCTCACTCGGCACTTCACTCACAATGTTCGCCACCTCAAACCGCCCATTCCGCCAGCCATCTTTTTCCTCAACCTGCTGGCGGGTACTAAACTTTTTGACCGTAATATTTGACGCTGCCAACTCCTCCGAGAAAACCATATATTCTGGCGATTTTTGACTCAAATAGAGAAAAGTCGGCTGCTTGGCGTCTGCCAAAATACTCCAAATCGGGCTGAGTCCGCACCCCGCCGCAATGCCAACCAGCGGCAGCTCAGTCTGCGGGTTGAAATCGCCGTATGCCCGGCTAATCTGCAACCTATCGCCAACGCGGCGCGAACACAAATAGCTCGAGAATTCGCCGCCCACATTTTTCACGGTAATCGACATCAAGTCCTCATGCGGGCGCGAAGAAATACTATAGGCCTTGCCCTCACGCACCTGACTACCCGCAATGAACACTGTAATGTATTGCCCCGCCATAAAATCAAACGGTCGCACGAAATACAGCGTTGTCACCTCAGGATTTTCCTGGCGCACCCGCACAATTTCAACATTTAGTGAATCACGCATTCGTCAACATACCTTTCCATTATTTTTTGGGCGGCCCTAAATTCTTCGTCGGTGAAAGTGTGGTAATTGGCAAACTTCGGACTGATGGTGATACCGGTGCGAAAATGTTGCAAAGCAAATCGCTTGGCGCCTTTAACAAGCTCGCCAATCTTTTCAAAATCCGCTACCTCCAACTGCTCGCGAACGATCGTCGTCCGAAACTCATGGCCAATCCCTGAGTCAATCATCAGCCGCACATTGTCTTTGATTGCCATGAGATCAATCGGCCGCGCCGCAATCTCCACGTATTTTTCTAATGGGCCTTTAACGTCCATGGCGATAAAGTCAATCGTCCCCTCCTCGACCATGCCGCGCACCATGTCAGGATGCGTGCCGTTAGTATCCAGCTTGACATCAAAGCCGAGGCTCTTGATCATCCGGCACAGCACCGGCAAATCCTCGTTGACCGTCGGCTCGCCACCAGAAATCACCACACCGTCTAGCCGGCCAACACGCGATTTTAGGAATATCATCGCCTCTTCAACTGGGATGCTCGGTGCCAAACGCTCGGGCAATACCAGCTCCGGATTATGGCAATAGCCGCAGCGCATATTACAGCCAGAGAGAAACAGCGCTGCCGCCACGTGCCCTGGATAATCCACCAGCGACAGCTTCTGAATCCCGCCAATCGCCACTTTAAGCTGGGACGGCGACGGCGCAAGCTCGCTGGTGTTCGGCGGCATCGTCATAATGCTCCCTCATGTCAAATTCAGCCTGCTTACCGTTATTCCACTGGGAAACTGGGCGCAAGAAACCAACCACCCGCGAGTAAACCTCAGTGCTTTCGCCGCAATTCGGGCAAGCCGGGTGCTCGCCGACAATATAGCCGTGGTTAGCACAAATTGAAAAGCTTGGCGTAAAGGTAAAGTACGGCAATTTGTAATTTTCGCAAATTGTCTTGACCAATTTCTTGAGCGTTTGTGGATCATCCATGCGCTCACCCAGGAAGAAGTGAATCACCGTACCACCCGTGTATTTGGTCTGCAAATTATCCTGCAAATCCATCAGCTCAAACAAATCATCAGTGTAGTTGACTGGTAGGTGACTAGAGTTGGTATAGAACGGATGCTTAACCGCTGCACCTAAGCCATTAGCAAAGTGCGCTCGGTCGGGGAAGCTAGCTTTGTCGAGCCGCGCCAAGCGGTAAGTCGTACCCTCAGCCGGCGTCGCCTCCAGGTTGTAATTATTGCCCGTTTCTTTCTGGTATTCCACCAAGCGGTCGCGCATGAAGTCAAGTGTTTTCTCGGCGAACGCCTTACCCTTTTCAGTGCCAATGTCAACGCCCAGCAAGTTTAATGCCGCCTCGTTAGTACCAATCAAACCGATGGTCGAGAAGTGATTTTTCCAGTACTCGTTGAAGCGCTTTTTAATATCGCGCAGGTAAAACTTGGTATACGGATACAGGCTGATATCCGAATCGGTCAGCTGCTCCAGCACCTTGCGTTTGGTCTCCAGACTGTCGCGCGCCATATCCATCAGCTCGCCCAGGCCCTCGAAAAACTCTTTCTCGTTCTTTGACTTTAGCGCCAAGCGCGGCAAGTTGATCGTTACCACGCCGATCGAGCCAGTCATCGGATTCGAGCCAAACAAACCGCCGCCACGATACTCCAGCTGGCGATTATCGATCCGCAAGCGGCAGCACATCGAGCGCGCATCCTCTGGATCCATGTCGGAATTGATGAAGTTCGAGAAGTACGGGATGCCATATTTGGCGCTAGCCTCCCAAAGGTTTTCAATGACCGGATTATCCCAGTTGAAATCTTTGGTGATATTGACCGTCGGAATCGGGAAGGTAAAGACCCGACCGTTGGCGTCGCCCTCAGACAGCACCTCCAGTAGCGCCTTATTAAGCATATTCATCTCTTCTTGGTAATCGCCGTAGTTAGTATCCTGCATCTCACCGCCGATGATCACCGGGTTGCCAGCCATGTGCTTCGGACATTCCAGATCAAGCGTGATGTTAGTAAACGGCGTCTGGAAACCGACCCTAGTTGGCACGTTGACATTAAAGACGAACTCCTGCAGCGCTTGCTTGACCTCGTCATAGCTCAGTTTATCAGCGCGAATAAACGGCGCTAAGAGTGTGTCAAAGTCAGAGAACGCCTGAGCGCCAGCCGCCTCGCCCTGCAAAGTGTAAAAGAAATTGACCACCTGCCCAAGAGCTGAGCGGAAATGCTTAGCAGGCTTGGAGGCAACCTTGTTTTTAACACCAGTGAAGCCTTGACGCAACAAGTCCATCAGATCCCAGCCAACACAGTAAACGCTCAGCAAATTGAGGTCGTGAATATGCAAATCACCCTCCTTATGCGCCCGGCCGATTTTCGGCGAATAAATCTTATCCAGCCAGTAGGTCTTGGTAATTTCTGCCGAAACGTAATTATTCAGGCCCTGCAAACTATAGCCCATATTGGAATTTTCTTTGACTTTCCAGTCTAGATTATTGACGTATTTATCAATCAAATCGACGTGCGCGTTGGATGTAATTTCACGCAATTTTTTATGCTGGTCACGGTAGATGATGTAGGCTTTGGCAGTTTTCTTAAACTTGGAATCAATCAAGATATCCTCGACGACATCTTGGATATCTTCGACGCCCGGCAAGCGTTTTTGGTTGCGGGTTTCTAGTACCGCCAGTACCTTATTCGTTAGCTCCTTGGCGGTTTTTGCGTCAAATTCGCCGGTCTCCAGGCCCGCCTTCTCGATGGCCTTTTCGATTTTTTTGCGATCAAATTTAACAGTCCGACCATCGCGTTTTTTGATTGATTTGTACATACCCCTCCTTATTATGGCAATAGCAAACCAGCCCCAACCTCCCCGAGGGGCTTGTGTTGCAAAAAACGTTATTTATTTTCTAAAACACCATATGTAGTGCTTAATATAGAATATACACGCGATATATAGCGTTTGTCAACGAAAATACATTGTATTATTTACATGTGAGATGCGGAAGTCTTTGTTCCCTCTGATAACCCCAAAACATCGCGGTAAATCGTATCAACAATTTCCGCCTGAGCTAGCTTCTCGCCAATTCGCTGCTCGCCTGGCACGTCCAAAACGTCTTGATCTTTCCACCACTGGCGCATCTCCGATTCGCCAAATTCATGAGCGTTTGGCTTGGTAGCGTGGCGGCGCACCGTTTCCTCAAACGATATGTCAAAATAATAAATCAGTTTTTCGCCCTGAAAATCATTCAGCAGCTGGTGCAGCATCGCTCCGTATTTTTTATTGCTCAAAATACCTTCCAAAATCACCGTATAACCAACTTTATTGCCGTACATGCACAGATCATAAATCAGCTGAATCGCTGGGTTGCTTTCACTGTCTTTCACGCGAAGCATCTCCCGCCGCACCACATCCTGCGACACCAGCATCGTGCCGTAGCCTAGCCGACGCTGGAGCAAGCGCGCCGTGCTGGTTTTACCGCAGCCAGAATTACCGCGGAGAATGATTAGCGGATGAGAGTCCGTCATGTACGCTCCAACAAGTCATAAGCAGCTGCTGCTGACAGCGCCTGCATTTGGCGAAGATTATCGCCTGGCTGGAGCGGCGGCTTGAGGCTGCGGATAAGATAAAAGCCAACAAATGCCGCCAGCATTTCAGTGTTGAGTTCGCCTAGCCACGGCGTTACGTCATGACCATGGCGCGCCATATCGATTAGAAACTCCGTCGCCCCAGACCCCTGAGGCGCATAGGAAGCCCAATTCCAATCAACCAATTTCAGCTCACCAGTTTGTGGATGAAACGCCAAGTTATCACTGCGAACATCACTGTGATCAAAACAGTCTTCTGGTTGTTTGGCGAAGTGTTTAGCATGTACTGAAATATTAACTAATTCATTACGCTCACTCAGTAGCCTAATCACCTTTTGGCAGCGCCGCCGGTTGACTTCTGGCTGCTCCGGTAATAATATTCGGTAATTATCAATCAGCTGACGGCGAATGTCAGCCTCGGCAATAATTCTATCAATGCCGTCATCCAAGCCAAGTTTCGCCGTCGTAAACGGCTGTAATTGCAGCTCCTCAACCATCTCATGCGGCAACTCTGTTTTTTCCAACTCGCGAGTCGCCGTCACTACCGCCGAAATATACCGCTTGGCCACAGATTTTTCCGCTGGCGGCCGCCACAACCAGCCCTCTGATGATGCATAACTACTGGTCATCAGCACATGCCCATCACCAGCCAGCATAGTCCAATCGGCCACATATTGCGGGTGAAGTTTCTGCAATAACCGCGTCACTTCATAATCTTTTTTCAGCCAAGCTAATTCCCGCTCGCCGTCGTCCGGCAGTAAATCGACATCGACTTCTTTGACGAAAATTGTCCTATCACCCGCCGACACCAAGGCGCGGCGATTGCGCGAAAAACCACCACTGACTGGCGTAACTCGCAAATCGGAATAGTCGACACCAAGCTCCGCTGCCGCACATTGCAGCGCTCTGTCGGTTAGTAGCTTGTTGCGATTTGGCAGGGTTTCCATATGGGAATTATAGCATTGAACTCACATCTATTGAGAGGTAATTTTAATGTTGCTTCCCGCTACAACCCGGCACTTACCGCCAACTGGATACGTGAACTTCGGGTCAGTGTGACCAAAATCGAGATTAACTATCACTGGAATTTTTGGATCGATATTCTTTGAAAGAATGATGTCGCTAATCATATCGTCAGTCGCCCGAGATTCGCCCTGAAAACGCCCAACCAAAATTGCTTTCACCTGACGAAAAAATGACTGCTGCATCAACGCCTGCACGTGGCGCTCAAACGTTTCAGGGATTGAATCATAGCTATCGTCTTCAACGCACAAAATAATATCGCCTTCAATTTTCGGAAAATATTCCGTACCATTCAACAGATTTAGACTACACAAATTACCGCCAATCATCACCCCTTCAGCCGACCCGCCCTGCACGACTCGCGGCCCATTATTTTTCAAAGCTTGGCGCGGCGAAGCTTCGTCATAATTCCACGGAAGATCGTAAAAGATTTCTGATTGCTGAACGACAAACTCTGCCGGCTGACCTGAAAGCAGACACCGCCGAAAATACTCCAACGAATAATTAGCCTCTGGCGGCAAACCAAAACAATAGAAATTTGGCATCGCATAAGTCACCAGCCCAGTTTTTGCCAAAATCGCATGATTGAGAACGGTGATATCAGAAAAGCCACCAAAGATCTTCGGATTGTCTTTAATAATTTGCCAGTTAATTTTACCCAGCATCTGATTTGAATTAAACCCGCCGATAGCCGCCAGAATACACCTCACGTTTTCGTCCATAAACGCTTCCTGCAAATCTTCAACCTTTTCGTCGTCCGCCGGACAGCCTCGCTGATTCCGAGAAAAAGCATTTTTGCTAAACGTAATCTTTAGCCCAAGTGACTCTAATGCCACTTTCGCCCGATCTAAAACTCTTTCGTCAATATCACTCGCTGAGCGCGCCGGCGCAACTATTCTCACTTCATCGCCTGGCTTTAATTTATCTGGTATCATACGTTCCCTTTCCTAAAATTAATCAATCAAAAAACCTCCTGCAGGAGGCATAAAACAGCAATAAAACACCTCCTGCTTACACGTGAAGATGATGGTGCTGTTGTGAAAATAATTTCGTCATATAGATTATTATACCAAAGTTAATTTAACGATAAGACAGATCCGTAACATTATCAACAATCTACACATTGCCCGGTAGCGGTGTTAGTTGTTTGCAATATAATCATTTTTATAAAAAGACTTTAGCTCCAACTAACTTAAACAGAGCCTAGGAGTGATGCTTGAAGTTATTCTATTCCGCACAAGCCCTTCATTGAAGCGTACAAATCCTTAAGCTCATCTATCCCCAGGTCAATCAGTGGTTCGTACATGAAAGCATTAATGTGTATATGTTCGGGAGTGATTAGGTTCACTCTGTCTAGAGCATTTATTGTTTCGTCGGACGGATTGGCCTTGAGTCTAAATTGCTCAAAGAGCTGTCGAGTAAAGTTCTTTTCATCCTGCTTAGCCGTGTCAATGTCTGACCTCGATAACTGTGACTTCATGTACCTTTCGGCAAGATGACGAGACGCCATAGCTAAAACAAGATTATTTTGGATGATTATGTCGTTTTCCGCCGACATGTAGATACCCCTCCGCAGTTTCTAATAACTTATCTTCAAACTTGTCAGTGAGCCTCAGCGGGCAGCCTGCAACTCCCAACTCCCTACGCAAAATATCATGGATATCCTCAAGCGAGTGGTCTGCATCTAGGTCGTGTAGACACTCAGATAGTAACTGGTAATCCGCATCGGATGTAGTATTTTGACAGCGATACTCGATAATATTACGAGCGAATGGTATTAGAGAAAACCACATAGTTGCGTTAGTGCTTGCTTGGTCGCGAGTATACTTAATGACATTAAACTGCCCACCAGTAGCTAAGCTTATCTTGCTACCGACTCGCTGCGCGAACCAGCATTTCTCGCGGTAATTCTCGCCAAAAAGACGAAACTGAAGCAATCTGAAGAAATCAAAGTTATGAGTCAATATGAGTAGGAAGATGTTGTCGTATTTTGTAGCTATGTCGTGAATATACTCTAGGAATGCATATTTATTTTTATAGTCGAAGGAGTCAACGATATCATCGAGTATGACGAGATGTTTATTGCCCGATTGTTGTGCTGTCTCCACTTCAAACAGGACATTTAATAAATAAAACGCTTTCCGTTCTCCTGTACTGATCCGATCTCTAATAAGTGTTTCACGCTCTTTTTCGTCTCGAAACGGCTTATCGCCGTGAGACGGGTGCGAGTATGTAAGTGTCATTTCTGGAATACTGCCCTTAAGAACTACGTTATGCCTGTTCCCTACTTCTAGGCGATAAGGTAAGTTGCTAAAACGATTATTAAACTGTTTAACGACTTTATCCCATTTTGTTTCCTCTTTCTTTGCCTCTTTAAGTATTTCAGCTAACCTTTTCTCGATACCTTTTCCTATGACATCTAATTCGTCGTAGCTTTCCAAGCAGCCTTTTATGTATCCCCACCATAGACGACGTTTGTACACTTTGGGATTATTCATAAGAACGATAATTTCTTTAGTACCATCGTTCTCTAGTAACGATTTCAATTCAGCACGAGTGCCCGTCGAAAGGTCAGAGGTCATCTTGTTGAATTTTGTCCTAAGATTAGGATATTTATCAAGGACAATATCTATATCAGTTTTAATTTTTGCATTGAGTTCTTCAATGTTTGTTACTTTTTCGAGCTGCCCAGTGGAAGAATTGTAAAGCTCAAGGTCATGGTCTACGTCAAAGAACTTACTCTTCTCAATTTCCTTTGCGAGCTTTTGTGCGTTACCAGAATCAAAACCGCCTCTTAAAAACGATGCTGTCTTTTTTACCTCCTCGTAAGCCTTCATCAACTGATCTATCACTCCCTGGTTGTCGTTTGCGAACTTAATATTAATAGCATCTTTGCTTCCGGCTATCCGATACGGCAATTGTAATATAAAATCGGGCTGCTTCTCGATTTGGTCTCGATTAGCTTTTATCATTCTAATCAAAGATTCAGATGTTCTGTCCGACCCTGAATCGAGAGACAGGCAGACCTCAGCTAATAGCTGCTCATGTGTCGTACGTACGCCAATACCAGAGACGACTCTTAGGCTGTCAAGAAATCGTAGAAGTCCTCTGTTGTATTCTTCCATTAGCGCGTTGTATTCTTCACGCTTTTTGCTGTTCACTAGTAAAGTAGAGGCGTTACTAGCACTGAATGGCTCTGAATCAAACGATGGTATCGAAATAATCTGCGCTTTAGGAAAATCAGACCCACTGTCATCTTTTATATCGCACGACCCAACTATGCCAAATATATGATCTTTTATCGTATCGCCTTTTGAGTGATCTCTCAGGGTACGAGTAAATGATGACTTCATGACTCCATTTTGTGCATAAATTATGTTTGTATTTTGTTGAGGATGTATGGACGTGGCGTTAAATTTCAATACGGTGTTCAGTTCACCGATACCGTATCCGTTCTTTATGTTAAAGGTTAACTCAGCCACGCTACTTTCCAGAATTAAACTTAACTAATTTTTCCCAGTCGATAAGTCCATCTTTACAAAACTCATTGAGCATTTGCTGTGTCATCTCGTTGACTTTTTGAACGTAACGCTCTTCGAATTGCTCGTCTTTTTCTTTGACTTGCCGACCAAGTGGTTTAATCATTTCAAGATATAAATTGCTGTCTCCAGCTATAAACTCCCAATAACGCTGGCCGCACAATTTCAAATATTCACCCTTGTCAGGATTGTTATCTTTACCGTAGCAACACCCATTAACAGCAATGACATTTTGCCTTCGGTTATTTGTGCCGAGAACACGTTTCGCTGTTCGAAAATTAGTCTTCATTCTACTTATCTGACTACTATTTGCCCAATTCGGACCGCTTTTGATAGCAACAAGATAATAATTTCCGTCTTTTTCAAATTCCATGTCAATTCCTTCAGCAGCAGACTTGCGCCCGCCATACACTAAACCGCAGACATGAATGGAAAGTTGTTCAAGATATGTTCCAAAGACAGTTTCTTCGCGGGATGAAAGATATGCATCAAGAATTTGTCGGACAAGCTGTTCGGCAGTTTGCACGTTCTTTGTCTTAAATAGATACGGATTTTTCCGTCGTAAAACTGACATTAAACGCACTTCATCTAGTTTATCAAACCGATCCTTATAAAATGGTTCAACCAAGTTTGCCGTTATAAACTTTGAGAGAGTTTTATAATCCAATTGAAAGTTGTTTGTCATCTATTTTTTCGATCCTTTCCTTTGCATAATCTATATATTCTTGCATTAAATCTATACCAATGCTATTACGCTTCAATTGCTTGGCGACTGCACTAGTAGTCCCGGAGCCGACAAAGGGGTCAAGCACCAAGTCGCCTTCTTTAGTGAATAATTTAATGAACCACTCTGGTAAACTTTCTGGAAAAACAGCGCTATGATTTTTGTTACCAGACTCTGGAGCAAGATAGAGAACATTACTTGGATACACCATGTCACGACCCACCCAATTTGATATATTTTTACCAAATCCACTACCAACTTTTGAGTTATCTCGTCGCTTATCGGTCTCGCTTAGGTTTTTTAATCGCGTTTTACTCCAATCGCCGATAGGCACCATGACAGCTTCTTGATACATGGCAAATTTTCGATCGAGATTGAACTGTAAGAGCCGCTCCCAACTATCCCGAAATCTATTAGGCCACTTACCGGGATGGCTATTCTTTTTATGCCAAATAAACTCTTCCGTCCACAGCCAGCCTTGCTCACGCAAAGCTTGTATAAGTTCTATAACATAGGTATGTCTCTCGCCGTTTGCGACGCGCTCTTTGATATTGAGAATAAATGTACCATCATCTTTTAATACGCGTTTCAATTCCGCCGCGATTGGGGTGAACCATTCAACATATTTGTCGGGTTTTATACCGCCATAAGTACCAGTACGCTGGTCAGCGTAAGGCGGTGAGGTAACAATCAGATTAACCGTCTTGGCTTCTAGTTTTTTTAATTCCTCTAGACAGTCGCCAATAACAAGTGTTGTTTGTACTTCGGGGCTATTCACTAAACAACTCCTCAATCTTAACCTCAAGTGCTTTTGCTATTTTAGAAACTGTCTCTATTGTTGGATTCGTTTGTTTACTAGACTCAATATTGACGACGGTATTATTTGAAACATCCGCAATACGCGCAAATTTCTCTTGAGATAGTCCTTTTTGTTCTCGTAATTGCTTAAGCTTGGTTAATTTTATCATAAATAATATTAGTGTATGGGTAGCATGAAAACATTGTTACTCATAACATTTATAATATTACCAAAGAATTGGTACTAATGTAATAATTTCGTAGCTTTCAAATCTTCAAGTGCCCCCTGAGCCCGGAACGAAAGTGGGCTGAAACAATAAATATTTTATATCCGCAAGCCCGAAGATTTTTCAGGAAATCATACACGCCATCGACTAAGCTTAAGTTGTTATGGCTATGTTTCTCAACCCGATCACCTTTATAGATACTATCCGGCCGGGAATTTTTATCCGCGCCAGTAGGCCGCCAAAGCGTGCCGTCACCATCAAAAATTACTGCCTTTGCGTTATCTCTACTCATACTGCTCAATCTGTAAAATTCGTATAACCTACCCCAGCATCTCGCCTAACGTATCAAATGTTCGCCCATTGCGGATAGTGATTAGTGGATAAAACTTTTCTTTCATCAATAACTTATGGTATGAGGTACGCAAAAATTCTTTCTCCGTATACTTGCCCCAAAAGACCGCCTTTTTGCCAAAATGAACGATCTCATCATGAAGCGGCATTTGGCTAATCCTATCTTTCATATTCTCAGGGTCAACATCATCGGTATAGAATAATACATCTTTCCGCGCCAGGGGCTGGTGCCACCACTCTGGCAGATTAGATACTTCGTTTAAATACTCATCTTTCGTCAAAATGACGTGTTTGATAGTAAACGGAAAACGCCCTAATATGATAGCAATATTCTCTTTGATTATTGCTAGGTCATCATCAGTGTCAAATATAATATTACCGCTATTGATATACGTGACCACATTCTGATATCCCAAATCTTCGAGACTTGCCTTGAGGTCATTCATCGAGACTTTGTTCTTACCACCGACATTGATTCCCCGGAGCAGCAGGATATATCTCATACTCTTTAGTATACTATCGCCTGCGCCTCCGGCCAAATTCGCTGCACTAGCCGTTTACCACGCGTGGTTAGTCGCACCCAAGCGTCGCCGTATGCCTGGTCGATTGCCATCAAACCTTTATGCCGCAAGTCCGCCAGCACATTCATCGTCGTTCGACGTGGCATACCCATTTGTGCTGCCAACATGGCCGCATCGTCACCGCCGTCTTCATAGACTTGCTGCAACACCAGCGCCTCGTTGGTGGTTAAGTTGATTTCGTTTGCTTGCACCTTGTTCATGATCATCCTTTCTGTTAGTGATGAGTATATGATAGCCAAGTAATCTGTAATTTTGCTGTAAAGCTATTGGGGTGGGTGTTGGTTATTCTGCCCTGCGCCGTTATTATTTGCCGCTGGCGTTTGTGGGTTTTGACCAGTCTGGTTCTGGCTACCACCCGGTGCGCCTGGCGCACCGCCCGCCTGTCCACCCGGCCCGCCTGGCTGGCCATTCTGACTTCGACTCATACCTGGCGGGCCACCAGCCTGACTGTTCATACCGCTATTTTGCGAACCGCCGACCTGCATACCGACGACAAAGCTGAGCGCACAGGCCACGACGCCGCCGACCGCTAGGCCAGTAATCGCCCCGGCGCTTAACCCATTCTTGCCAGAATTTGTACCATTCGGGTGCGGCGCGGGCGGCTGATCATAGACCGCTTCTGGTGTGGTGAGCTGTGCTTGTTTGGTTTGTGAAATTGCCATAATTTCTCCTTTCGTTAGTTTACTCTCTAGGATAATTTGTACAGTGTTACATCGCTACCTCCATAATTAACGACGGTGCCAGTCTGTTTGACCCACGTCGTGATTTCATTGTTACCGCCACCTGGACCACCACCACGGCCATGTGAGCTGATAGCGTAATATCTAACCTTGCCGTCCTTCACTAATTGCTTAAATTGCTCCAGCGTCAGTGGCGTATCGCTACCGTTAAATCCACCGACCGCCATCACCGGCTGACCACTGGTCAGCTGAATCGCTGCTGATTCATTGGCGCTCGCCACTGCTACTAGCCATGTTGCGCCATGTTGATACCGTAAAAGATACTGCACCAACTGGCTGTCCGCTTGTGATGTTTCATTATTACTACCCTGCATCGCCGTGGAATTCGGCCCAGCCGTCGGAATACTACCAGTGTGTGCGACGTTGACTGTCGCTAGTGTATACACCGTCGGGGCGAGTGTACAGGCAGCTATAGCAGCGATGATTGCCAAGTTTTGCAGCCACCGCCGCGGCCCGTAAAGGTTGACGAATAGTCCAATCATTCCCATCAGACCCAACAAGCCCACTATCCACATCAGCCAAATCATCGTGCCAGCATAACTGAGGATAATCACTGCAATCACCGCCGTCACGCCGACCAGCACCGGCAGTAGCCACGCATACGGTTTGCGTCTAGTATACGCGCCCCACAGAAACGGCAGACTGATGCCAACGAGCGCTGCCACCGCTGGCGCCATCACCACTACGTAGTACGGGTGAATCACACCACTGGTCATGCTGAAAATCACGATGTGAATCAGTAGCCACAGCATCCAGAAAATTACTGCCGCCCGCCCACGATTCGTTCGGGGTGTTTTACGCAAAATCCATAGCATCAGCCCACCACCCGCCAGCGCCAAGACCAACAACCAGGCAATATTTGGCCCAAAATCATTGTTAAAGATTCTGAAAATTCCCGTTTGCCCACCGAAACCCGTACCGCCTGGACCATGTCCGCCACCAGGACCACCGCCCATACCACCTGGCATCATACCGGCGCCGTCTGCCATAGTCTGCGTGGTGTTACCAGCAGTTTGAAGTGTTGTAGTAGCGCCCATTCCACCACTTGGTGGTGCACCACCCAGGCCACCATCGCCACCGCGTCCGCCAAGCAATCGACCAAAGCCGTTATAGCCAAAAATCAAACTCCAGATATTGTTATCGTTAGTGCTACCCACCCACGGCCGGCTACCAGCTGGCGTCAGCAAGACCAGCACACTCCACCACAGCGTCGACATCATCGTAATTACGCCCGCGACCGCGCTCGGTCAGTCGTACGACACGAACTGATTGATGATTTTGTGCCAAACTTTTCGCTATTTTTAAGGTATTATCATGACTGCCGTTGTCCACAATGGTGATTTGATAGCGATACGGCAGGTGTTTCGCCATATATTCATCAAGTGTCGTGATACTTTTTTGAAGAATCTTCTCCTCATTTAGAACCGGCACGACGATGTCGACAAGCGGACGAGCAATCGCCCGAAACGCCGGCTGGCTCTCGGTAGTGGCGAGGTGTCGCGGCGTTGCTGCTTTCATATTCATGCCAGCAACTATATACAGCTATTCTGTAAAATTGCTGTAAGTATATTTATACTTACAGCACAATTAAGTCAAAACATATACTATCTTCAGCTCTTACTATTAATTTTGTTCAGATCATCAATCTGCACTCGCTAATATAGGGGTTCTTTTACATGACCACTCCTAGCAACACCAGCCCTCTGGTTATTATTCTTGATCATGTTTTTGGCAAAATCAATACAATCACATAGTAGGTAAATAGTAAAATACTCGCTTCAAGAAGTATGACTAACCACCAATTGTAATGGTTTTAAGCACCCTACGTTTGCATGGATCTTTGTTCGGAAACATATCTACAATGCTCAAGGCGGTAAATTGTACTTTATCACCTTTATTAAGTCGTGCGTGCCTCTGGACAGTTGCGTGTGGAAGAAATCCATCGCGAGCAAATTGTGGATCGTTAAGCTTGAGACCACCCTTTTCAAGTACAGTCAAGATGTCTTGATGGAGCTTAATCAAGCTGCTTGAACGGTTGAGTAATACTACTCGGATCTGCCTATTCTCGCCAAATAACCTATCGTCACCTGCCTCTGATTTGGCGATAGCATGATCTTTCAGGACTTCTTCCAATTGATTAACCATATCATCGACTGACCAAGTAATAGCAAATGTATCCACGATTGTAGAGTGAAGCGGCCAACTATCAGACGAGTATTCATAGTCTTCATAAATATCGTCAAAAAACTGAACAATGGTGTATTTTTGGGTGAATGTTTGCACTAAATCCGTATCCTCATAATCAATTCTTTCCTTATTAAGTATACATTTATATTGATTCACTTATCTAGCGGATAGACTTATTAATCCCCTCAACTAATCCGCCACAATCGTAGCTCTTAGGTATGTCAGCGGGGACTCGAAGAGTTCCCGCTGGTTGTGCCTAGCCTCCCATTCGCGGAGGAATAGGGCTAGATGGCGGGTTGGAACGGCAGCCATAGAGTTTTCTCAGGTGACGCTTCATAGCGCTCCAGATACACTCAATGTGGCTGCTCATACCAAAGTGTCCCGTCGAGTGGTTGTAGGCTTCTCGAGAGTAGTCAAGCCACTCCACGCCATTGTAACTCGCATGAGCGTCCGTGATAAGATGGCTGCCTCTAGAGTCCATTAAACTAAACCAGAACATCCCGTAAACTTAGGAGTGAATAGCAACTAAG
>CAUOLH010000010.1:0-26759 GCA_963456375.1 uncultured Candidatus Saccharibacteria bacterium | reverse complement strand
CAGCCCAATAGCATTCCTGCGGTTTACTATGGCTTACGGGTTAGTTGGGTGAACCGCCTCTAGCTACCCATACCTCAAGGAACAATTCAATGCTATCTTGCTCGGTGTCGGGGATAACTTGCAGCCTCAAGCGCCTGGTGTCTACTTCTATACCGCCCATGACAATGGTTTGCTTGCCGCGTTTACTATGGCGCTGCTTGCCGAACCATGCTTCATCGACAGCAACCACGCCAGAAAGCAGTTCGCCGCCGTCTGGCGGCAGATGCTGACGAAAGCGGGCATACCACCGATGGATGGTAGTATAGCTGAGTCCTGTTGCTATACGAACACTACCAGGACTCTCGGCGTGCTTGCCAAGCCATAAGCAAACAAAAGAGCTGCCGGTAGCGTAGCTTACTGCCGCGGAACCATGTTCTCGCTTTCGGACGAATCTTCATGCGGCAGGCTCGGCACCAGCCATAGTCTCGTCCATATCTCCAAGCAATGCGCTGGCTGCACTCATGATGTTTTTGTTTTGCCACCAGCTCGTACACTAGCTGCTTGCACCGAGCTTCGCTCGGAATATCTGCTACACTAGACATAGTGGAACAATCCTTTCTGAATTAGTTGTTGTTACAAACCTAATTCTACGGGATGTTCTGGTTTAGGTTAAGGGATCGGAAATATCATAAGTCGATTAAATCTTAGTCTTATACTACAATAGCTATATGTTAAATAAAAAAGCAGACGTGGACGACCTCGCAGACTTAACAGAGCCTTTTTTAGATAAAGCATCGATAAAATTTCTCGAATCATTTGCTGGCACTACATCAGCCGATTTCATCGAGTCGTTACCCGCAGGTAAACTGGTAATAACGACAGCTCGCCTTTTTAGCTCGGCAAAAAATCACTACAGAAAAGAATACCTCAAATCATTCCTTCAGGGTTTAAAGGCTGGAAATAATACAATGGAGGAGTTTGATAAATTAAGCAAGAAAGACAAGTCAAAACTGAGAGGGTTGGTTATATCTCAGCTAGATCTACAAAGCGACGAACGACAGGCTGAGGCAATGGGTTATGCAGTGGATGATTATTTATCCAAGAAAATAGACCAGTTGATGTTAGCTGGTATCGTTTCAGAACTTAAGAATACAAACCCTTTACTCTTTTATTTCTCAAAATATTATCTACATATAGATAATAGTCCTACTAGCTATGATAGTCCTGTGCTAAAAGGACCCATCAGTCTGCTTCCCGCAGCCTTTTATACTGAAACTATGGACGAAGACAGTTCCGGGTGGGGCGCCATACCAAGTATAGTGTCCATACCTACTGAGATAGGTAAGCTATTCTTTACGTACGTATACGAACCTATGTTTGAGAAATATAAATCTTCGGATGTAAACTAACCCGTAAAGGTTCACTTGACAAATAAAGAAAAAACAAGTAATATAAAGTTTACAATATACTTTTTACTAGACACAAGGAAGAAACAAGCATGACGCAAAATTATGAGCATACTAGTGGCAGCGAAAATCCAGATGCTGCTGCTTGGGCTAAACTTGACAAAGAGAACGGACCGGTTCATCTGGACGTATCTACGTTAGATTTTTCAAATATACGAGAAACATACAGCAAAGTCCAAGATCCTAGCAAGGCCGTTGAGGTTGAATTCTCAGATACCACTCAGAAGATAAAGACTATTATTACAGAAGAAGACGGAACAGAGCGAGTAGAGACGATTAACACGGCGAATCCCGGTGATGCAATTATTACGGGCAAGAAAGGTGAACGCTATGTTGTAAGCGCTGAGGATTTCAGAAAGCTCTATGAACCGCTTACGGATGAGGACGGCGTGACTTCTGATGGAAGGTATTTGCCTAAAAATGTAGTGAAGTGCATGGAGAACCCGACTGGACAGGAGATTATTATTGATGCACCATGGGGCGGCGAACAGACAGGCGGGGCTGATTGCATGATTGTAGAAAGTCAGATTAATGGCGATAGGTATCTTATTGAGAGAGGTGCGTTTGAGATGACGTATGAGAAAAACAACCCAACCGCTGAAAGCAATGATAAAGAATAAGCTAACTTACGTAAAACGAGGTTTTTACAGAACGCGAGATACGCAACCTTAATAGACTAAGAACTGGGATAGGATTTTCATAATTTTTAATCTAAATCGACCCTAAAAGGCGTAAAGTCAGTCTTATTGTCGTAAGTGTCAATCTTTTCAATCTGCTTCATTTTGGCAATCACGCGGTAGGTAATTGGTAAACATACGACTTCCACTACGGTCTTAAACAACCAGCCGATCAGAATATACACCAGCATGCCTGTACCCTGAAGAATACCGCCGAAAGCCACTAGGGCAAACACCACAGTGTCGAAAAATTCGCCGACAAACGTTGAGCCGATCAGCCGCAGCCACAGCTTCTCACCCTTCGTTTTAACCTTCAATTTCGCCAATACAAACGAGTTCAGGAACGAGCCGGTCAAAAACGCTGCCAAGCTGGCTGCGACTATCCTCGGGAAAAATCCTAGAACAGCTTCGTACGACGCCTGAGCGGTATATTCCGGGGCTGGCGGCATGTAGCGCACGACCGTAAACGCTGCCACTGCCAGCAGCATAATACCAAATGCCGCCCAAATCGCCCGCCGCGCGTATTTATAGCCGTAAATCTCCGTCAGAATATCGCCCAAAATATAAGCAAGCGGAAACAGTACCGCGCCGCCATCGGTAGTGATCGGACCGAAAGCGATCAGCTTAGTGCCTGCCAAATTAGAAATCAGCAGCACCGCCGCGAACACCGCCAGAATAATATCGTAATATTTGAAAGATTTTTGCATAATTATATAATTTACAAGCTATATAAAACTGCCCGCACGGGACAGTCTTCAGCCAGTTTCTTGGCTCCGGGGGCGGGGTTCGAACCCGCGGCCTATTGGTTAACAGCCAACCGCTCTACCGCTGAGCTACCCCGGAATATGTGTTGTATTATAGCGAGTTTTCAATCAGTTGTAAAGTTACCGGCGGACAATTTCCAGGGCTTTTTTCAAAACCTCCGCTTCCGAGCGCGATTTCTCATCATCCGCCGCTTCCCGCTGCTTAATCTCCTTCGCCAAGTTTTGCCACCAAGCCTCTTTTTCCGCCTGGCATAGCACCAATGACCGCACCTCGCCGTCGCGCTTATCTAACATCCCGGCCGCCACCAAATTATCAACATGCTTCGCCACCGTCGAGACCGACTTATACCCCAGCGCCCGCATAATTTCCCGCAGCGTCGGGCTATAGCCGTTGCCTTTGATAAACCCATCGATGAAATCCAGCATCAATTTCTGCTTTTTCGTCAGTTGCATATCTAAAGTATACACCATGCGTTATACTTACAATATGGTGAAAAATTTTATGGGCGACGCTCGATTTTGGTTTCTGGCAATAGTTATTTTTGGCGGCGTCTTTGCCTTAAGTCCCAGCATAAGTTTAGCAATCCTCGATTTTCCCTCTCTACGCCTGGGTTTATATCAAATAGCGGCTGTTGGCCTCCTTGTCACATCTTTACCGCTATTATTTACAAACTGCCAAAGATTCCTTAAAAATCGTTACCTAGTTGGCGGGTTCTTAGCAATTTTCCTAGTCATGTCTATCAGTATCTTTTTCGCCGAGGCGCGTCTTCGCACTATATTTTATTCATTGTCGCTCTTATTTTTACTGGCTATCTGTTTGGCAGCCGCTGTAACCTACTGCCAATTATCTAAAAACCAAAAACATAAGTTCATCCGCATTGGCTTATGGAGCGGCCTGGTTTTCGGAATCTTAGCCATCATCCAGCTCATCGCCGCCACCTTCGAACCAACTGGCTTTGGCACGCTTTGTTCTGGCTGTAAAGCTGACGTTTTTGGTTTTCCGCGCATCAATCTATTCGCTGCCGAACCGCAGTTTTTAGCCAACGCCCTGCTACCCGCCTTTTTCTTATCCCTCTTTCAGCCAAAATCTCGCCTCGCTCAATTCAGCTTATTTTTCACTGCCACAGCCATCGCCTTGACTTTTTCTCGTGGCGGGTTCTTAGCAATTTTTCTAGCCATTATAATTTTCATCGCTATAGCCTCTATCAAGCGCCTCAATATTTCTTTCCTCTATAAAAAACTTCCTCTGATTATCATCGGCACGTTTTTCGGATTTACTTTACTATTTTTATCCGCCAATATTCGCTATAGCGGCTCGCCGTTCATCGCGCACAACACGCTTGTTAGCATGATTGACCAATTATCGCTCGGCCGAATCAAAATTCCGCGAAAGACCACCGCGAAAGACCAGCCAGCACCAGCGGCGAAAAACCCCTCTCCGCATAACACGCCGAATATAAAGCCAGCTTCACCCGAGCAAACCTTTCAACCCGCCGGTTTTGTCGAAGCCTCAGCCAACGATCGTCTTAGCGCCAGCGATCTAGCGATTAAATCCTGGTTAAGCTCGCCGCGCACCTTTTTCTTCGGCGTCGGTCTCGGCAACCTCGGCAGCTTCATCCAAAAGCACCTCCACGTTAGCGTACCGACCGACCAAACCGTCTACATTTTCTATATTTTACTGCTTAGCGGACTGGGCGTTATCGGACTGCTGCCACTCATTATTACGCCGTTTATTATTCTCTTCTTTGCCATAAAAAATCTCCGCCAAACTAAAGCTCAATTTATTTTATCGTTGACGGTTGCCTTCTTTACACACTTTTGGTTTTTTGGCAGTTTCATTAATACAATCCATTGTTTTGCTATAATTGGTATATTTTTGTATAATTACCCCAAAGATTATGCGGAAAAAGTCTGATTTTTACTTCAAAATTGCCTTAGTTGTCCTGGATATTCTGGCTTTAGTGAGCGCCTTTACCATTGCTTACGTACTGCGAATTTCCTTAGACCCCAGACCGTTTCACATTAGCATTAATGCTCTAGATTTCATCACTTCTATCATCATGACCTTGCCGCTATGGATTATTATGTTTTATTTCTTCGGACTATACGACCGCGAAAGCTACACGCATCCTTTACGCCAATTTGGACGAATTCTTCTGGCGTCAGTTACCGGAATTATGATTATGATTTCAGTAACCTTTTTCACCAACACGCCGCTGTTTCCAGCCAAGCTTGTCGCTGTCTATGCCGCGGGAATCGGCTTTATTTTACTGATGATGTTTCGGAGTATGGCAAATATTATTCGCTTGCGGCTATTAAAACGCGGCCTGGGGGCGCGCCGAGTTGTGCTGATTGGCAATTGCGATTTAACTCATGTTCTAGCCGATTTCATTGAAACCAATCCACTAACCGGCTTTAAGATTAGCGGGATTGTAGCGCGGGCTGAGTTTATTCCGATTGAACTGAAGAAACTAAGGCGATCGTCGCTGGAATCGGCGCTGACTAGAGATAAAATTGACGTTATTATCCAAACCGATTCAAAAAAAGTCGGCGAACATTACCAGCTTGCCCAAAAACACTATCTTGATTTTTACCAGTCGCCGGAACTTGACGGAATTATGACCGCCAAACATACCATTGACATTATTGATTCCGTGCCGCTAATTCACGCTCATCCGACGCCGCTGATGGGTTATGGCCAGATTGTGAAACGAATTATGGATATCGTTGGCGGAACGATTGGTATTATTTTAGCCTCGCCGATAATGCTTTTGGTAGCAATTGCCGTGAAAATTAGCGACCCAGCCGGCCCAATCCTGATGCACGGCAAACAACAAAAGCGACTCACTCGTTATAACCGGCCGTTCAAAGTTTACAAATTCCGCTCGCATTACGCCAAATTTGACGGTAAAACCGACGAAGAAGTATTCCAAATGGTCGGCAAACCGGAACTGATTGAAGAGTATCGTAAAAACGGCGATAAACTTGATCAAGATTTTCGCGTTACGCCAGTCGGCCGTTTTATCCGCCGGTTTAGCCTGGATGAATTGCCGCAGTTGTTTAATGTCCTAAAGGGTGACATAAGTCTGGTTGGTCCGCGCGCACTGGTACCGCATGAACTCAGCGCATACGATAAAAAACATGTTTTACTGGCGGTAAAATCCGGATTGACCGGGCTGGCGGTAGTCTCTGGCAGGCGCAGTATTAGCTTTGAGGAACGGCGGCGAATTGATCTTTATTATGTACAGAACTGGAGTTTATGGCTGGATATTACTATTCTATTAAAAACCTGCTTGGTTATTTTCCAAAAGGACAATTGATGAGCAAGCCGAAAATTGCCATAGTTCACGACTGGTTGTATGGCGGCGGCGCTGAAAAAGTCGTCTTAGAAATTCACAAATTATATCCAGAGGCGCCAATTTACACTTCTTTTTGTAGCGATGAATGGCGAAACAAGCTAGACCATAAAGTCATCACTGGCTATTTGCAGCGCTGGCCATTTTCGAAAATTCGCCGACTACTGCCGTTACTCAGGCAATGGTGGTTCGCGCGGCTCGACCTTAGTCAATATGACATTATCCTTTCTAGCTCGGGCAATGGCGAAGCTAAATTTGCCCGCAAATCCCGCCCCGAACAACTGCATATTTGCTATTGTCATACACCAACGCACTTTTATTGGCGGCACTATGATGAATATATTAAGCGCCCCAGTTTTCGTCCGCGTTGGCTAGCCAGATTAGGCTTAAGAACTTTGGTTCGTCCGCTGAAAAAACGCGATTTTGCTGCTGCCCAGCAAGTTGATGTTTTCATTGCCAATTCCACTGGCATCCAAGCTGATATCGCAGAATTTTACCAGAAAAAAAGCACTGTTATTTTTCCGCCAATCGACTTATCAAATTTCTCGCCGCTGGCTAAAACTCGTCAGCAAACAGTCATTCCTAAAAAGCCGTGCTGCCTGATTTGGGGAAGAATTGTGCCAATGAAGCGACTTGATGTAGCTATCGACGCCTGCCAAAAACTTGGTTGGCAGCTGGACATTATAGGAAAAGGCCCCGACACGGACCGTCTAAAAAAACTGGCCGGCTCACATACAAATTTCTTAGGATTTGTTGATGATGTAACGCGGGAAAAGTACATAAAAGAAGCCGATCTATTTATTTTTTGCTCGCATGAAGACTTTGGTATCGCACCAGTTGAGGCTTTGGCGGCAGGAATTCCAGTAGTCGCTTACCAAGCTGGCGGCGCGCTTGATTATATTAAATCAGAAAAAAACGGCTGGTTTTTCTCAGAACAAACAGCCGAGCAATTGATAAAAAACTTGAAAGAATTGCCGGGTAAAAAGGTTTCGCCAGTAAAAATTTCCGCTACCGCTAACGAATTTTCAGCCGCCATTTTCCGCAAATCAATGAAAAATATAGTTGAAAAATCATGGAAGGAGTATTCTCATGAAAATCGCCATTGACGCTCGCACATTACGAACAAGTACTGGCCGCTACATTGAACGCCTGATTCATTATCTACAAAAGATCGATAAGAAAAACGATTATATTATTCTATTAAAGCCAAAGGATTTTGACAGCTGGCAACCAACTAATCCGCGTTTCCAAAAAGTAGCCTGCCCTTATAAAGAATATACTTTTTCTGAACAAATTGATTTTAAGAAACAATTGGAGGGGCTGAATCTAGACCTGGTGCATTTTGCGATGGTTCAGCAACCGGTTTGGTATCATGCTAGTCCAGTCGTCACCACCATGCAAGATTTGACCACCGTTCGGTTCAAGAATCCTGATAAAAATCCTGTAATTTTCTGGGTAAAGCAGCAAATCTACAAGTGGGTAAATAAAAAGGTGGCGCGAAAATCCGCTCATATTATCACTATTTCCGATTTCGTGAAAAATGATTTGGTTGGATTTACCGGCATTAGTCCAGATAAAATTACAGTGACGCTGGAGTCAGCCGACGAGTTACCAAAGGGTAATGAGCCTGTTAAAGAACTGATTGGCAAAAAATTTATTATGTATATTGGCCGACCAACACCGCATAAAAATTTGCGGCGGCTGATTGATGCTTTTGCATTATTACAAAAAAAGCACCCAGAACTGACATTAGCCTTGGCTGGCAAGAAGGATAGCAATTACGCTCGACACGAAGCTTACGTTAACGAACATAATATTAAAAACGTCATTTTTACTGATTTTATATCAGATGAGCAATTACGCTGGATGTACGAAAATACGGCTGTTTATTGCTTCCCGTCACTAAGTGAAGGTTTTGGTTTGCCAGGCCTTGAGGCCATGCTCCATGGTGCGCCAGTTGCTTCAAGTACCGCTACCTGCCTACCGGAAACTCACGGCGATGCTGCTCACTACTTTGATCCGTATGACGCTGAGGATATAGCGCGGGTAATTGATGAAATTCTATCTAACGAAAAGCTACGTCAAGAATTAATTAAAAAAGGCAAACAGCACGTCAAAACTTTTTCCTGGCAGCGAATGGCTGAGCAGACGTTGGCGGTTTATGAACAATACGGCCGCCAGGACACTGACTCATAGAGAACGTCCAGCTCATCTACACTAGACTTACGCCCCGTAACCATAGCTTTTTAGGTTACAGCTCGGCTACTGGGCTATTTTTGTAATTTCTTCGCAATGTCACCACACTTGGCAGCCACATCTCGCCGCGCCACTAGTACACCGTCTGGTGTGTTGACCACCACCACATTATCAAGACCAATCACTGCTACCGGCTTGCCTGATTGTTCATTACGTATATAAGTATTATCAATATCAATAGTGTGGATATTTTCGCCACGAATATAATTACCCGCTTCATCCTTAACTACTGCATTATGTAAATCCTTAAAATTCCCGATATCCATCCAGTCAAAGTCAGCCGACACTACCGCTAGTTCAGCTGCTTTCTCGATAAGGGCAATGTCAATGACTTGATTATCCAGCGTCAGGTATGCTTGATTGTAAGTTTCACTGCCGAAGTCGGTAATTGACGCTAGTGTCTGATAATTAGACCACAGATCTGGAGCACTCCGCTGCATTTCACTCATAAAAACGTCAACCGAGCCAACAAAATAGCCGCAATTCCATAAATAATTTCCCGACTCAACATACTGCTTTGCCGTCTCGTAATCAGGCTTCTCTTTGAACGATTCTACATTATAGACGCCCGCACGAGCATCAATTACTCCATCGCGCTGAATATAACCAAATCCAGTCGATGGGAAAGTCGGCTCAATACCAATGAGAGTAATGCAACTACGCTCATTAGAAACGCGCGCCGCCGTATCAAACGAGTGAGCAAATCCCTGGATGTCACGAACGTTATGGTCAGAATGGATAAAAGCAATCGGTTCGGTTCGGTCATGTTGGCGATTAATATAATCCAGTGCAAATACAATACAGTGCGCTGTTCCTCGCCGCCCTGGTTCAATCAAAAAGGCCTCGTCCGGCAGCTCTGGCAACTGCGCCCGAAGCGCTCCAGTATGGCTAGCTTCGGTCACCACGTAAATGGTATCACCAAGCTTTCTTGCCCGATCATAGGCCTGTTGAACCATGGTACGTTCACTGGTTAATGCCAAAAGTTGTTTCGGTTGATTGGAAGTTGAGAGCGGCCAGAGGCGAGTACCTGAGCCGCCAGCAATTATTACAGTTATCATACTATATATTATAACGACTTAAGCACGCAAACGCCATCTATTTTCAACTTATACAATGACTTTATGGATTGGTTTAATTTATATTAATCCTAATTATTCTTATAACCAAAGTGTCTTGAGTCATCTTCTAATGCGTCAAAGAATTCTTTTATTTCCTTATCCGTTGGCTGTTCTGACATCAGCGCAAGCCTCCCTAGCACCATATTGCGCAAGTCATCAGCTGGCTGTTTGACCTCAGGCCTTCTCAGCAAATAGTCAAGCTGGAGTGCAAACTGTTCATATCGCTTCCTATCAAAAGTAGGATTGCCAGTTTCCTGCTCAACCTGAGCTTCTGGATACATAAGGTCAGCTTGGATACCACCTACACGTTCTCCATTAGCCCTCGCCTCTAGGAGATTATCGTACATATAAATCCAGTTATTCATCCCCGGTCTATCTGAGGGATAGCTCAGCAGATGTTGCATTCCTTGACGATTATAACCTCGTGGACCGGCAAGCGCATCCGCTGGTAATCCTAGCGTATGCTCAAGCACCCAGCCAGCTAATCGTTCTGTACGCAGTTGGAATGGAGGCATCGATTCTTTTGAACGCTCCGTCCGTCCGATAACAACAATTGAATGGTCGTCCAGCATCTCAGCAACCTCGCCCGCAATCCCTGGCGTCGACGGTTTTTCTGGCTCATGAGTGATAATTTTATCTCCACCTTGACCTAGTACGTATAGTGTACCCTGTTGCCGTTGACTGGCAATTCCTGGTCGCTGAGCATCCAGCACAGTAGCCCCGCGCGCACGCAAGGCACCTGCGACTTTATCATCTGGCGACCCATCAACCACGACAAGCGGCAATCCTTGTTGGGACCATCCCTCTGCAGTATCAAGTGCAATCTCAAGACGGACATCTCTAAGGTCAGGATAATATGTTCCAGTCACACCGACAATTGGTGCTCCTTCTATAATAGGACTCTTTATACGATTCATTCTTTTATTCTAGCGCATAAATTTTAATTTGTCAATGATCTGTCCTAACTGTGTTCAGTCAACTAATCTAGAAATAACAAATTTAAATAATAATTAGATACGATACAACTATAAAAGAACAGTTTCTTATCTAAAATAAGTTGGCGACAAAAATAACCCTTCTGAATCAGAAGGGTTATCCCAACCAGGCGACGTATTTACAATACGCTTAATCAATTTGATCGCTTATGGCTGTGCAACAGTACTTACGTCTGTACCACTATACTACCATGCTAAGCACGATGGCGCAAGCATTATGGCAATAAAATATCATTGTGATATGGGATATTAGTATAGAGCTTAGGATTATTGAAATTCCTGCCATACCATAAGCGATTAGCTAGAATATCACTTGCTTGCACTAGATAATCTCGGGACGAATCGCAGAACTTTATGTTTATCTCAAAGTCAGCGAACAGTATCGGAGGGTAAAACATGCCGTAATCAAAATTACGAATTCCATGTATTAGCTCCTCTCGAATGCTATCTGAGAGTTTATAGTATCCGTTGGTTGATGTATGCTGCTGGTCAATGTAGACTCGCAGAGAAACCGGCTTGTCTGCATCAATTTTGCCAGACGCAATTAGCTTCTCTAGCTTAGACTTTATCATTCTCTTTAGGGTATAGTCTTTGTAGCGATGAATTGATAGTTTATTTGCCATAATAGATTCGTTGACATTAGGCAGCTTCACTGTAGCACTAAGGCTATTAAATGACTTGACGCAATTATACAGACTTCTCTTGTATTTAATGTCTAGCCCAGCTGCTTTTAACTCCGACTCCATCGACATCCCAAGACTAGATTTTATCTCTCTAGACATCGTCTTGAACCGCTCTCTTGCTGCGATACGCTCATGGTTATCCAAGAACAGATATCCAGCGTATATAAAATAATCATGCCCAGAATTAAGAGAGAAAACACCAGAATCATCTAGGTATATCGATATTTCTTGATACTCTTTATCACTCATATTGGTAATAATTATAACATTTTTCGTAAAAACGCCTGAGCGTTCACTAACCAAATCCGAAAACTCCCTAGTTTTTAAGTAGCTACCTACACTTCAAAAACGTTTTGTACGAACGACACCGCGTCCTCTACACGCTTCACGTTCTCTCCCTGTTCGCCTGGACGCATTTCGATTGACACAACGCCCTCATAGCCAATGTGTTTTAGCGCATCAGCCGCCGCGCGATAGTCAACGTCGTCGCGATCATAAACCCGATCAAGCATCGGAGCACTGACGTGAAAATGCTTCAAGATATCGCCGTTATTTCGTATCGATTCGCCAATATCATCACCGGCTAACGCCATACACGCCGTATCAAGATGCAGGCCGATTCCCTCTGAATCAACCATACGAACAAGCCGTGCACCTTCGTCCGCCGTTGTCACGTAGTCACAATTATATTGAGGTGCATTCGGTTCGATGCAGAGCATGGTATTATGCTGCTTGGCGACCTCACCGAGCTCGGCAAAGAAACGGCTTGCGATACTGTCCGCCTCTTCTACTGGCATCGCACCGCGCTGTCGATTCTTTGGCGAGCCAAACACCAGCCGACCAGCACCCATATCACCAGCTAATCGCAAAAAGTCAGCCATATACTGCCGCATCTCGTCACGAAGCTCACTTGACTCAAACATCTTTAGGTCGGGGCGCGCAAACAGCATCGACTGAAAGGCCACGATCTCAATACCATACCCCCGACACCACTCGACATACTCGTTAATTTGCTCGGGGGTTGCCCTAGTCGGATCGTCCCAACGCTTCGTCGGCGCGATCTCGACATAGCGCACGCCAAGCTCTCGTAGCTTTGCGGCGACGTCCGCTTCTTCTTCATTTGTCCATGCGATGTTCGATATAGCTAGTTTCATGTAGTCATTATATCACTACTTATCGCGAAGACCATACTGACTTTTAGCATAATCAATTTCTTGACCAATATCATCCAAACCCAGAGGACCTCTCATCTCAATTGACAACCAACCGCCATAACCTACCTCTCTAAGGGCAGCAGCATAGTCTTTATGAGGAATTTCCGGCGCAAGTGAAGGACGCGCCAATTCTGGAGCACTTATATCAAAACTGCGCATACCATAATAGCGAACCGCACGAACTAAATGCACTGGATCATCTTGAGCGCCAGCCATCGCCGCCGAATCAAGATGAATTCCAAACCCTGGATTATCAACACGATTAACCAACTCCATACCCTCTGGTGCTGTACGCACAAACTCATTACCATAACCCGATAGAGGCTCGATCGTTAGCCGCGTATTATTGTTATTAGCCTCAACGGCAACCGAGCTGAATAGCTCAGCTGCCTCACTCATAGCCTGTTCAGCACTAAGGTCTCCTACTTTACGCAAACCAGGAGAGCCAAACACCATTGACACCGCACCGAGCCTCCCGGCAAGCTCGGCCTGTTTCTTTAAGTGATCAGCTAAACGTTGGCGCCCCGACTCTTCGCCAAAAAGCGCCACCCCATCAACCCCGAACACCAAAGACTGCAATCCAACAACCGCCATACCACGTTCTGCAAGTCTTTTGCGATATTCATCAGCCTCCTTCGGTCCAACACTTGGCGCCTCTGGCCAAATCATTGTCGGCGCAATTACAAGCCCTTCAACACCACATTGCGACACGCGGTTTAGTGCTTCTTGTTGATTTTCACCAAAGGCAATATTCGAGATGGCAAGTTTCATTGATTCATTAGACTTCATACTGCGATTATAACATAATTACTTATTTTTTGCAACAAATTCCTTAATGTCGTTCAGTTCCTGCTCCTTTGTGTACAGGTAGTCACCTTCACTGCCATACACCTCAGCATATTTACTGTGCATATCCCAATAGGCTGGCGTCACACCCTCTGGCACGTTAGTAAACTCTAGTCCAAAGGCGACCTTAGCAACTTCTCGCGTGCTAACCGGTGGCGTCGCAAAATTAACCAGCGACAGATTATTCTCTAAAGCAATGGTGATGTCGCGCCAAATATTGGCGAGATTGTAGTACTGATACATGCCATCAGCATGAATTTTTTCAACCATATTATTGTTCATCAGATCATAAATAACATTTTTCTTCAGCCCGTCACCAAACAAGCCCGGCAGGCGAACAATTGTTGTATCAAAGTTCTCACGACAGAACTGTTCAAGATAGTACCTATTAACCCCATATGGTAAAAGTCCTTCGGTTTCAATAGGCGTATCTTCGTTAGCACCATTTGGGTTTTTATAAACACCAACTGTCGAGATCAGCACGAACTTCTTGATCTTTGCTTTTTTAATATGTGAAATAAAACCTTCAATCTCTGCCCGGTCGACCTCTGGTTCCTGATTAATCCGCCACATCTCAGCACGGTTTGCAGCGCTCACCACCAGGTCGTATTCCTGACCTTCAATATCAGCTATATTTTTACTGTTATAATAGTCGTCAAACTCGTGTTGACTCTTTATATTTCCACCGACAAATCCAGTGTACCCAATTAACGCAGTTTTCATAAAACCTCTTTCATTAAAACTTCTATGTCCATATAATATCATACGATCAAGTAGACATAATAGGCGCGACCCATTACACTATATTAAGAGTTATGATTCAAGATCAGAAAAAAATTGTTCACAGGGCGATTTGTCTTATTACTCCTTTTCGAATTGTCCTATTGCTGTCGATATCCTACCTACTTCTCATGATTTTGTATGTCGTCTTGGCTTCTCTTGGCAATGGACTTAATATGGACACCTATGCAGCTAACGGTACATTTCAGCTATATAACCCGATGCGCCGTTTGCTTCACGGACAAATAATTGCTAAGGATTTTCCATTCTTCCACGGAGTAGGTGTGCCCCTCTTTCATTTTCCAGCGTTCTATATTCTCGGACATAATATATTTGCCGCCGAGGTTGTTAAGTGGCTGGTGTCGCCGCTCGCGTTTCTTTTATCATCACTTGTTATTTTTTGGGCATATTTCCGCGATATAAAGAAAAGTATTATCGCAACCAGTATCCTTGCCATTATATCCCTATACTGTATTGATATAATCTGGCCAGGCAACTCGCTCGTCGGCTTTCGAACCACTTTTCCATTCGTAGCGGGGGCTTTTATGCTATGGCGACCATCATGGAGCATTAAACTTAAAAACGGCAAACAATTCCAACTATACTGGCCGATTTTGTATATCCTTTTTGGGCTGGCTATCGCTTGTGGCACCGAACAAGGTTTGGCTGTAGCGCTATCCTACATTGTAGTGAAGCTAATTACATACGTACGCTCCAAAAAATCGATTAAAAAATGGCTGCCTTATTTATTATTAGAAATATTATATTTGAGCGTTGTCGTATATAGCGTCTTGTCGCTGCTTACCTTGGGCCATGCGCACGATGCTCTGCAATACGCCTTAGTAGATATCGCCAAAGACCAGGGGTGGTATTTTGGCGCACCGCCCAACAGTATTTTAAACTGGAATACGTTATCGCAATTATTCGATACTCGAATGCTATACATGATACCTATTTTATTGGGAGGTCTCCTGTCGTTTATCGTTGGCATCAAGAGGAAAATGCTTTCTAAGAATGAACTCTTTGTTTTTTCGGTGTTGATTTTATATGGGTTTATTGTATTTTTCGTATCAATTACTGGCTATTGGGCACCGAGTACCCAGCTGATTCCACTAGAGAGAGCGGCTGGCATTATATTGGTAGCCATTCTCGTCAAGGCTGTCACGACGAACCGCAAAAAACTTATGGCAGAATATAGGACGTTATTAGTTGGCCAACTTTGCGTTCTATGCTTAATCATATTTGTATTGTGCTTTCATGTATTTACGACATGGCAAAAAATCAGTTGGATGCCAATTAAGTCTATTTTAACTAACACTAAGCTGGCGCGCCACGCTTCCGATGAGGACTATATCAGTCAGTCTTGGCAGGGTCGCCTCGCTAGTTTCAAGCCGTACATAAAAGATGGCAGTACTATTTGGTCGACATATACTGGTCTTTACGACTCTACCCGAGGTCAGCTCAACGGCTCGACCGGAGGTGAAGACTATATTATTCATGCTCTAGGGTCAGACAGGCGTGATCGCTATACTCGAGACTTCATAAAACAAAAACCCGACTATGCGATTACTCTCAAGCCAAGTTATTTTATATTTGAAGAATGGTTATGGAGTCGTCACTGGTCGTTTTACAAAGAATTGCAAACCAACTATAAAATAATAGCCGAAAACGATTCGCATATTTTATGGAAACGACAAGAGCGAAACGGCCATGCCAGCACTGAAAAGTCGAGCCATACAATTCCAAAAGTGGCATCTGATGCTTACAGGGTCAATCTTAGCGAGTCAGACCGTATTCGGTTATATGAAATTACAGTTACTTACAAAGCCAAAGCTGCCATCCCCTTCTCCAGCAAGATACCAAGGTATCTTATGGAGCTGTCTGGGTCTTCACTCCAGGAATACCCGGCGTCACTACCGCAGTACGAAACAACTTGGCAATTTCCTGTGACATTGGCCCCGAGCGACTCCTTTATAGAGCTTAAGCCTAAAATTTATGGTCTCATGCCCGGAGCCTCAATTGATATATCAAATATAACCTACAAGGAGCTCTCTATCAGCAAAGAAAACCTCTACATGTACTATAATAATAGCTGCTCGCCGAACAACAGACAGAAGAGTAAGACATCTCCCCGTGATTGCGATAAGGCTGCAAGCTCCCTAGAATACTACATGTCGAAACTCAAATGATGAAATACCGATACCAATAAACAACCCTAATCACGAGCGATCGCCTATGTCTTCGATCGGCTTAATATCATCGTGAATAATCCGGACACCATTGTTGCAAAAACCGACCAATAAATATACCGATAATCAACCGCCACGGCCATAGGAAAGTACGCCATAATATATACAAGACCCGACAAAGCTACTGCGCGAGTAAAGCGTCGTTGCCTATGTTCTCGTATTCTGCCGCTCTTATAGTAAATGAAGACAAGGACAGCAAGATATAGCCACGGCTGAAAAATCAGCGGAATATTCGCCTGAGCACCGCCTTTAACATATGCCGCTAGACCACTGAGGGCATATTCATTCTTTACCGCGGCACCGACCTGATTTTGCTCAATGCCAGGCTGAAAAATATACATACGCTCTGGTTGCGGAAAGAGAAATATCGAAAAAGTCGCCAACCGATATGATGCATATCTTATTGGATATCTTATGATCGTCGATAGCCAATCATTAAACACACCTTGATGTTCGTTTTTGAGTGCTTCTCGCTGGGCGGCCGTTGTACATATGATATAAGAATTCATAATATCTTTTGTTTTATCGCGACAAGTGTCATGAATTTTTTTATACATAGACCACCTGCTGTGATGTTCTCCTTCAAGATTAGCGACGTGAACTATATCGTCAAGCTGCACAGCGGTAATTGGATGGGTCTTTTCACTAGGCTGATTAATGACAATGGTAACACCAATCGTTACCACTAAACCAATTATTACACTGGCAAGACCGCTCCACACAGGAGGTCGCTTGGTTAACAAGCTCGGCAATACAAACAGAATGGGCAGCACCGCAAACAATGCATTATGCCGTAAGATGCCAGCATAGAGAATCAATAGCAGCGCCAGTCCGACGATACCACACATAGCAATGCGTCCTAGTGATTTTTTACTACTTATGATGAACCATATGAGGAGTACCGCCAATGTTAAACTGAATGCCATCTGAACATCTTTCCATATCACGCCAGCAATATTCACTATATTGGGTAGCAGTGCAATCATGTAGACGGAAAGAGCCCATGCACGGTTACGGGTGTGCCGATACACGAGAATCGACAGCATAAACATAGCCGCGACAAGCAGCACTAGCTGAAAAATCAGCATAGATGAAATATGGCCAGTTACCCCAATCAAAAGCCCCCATAGTCGCGTCATCACTGGCGGATGCCAATCAGTGAGGCGAGCTACGCCCGTGGCTTGCTCAAGGTGGCTAATGGAGTCGGGCGACATATATCCAGGATAGAAAACAATGGCAAGCAGCGCTAGCATACTCACTGCTACTAGCGCAGACTGGGTGTGAAATTTTGAGAGGCTATTTTTTATATTTGCGATATTTACCGGCCACCGCATAGAATAACACCTTCAGAACGTGCATGTTCCCCTTAATTGGGCTGATTTTTGTTGGTGTCTTGCCCTTCTTCGGATAGGTTCGTACCACTGGCGTTTCGGCCGTTTTATATTGTTTGCGGCGGCTACTCTCGATAGCGAGGTAGTAATGAAGCTCATAGGTTTGAAATATATCACGGAATACGGCAATATCTGGGTCTTTAAGTAGCTTTGCGCTGTAGGCGCGGAATCCATTTGTGGTATCGGTATGCCTCTTACCAGCCGCCAGACTTATCAGCGGCGCATGAATAAGATGAAGACCTATCTCTCTCGAAAGCGGCGTATTTACCGCCTTGCCGCCTGGTATAAATCGTGAGCCCTGAACGTGGTCATATCCTTGGTCAAGCAGCTTAATAAAATCAGGAATCCTCTCTATACTATCCTTGCCGTTGCCATCAACAACTACAACGCCTTCATAACCCTCAGAAAGAGCCCAAGCAAACGCCATCCTCATCTGTGCGCTCAATTTGCCCTTGCCTTTTTTCGTCAATAAAGCGCGCACATCTTGAGATTTCAAAAAGTCAGTTTCAAGCGAACCATCAGTACTACCGCCATCAGCTACCACAATGTCAATTTGTTTTGCTAGCGACTTCATTTTTTGTAGCTGCTTCTGAATCCGCTCTCCTTCATTGATTACGAAAACGCACACGCAATACTTGTGCTTTTTCTTGTTTATTTCATTTACTTCAAAGTCTGGAAACTCCCACTCCGGATGGTCTTGACGAATATGATCTTGTTTATTGACTATAGGGGTTTTTGTCATGATGCAATATTCTTCCTTTCTGCATTTGCTAGTGACGTTGTACTACTTAGCTCATCAAGCACATAATACCGAGCATCCCGCCGTGATTCCACTAATATCTTACCAATATATTCGGACAGAATCACCATAAATAAAAATAGGATGAAAAACATTCCTGATAGCTCAAGCGACGTCGACACCCAGCCCTCCGCAACATTCTTTTTCGTAAAGGCTATGACCACGACATAAATAGCATACGCCATATTCACAACACTGGCAAAGAACCCAACCCATGACATAAAGCGAAGTGGCTGAGTGGAGTGGCTGGTAATAATGTCAAGTGCCTCTAATGTTCCTCGTCCAAAACCATGTTTTTTCATAGGATCGACTAGGGGTGAATATTTATATTCAGCATATGAATAACCAATGCTTCTTATCATGTGCCTGATATGGCTGTCGTGTCTGGTTGATAGAGTTATCGCTCGTATGGCACGACGATTGAGAGATATAAGATATGTTGCCTGTAGTGGAATATCTATATTGATGTATTTGCGATTATACCAATAAAATAACCTGCGACCGATACCAGATTTTGACAGAAGGCGCTTTGTGGTTATGTCGGCAACACCCTGCACAATATCATGCTTTTTATTCATATCAACAATATGGATTACGTCAGCTATATCATCGACGGCCGGATTGGTGACCACTGCATAATCGCCAATCGCTCCTTCAAGACCAGCAATAACGGCGATATCATATGTATACTGGCGAGAGAGGCGGATGAGGCGCATGCATGGTAGCTCATCAAGAAGCCCGCTGATAGCAATAACGCTATTTTGGCTCAAATCATTATCGACAATTATAATCTCATAATTTGTGTAACTACCCATTAACCTCTGTGAGAGCCTGCGACAATAGTCGGGAAAACCATCAAAGTCGCGCGTTACAACAATAACCGACACAAAGATATCTTGTTTGCTGGATTTTTTGTTTGTCTTGGTTGAACTATTTTTTGCCATATAGCTTGTCTAACTCCTCGTACACATCGTAAATATTATCTAGCTTACCGCCCATTATACAAACATACCCGTTGTAACCCAAGTGGGCCTTAAACAAAATAGGACGGCTATCATCATCTTCACTCTTAACGAGCACTGTCTTTACCTCAACGATCGACTCCTCGTATTCCATATCCTTGAGAGCTGGGATAAAACGCACCACATCGTTATACATTTGTTTATAATTACTCTGGAAAGAACTTTTGTCAAGATAGGCGTGCGTGTCAATCTTTTCAGCCGGCGTATCCTCGTTGTCAACCCATGACTCGTGCGGCGTATACCTGACATGAGAGAGTGTATATAATCCCCTGGAGGGAAACGGCATAATAGAGAAAAACGGGCCGTCCATCACCGTAATACTAAAGTCCTTTAGGTGCTCTGGCAAGCTCACCAAACACATCTCTGTAACTTCATGTTTCAGTCCAACAAGTGGTATATTTGATGCACGATGAAGCGTATTAATATTGGCATACGTACAATTTAATACGAAGTCGCCCCTGAATTTGCCACCATCAGTGACAACGCACAGCCCATCTGGCGTTTCATCAATCATCGTAACGCGACAGCCCGTGTGAAGCGTTATCCCCGGACGATCGTTAATTTGCCGCAACAAGTCGTCTCTCAGGGCGTGGGCATTAAAGGCATATTCTTTAACCTTAAAGACTTCTTCAATAAGATTTTTATTAAACATTTTTTGAATGTTTGGCGGAGCTACCGCTATATCTGCCTCAATCTTATCCGCAAAATTCTTGAATTGATGCGCATTAACCTTGGATAGATGCTTGGCAACAGCATAGTATTTATTAAAATCCGAATGAATTGCCGCCCCAAACTGTTTCGTAAAGCGCGGAAAATTAACTGCCGAACGATATCCCGTTAGAATACTTCTCGGGTAGTGATAGCCATTGTGTACCCTGGCTTGGTTAACATATGACGCCCGAGTCATTGTCTGTTTTTCTTTTTCTAAAATATCAATATTCTTGACGCCCAGGGTGTCGTACAGGTACAGCGCTACACTCAATCCATAAAAACCGCCGCCAATTATCACCGTTTTATTACGCACGTTTTCTCCGTTTTTTAACTATGTTACCAATATACAAACCAACTACCATATAGACAAACAGAAGTAGCGGCATATAAAATACGATACCGTTAATGTGAGCATGCGGCAAGGCGTGTCCAGGCATAAGAATTAACCAACTCAGTGCCCCAGCTAATGAAATGTGTAACGACCATAGGAATGAACGATAATACTTGAAAGACGGGTGTCGCCTTTTAAGATAGAATAACACTAAATACCCCACAAGTACCCAAACGAGTATCGACTGAACAATCTCACCAAACACCCCCTTGATCGACAGCGGCAAGCTCAGTGCCGGCAATAGTACATAGTTACCGGCGTTTATCGCCAGATACTGATATGTTGATCCTTTATCTTTTGCCAGCTCCTCCATATTAATAAATCGATCGGCAAATGTATATGACTCAGGTAGCAGCGTCTTTAAGTTACCAATAGCATGAGCTCGCATCTTTCTAATTCCCGAAAGCCCTCTCTCCGATGCCCGCTCATTAATCATCTTGAGAGCGGTGTCTGAGGAGTGATAGTAATCAGAGAGTGCCATAAAGTTGGTTGCGTACGCACCAACAAAGGCCACAACAACCACGATACATGTCATGACGGCGTGCTTCCAGAGGCTGATAACTTTTTGTTTATTATTGACGAGTTCAAAGAATATGATTGGTACAAATACAGATATAGCAATTGTTGATATATACTCATAGCCGCCCAGAAGTTTTAAGAATAGCAATATGGTTTCACCGAGGTAGAATAGCCACATTTTCTTTGATGACTTACAGTATGAGTAACTCAGAAAGGCAAAGGCAAACGGAGCAAACATGAGCGGCTCTATCCAGTACATGTTTTGGGCGTAGCCGACAATCCACGGGCTAAATGCAACCAGTATCGCGAATACTGCTGCAGCAACAAAACCAAATAATTTCCTAACCCTAAGAGCTACCAGGGCCATAAGAGCCGCCATGACTGCAGACAAAACTACATTGACCTTCTTGAAATACGATGGTAGTTTTGCATTGTCCTTTGGTGCTAGCGCCGTAATTATCCTCGCCTGCAGACCATATTGCGAAGCATAGGGCTTGAGCAGGCTGGCATCACAATCTTCAGCCATCATGACTGAATTATAATCTTCATTTTTAGCAACAATTAACGGCCCACTATAACCAGATTTTCCCTTGCAGTGAGCTGTCTTTTCTACTATAGCCGATGAATCACGCTGAAAGCCATCAAACCAGCTCTGCCACAAGCCAACACCAAAAAAGTTACCAGTGAATGATATTACTAACAAAAACCATGTTATAAAAAAGAAAACTATACTAGCCCGATATTTCATCCACTTTTTCATCACAATTATCATGATAGCACAAACCAACAATAGACTAAAGAACCAGCCTAGTCTATAATTTAACTTATGAAGAAGAGAGATTATATTCTATCCATTATCGTTACCGCTCACCACGAAGGACTCGTTGCTCACAAAACAATGCGGTCAGTCGAGCGTGCTGTGGCGAGGCTCGAAAAAGCATCGTTGCCTTATGAGGTAATCATATCGATTGACCGAGGGGATAAGACTACTATTGATTATTTCAAAAGCTATAATAATCTGCCCGTTACTGTATATCATTGGGATTATGGCGATCTTTCGAGTTCACGAAACAGCGCCATCGCAAAGGCACATGGTAAATTTGTTGCTTTTATCGATGCCGATGATCTAATGAGTGAAAATTGGCTACACGACAGCGTTCAACTGCTGTCGCAAAAAACGTACAATAACTATGTTGCTCATAGCGCCTATACTATAGAGTTTGAAGGTGCAGATGCTATCGTGCAAAAAACTGGCTATACCAATAAAGCCCAAGATATGCTACTTAGCGTATTTTCTGGACGCTGGAATTCAGTCATCGTTGCACCAATCACACTCCTCAAAAAATTTCCCTATGCTCCAAATAGCCCTGGTTACGGCTATGAAGACTGGTATTTAAGCTGCTGTCTAATCGACAGTGGCGTAAAAAATATTCTTGTCCCCGAAACAGCCATCTTTGTACGGCGCAAAGCATCAGGTTCAGAATGGGCAAGACAAAAAACCAGCCGGTCACTACTACACGCTCATGCAATATTTAGTCCATCGCGCTTTCGAACTATAGATATTAAAAAGATCCAAGTACCACCATCTGAACAGCGCCGCCAAACAAAAAATACTATCAAGGAACTTCTTGTGCGGTCGCGTATACCTCTTGGGCTAATTCGGCGTCCGCTAGCCATCATACGTCGTAGCCGCAATACCCTATCAAGGCGACCAACTACGCAAACTTCACCTACTCTGCCAAAATGGCTAGATAAGGAATGGCGCACCCTTCATGCTATCGAAAAGAAGATTTTTCCGCCATCGCCACTGCCTACTGTCTACCATACGATCACCGACGAGCACTACAGATTAGGTCTTGCATACTGGGAAATATGTAAAGAATTACACAGCGATACCTACGATTACATATTGTTTGTTCCGTGGCTTAAAAGGGGCGGCGCAGACCTATTTGCGGTTAATTATGCAAACACTGTAGCCTCGCTAGGAAAGAAGGTCTTGGTTATTTCCACTAATGAGGTGGCCGCTAATTACTCAGAGTGGCGATCACAGTTAGATAAGGGTATTGATTTCTTGCAATTTGGCACAATCACGCAGTTTTTTAGCACTGATCAAAAATATCGTCTACTTGAACAGTTGATCGAGAATACTAGCGTTACAACCTTACATATTCTCAACTCCGAACTAGCTTATGACTTTGTACGCGACCACGAGGTATATATAAAAGCGACAGGTAAACATATAGTCGCCACCGCTTATAGTCAAAGCACTGACACAACCGGACGAATCTTTGGCTTTTCACACAGTCATATCCCGCAGGTATATCATCTACTTGATTTGATAACAACAGACAATGAAGCAGTAAGATCTATGTGGATCAATGAGTATGCATATGATCCACAAAAAATAGTCGTGCACCATCAACCACTCACGAAAAATCATTACTCTGCCGTTAATAAACTATCAAATAGCCGTCGAATACTGTGGGCTTCCCGGTTAGCACCAGAAAAACTACCTCAACTGGTAGCAAAAATAGCCGACCTGCTTCCCGAGGATGTTCATATCGACATGTACGGTGACACCTCCCCAGAATTCCCTGCAAGTAAACTACCAGTACACCCGCGCGTTCATTATCTTGGCGGATTTAACGGCGTAGCATCGCTGCCAGTCGAAAAATATGATGTTTTTCTTTATACGTCGCTTTTTGATGGCATGCCAAATACTCCAATAGAAATAGCTTTGCGAGGATTACCAATCGTCGCAGCTCGAGTTGGTGGATTGCCTGATTTTATAGGTAAAGATGGTCAGCTAGTTGATGATGTCACCAGCCCAGAAGCATACGCTAAGGCCATCAATACTACTCTTACTAACATAAAATCCTCATTTGACAGCGCCAGATGCTTACGCAAGAAAGCAGTTCGGGACTTCTCTGAAAAATCATTTATAAACGAAGTTAAAAATATGCTTTCAGACAACTAGTTCGAGACTCTCATCTCCCCCTTCACCGCCTCGTTACCAGTCTCAAGCGGTGGAGCAGCATATTCGTGCCAAGTACGGCCGTCAAAGGTGGAGAAGTAGGCGCGGTATACACCAACTGGGAAGGAACGAGTGGTCTTGAATTCTTGTTCTTGACCAGGTTGAATGGTAGTTGGTTGGAGACAGCCGAGATCATAGTTTGCTCCATGTTGGTTGCGTATGACAAAACAGATATGGTTAGTCGTGGTGATGGGTTGACTAGCAAAGTTCTTGATCTTAAAGGTGGCAGTCACTGGCTCACCGGCGCGTGGAGTGGAATTAGAGAAAGTGATGCCCTGAGTGAGAGTGGGGTTAGGGAGGATGGTGAATGATAAGCTAGTTACCTCCTTGCCAGTCAACCCCGGTAGCGCCACCCCTTCGTACCAGCGACTACCATCGTATAGCGCAAAGAAGGCTCTATACGTGCCCGGTTTGTCAAAAGGACGACTTAGCAAAAACTGCACACTACCATTTGGAGCAATTCCCTTTGTCGATTGACAGCCGAGGTCATGGTTCTCGCCACGTGGACCCCGAATAATGTAGCATAGGCGCTGATCAGTCTGCGACACCGCCGAACTAAGATTACGCAGAGTGAATGAGCCGGTCAGCTTGTCACTAGCACGCGCTGGCGCTGGCGTTATTGATAATCCCTGTGACATGACGACATCTTGCAGCACTCTCATCTCCCCCTTCACCGCCTCGTTACCAGTCTCAAGCGGTGGAGCAGCATATTCGTGCCAAGTACGGCCGTCAAAGGTGGAGAAGTAGGCGCGGTATACACCAACTGGGAAGGAACGAGTGGTCTTGAATTCTTGTTCTTGACCAGGTTGAATGGTAGTTGGTTGGAGACAGCCGAGATCATAGTTTGCTCCATGTTGGTTGCGTATGACAAAACAGATATGGTTAGTCGTGGTGATGGGTTGACTAGCAAAGTTCTTGATCTTAAAGGTGGCAGTCACTGGCTCACCGGCGCGTGGAGTGGAATTAGAGAAAGTGATGCCCTGAGTGAGAGTGGGGTTAGGGAGGATGGTGAACTGCGCCCGGTTACCAGCACTAGCTGGTGTTGGCACCGGATACTGCGCCTCGGTCCAGGTTACCCCCTTGTCAAGAGTGCCGCTGATGCGTGCCTTATATGTACCACTTTCTCGCGGAATAAACTCCCGGTCATAAACATGGGTTGCACCCGGTGCAAGGCTATTAACCGTATCAAAGCGAGCGTCGGCATTTCGTCCGCTCGGACTAGTAATTGCCGCGCCAAAATAACCGAGGTCGATTGGCTTCGGACTATTATTTTTAACCGTGAAGCGAATCCGTGTTGATTGCCCAACGTGTGTCCGTTGATTCTGGATGGCGATTGGCGAGGTGACAGTCGGTGCTGTCTGGACAAACGTTGACATCTCACGACTATGACCCGAGGCCGACTCTGGGTAATTATCGCTCCACCCATTGCCATCACGGTAATTTGTGATCCAGAACTTATAATCCTCCTCTTTGGTTAACTTAGTTGTCGCTCGATAAGTATACGTCTGCCACGGCTCAAGAATAACTCGCTGGCTACCAAAATCATAATTATTCGATTTACTGTCTCGACCCGCAATTGCCATAGTACCTAGATCGCGACGCTGATTTGTGGCGTTACGGATAGTAAACGATGCCGTGATTGTCATATCTGTAAACAGTTTTGAACCAGTCCCCTCCGTCCTCACCGACAGTGGCGATTCAATTCGCACAGAGTTCAGCGGCGAACCAAACCATTCATTAAAGAAGCGCCAAAAATTACGATTACCATACGCGCCACAGTGGGCTGTCCCTGGATAGGCATTGAGCGCACCTTGATTTGGTTGATATGGGGTGTAGTTATATAAATTAGCTGTTGCTTGATTCTCGATATATACCCATGAGCCGCCACAGGCTGCGTTTGGACTATACTGGATATAATTTGACCGACCAGCCTTATATCGATATTCACCCGGCCGATTAGTATATAGCCGAAATTGACGCGCCGCCATCCGTAGCTGATTATACATACCGGCATACTCGTTCGAACAATTCGCTGTATTACCCGGCCCGCTATCAGGACAAGCAAAGCCCATGGCGTACTTGTACTGGCTCTTGAGCGGCCAGACATCAGTAAATAGCGAACCCTGTTCTTTTTTAAGTGTCACCAACATCACCCGTGGGTTAATGCCGAACTCTTTTGATACATTCCAGATAATATTGGCCACCGACAGACCGCCAGCAAACCAGCCGCCGCCCCTTTCAAACGAGGTCTCTTTCGTACTTGGATTTTCGTGATAATCACGCAGACAGACGTATGGTGGACCATGCCAACCGCGTTTAGCTGCATATTGCGCTCGCGTGCCTCCGCCATACTCAGACGGACCAGTTCCCCACGTATCGCAGGCTGGCGTATGACTATTGATAAAATTTTGAATATCCTGGACGCTTGAAAATGTATTAGTGTCATAAAAAACATTGTCATCAATAATTCGCCCGGGACTCCATGGCGACAACGCTCCTGTTTTTGGCC
>CAUOLH010000009.1:0-35427 GCA_963456375.1 uncultured Candidatus Saccharibacteria bacterium | reverse complement strand
TCTGCGTCACTTGGGTCATCAGCCAGGTTTGGATGTAGCGGAAAATGGCGCTGAGTATGTACAGACCGATCAGCAAACTAACGACCTGCCAAATAGCTTCAAAGTGAAATTCTGGACGCTGGCTAAGATCCAGCTTTTTGATGGTCTCGAGCTGGTTGGACGGGATTTGACGCTCAATTTCCGACTGGTTCGGGAGCCGTTTCAGTACATCAGCACCGGTCGTGCCAGCTGGCAGCGAAGCACCATTTGGCAGCTTACTGGTGATGGTTTCATACGCTTTCATGCTGACATAATCTTCGACGATTTGGTTGGTGGCGCCGCCCAGAATTTTCGGACTGGCAATCGCAAACATTGTGCTACCGACTGCAAAAATCGCCACCATGAGCATGTGCCAGCGGAACTCCGCCAAATATTTAGCTAACTTCTTGACCGTGCCCTTGAAGTCTTTGGCTTTTTCGCCCGCGCCCATACCGCCGCCCATTGGACCACCCATCTTCACTGGCTGGCGTTTTTTCATGCTTTGCTTGGCCATCATGCCGCTCCTTTCGCGGTCGTCGCCGACATTTTCTGCAGGTCGTCTTCTGAGAGCTGGGAGGCAGCAATTTCTTGATAGACTTGGCAATTTTTCATCAATTCCTGGTGAGTGCCCTGACCGACAATTTTACCTTCGTCCAGCACGATGATTTTGTCAGCGTTCATGATGGTATTGATGCGCTGACCGACGATGAGCACAGTTTTATGCTTGGTTTCTTTTGCCAGTGCCGAGCGTAATTTAGCGTCAGTCTTGAAATCCAGCGCCGAGAACGAATCGTCAAAAATGTAGACATTCGGCTCGACAGCAATCGCCCGGGCAATCGACAAACGCTGCCGTTGACCACCGGAAACATTGCTGCCGCCTTGAGCGATGTCATTTTTGTAACCGTTTTTTAGCTCGCTGATGAACTCGGCGGCTTGCGCGATTTTAGCGGATTTTTCGACCAATTTTTGGCTGGCTTTGGCGTTGCCGTACTTGATATTACTGACAATCGTCCCGCTAAACAGCACGCCTTTTTGCGGTACGTAGCCGATTTGATCGTACAAATCTTCCAGCTTCAAATTTCTGATATCCACGCCGTCCAGTAAGATCTGTCCCGCCGACACATCGTAAAAACGCGGAATCAAATTGATCAACGTTGATTTGCCAGACCCAGTACTACCGATAAACGCTGTGGTTTGCCCTGGTTCGGCCGTGAAATTGATACTAGACAGTACCGGCAAGTCAGCATCTGGATAGGTAAAGGTCACATCTTTGAATTCAATTTTACCCGTAGCGTCATCTGGCAATTGCTGCGGCGACGATGGATCAACAATTGACGGCAACGTGTCGAGCACCTCGCCCACCCGCTTTACCGACACGGCCGCCCGCGGCACCATGATAAACACCATCGACAGCAGCAAGAAAGAAATAATCACCTGCATGGCGTATTCCAAAAACGCCATCATATTACCAATTTGCAGATTGCCGCTACTGATCAAATGGGCGCCGAACCAGACAATCGCCACGCTAGAAAAGTTCATCACCAGCGTCATGATTGGGTCAAGCAGCATCATCAGCCGATTGACAAATAAGTTCATTTTATTCAGCTCGGTATTGGCTTGCTGGAACTTTTTCTGCTCAATTTTTTCGTTGTGAAACGCCCGGATGACTTTCAAACCGACCAGATTTTCGCGCGTCACTAAATTGAGCTTATCCACCAGCGTCTGCAATTTTTTGAACCGAGGCACAGCAATGACAAATAACACAGCAATGACCACCAGCAGCACCGACACTGCCAGCGCGATAATCCAGCTCAAATTTGGCGCGTTATGAATGGCTTTTTGCAGACCGCCAATTGCCATGATCGGCGCCATCAACGCCAGACGCAGCAGCAGGATTGACGTCATCTGAATTTGCTGAATATCGTTGGTCGAGCGGGTGATCAGCGAGGCGGTGGAAAATTTATTGAAATCCGCCAGCGCGAAACTTTCGACTCGCTCAAACAGTTCTGTCCGCAGTTTCTGCGCCATACCGGTGGCGATCCGGGCCGCCAAAAACCCGATGACGATCGAACACAGTCCGCCCGCCGCCGTCACCACAATCATCGCTAGTCCGTTGTGCCAAATCGCCGGCATATCTTGTTTGATGATGCCGTTATTGACGATTTCCGACATCTTGTCAGGCAGCCACAAATTCGCCATCACCATGGCGTAGGTAAAACCGACCAAGATGATGAACATCAGCCAGTAGCCGCTAAAAATTCGTAAAATATGTTTCATTTTGTTCCTTTACCACCTAAAGCCAACTTCTATTATAGCACGAAGCGGCGACCTAGCTCCATTCCAGCGGACGGTGATTGGACAAAATCACCTGCTCGGCTTATACTATTTTTAGCGTCGGGGTGTGGCGCAGCTTGGTAGCGCGCACCGTTCGGGACGGTGAGGTCGTCCGTTCAAATCGGATCACCCCGACCATAGGAATTATTTGAAGCGCACGTTCACTAACTAGAACCTCTGGCAATTATAAAATTAAAGGAGGTTACATGCGGCGGCGAGTTAACGTACGCGGAATTATTATCAACGATCAGGGCGAGATTTTTTGCCAAAGACTAACCGCTAGGAATAGCGACGGTCGGAATTTTTGGTGTACGCCGGGCGGCGGTTTGGAAATGGGCGAAAGCTTACTGGACGGTCTACGCCGAGAAATGATTGAAGAAACGGGCGTCAAACCAGAAATCGGTAAGTTGTTATTTATAGAACAATTCGCCGAATCCGGCGAACAATCAGCGCACGGCCCGAATGAACAATTGGAATTTTTCTTCCTTATCACCAACTGGCAAGATTACCAGCACATTAACCTGGAGCAAACATCGCACGGCATCGAGGAAGTAGCGGAATGCGGCTTTGTCGATCCGAAAACGACGCGAATTTTACCGAGTTATCTGACAGAGGTTAATCTGGACCAGCTGGTTAACAAATTGACAGAAGTCCCAGTTCTAAGCGAATTATAGCGAGGTCACTCGGACTATTTGGCGAAGAATTTTTTAGCGCGCTCGGTTTTCGGATGATCCATTACCTGGGCTGGCGTACCGTTTTCGATTATTTCGCCCTTGTCCAGAAAAATCATCCGCGTGCCGACTTCGCGGGCAAATTTCATCTCATGCGTCACGATTACCATCGTCATACCTTTTTCAGCAACTTTGCGAATCACATCCAGCACTTCGCCAATCATTTCCGGATCCAGCGCCGACGTCGGCTCGTCAAACAGCATAATTTTCGGCTCCATCGCCAGCGCCCGGGCAATCGCCACCCGCTGTTTTTGGCCGCCCGACAAGCTATCGGGAGAAGCATCCGCCTTATCCAGCAGCCCGACATCGTCCAGCAAACCTCGCGCCAAGCGCGTCGCCTTTTTATCCGATAATTTGCGGAGTTTTTTAGGCGCTAGTTTAATATTTTCAATCACGCTCAGGTTCGGAAACAAATTAAATTGCTGAAAAACCATACCGATAGTTTGGCGCAAAGCATTCAAATTGACATGCGGATCGGTAATTTTAACACCATCGACGATAATTTCGCCGGATGTCGGCTCTTCCAGCAGGTTCAAGCAGCGTAAAAACGTCGACTTGCCGGAGCCGCTGGAGCCAACCACCACGACGATTTCACCCTCGTCAATTTCCACGTCAATATCGCGCAGCACGCGGTTTTTACCGAATGTTTTTTTCAAATCTTTAACGCTGATCATCGTCATGCTTCAATTTCCTTTCTACTCGCGCCATCACCCGCGTAAAAATCGCTGTTAGAACCAGATACATCACCGCTGCGGCAAATAACGACTGGAAAGCAGTAGCCGTCTGAAAACGAATATTGTCAGCGCCGCGCATAATATCGTTCAAGCCAATCCAGCCGACCACCGACGTCTCCTTTAGTAAAGCAATAAACTCGCTAATTAGCGCCGGCAGAGAGTTTTTCATCGCTTGCGGTAAAATAACCAGCCGCATAGCTTGCCAATTGCTCAGACCCAGCGAGCGCGCTGCTTCCATCTGCCCTTTATCAATACTCTGAATACCGCCGCGGATAATCTCAGCAATATAGGCGCCGCTGTTGATACCAAACGCCACCGCCGCCACAAAAATCTTTGGCATAAACTGGTACGAGCCAAACACCACATAATACATAATCAGCAGCTGCACTAATAGCGGCGTGCCGCGGATAATATCAACGTAGATTTTGCCCAGGCTAGCTAAGGGATTAAATTTGGCCAGCTTCCCCGCCTTCATCCTGCCAAACGGACGAAAATTCGAGGTACGCATCAAGGCGATAATTACGCCGATTATCGAGCCTAAGATAAGCGACAACACCGTTAAAACCAGCGTTACTTCCAGTCCGTGCCATAAGAATAACCAGCGCTCGCCGCCGAAAATCACTTCCCAAAAACTCACGGTTTTGCCTCCTCGCCAAAGTGTTTGCGGATTAATTTATCGTAGCGGCCGTCCTTTTTCATCTTGGCAATTTCTTTATTAACCTTCTCTAACAAATCCGTATTGTCTTTTTTAATGGCAATGGCATAACTTTCGTCGCTGAGCGCGCCCGGCAAAATTTCCAAACCAGGAAAACCAGCCGTGTACTGCTTGGCGGGAGCATCGTCCAGAATGACCGCTTCGATCTTCCCGGCGCTTAGTTCCTGCAAGACGCTCGGCGCCGTCTGGAATTGTGTAACCGCCGCGCCGGCAATTTTCGATGCCAGCGTATCGCCAGTCGTGCCCAGCTGTACGCCGATTTTTCGCCCCGACAATTGATATCTATTGCGAATCGGGCTGCCCTTCTTAACAATTATGCGCTGCGACGCCGAATAATACGGATCAGAAAACAGCGCATTTTTCGCCCGTTCCGGCGTTACTGTCATGCCCGCCGCCACCATATCAATCTGCCCGCTGTCTAGTGCCGACAGCAGCCCGTCAAACGACATATCTTCAATTTTCAATTCCTTGCCCATGCTTTTGGCAATTTCCCGCGCCAAATCGACATCGAAACCAACAATTTCATTATTATCAATATATTCAAACGGCTTAAAGCCGGCATTTGTCCCCATCACCAGCACATCAGTTTTCGAGCCAATCACGCCGTCGCGCTGCAAAATATCGCCCAGCATCAAGCAGATCATCCCAGCAAACAGCGCCAGACCAATCCACCAGCCCGCATTTGCCAATCGCTTGTTCTTGCTCATGCTTGCAATTATACGCTATTTTTCCGCAAATGTTAATAAAAATGGTATAATAGACAAAGTAATGCGAGAGTTCAAGCTAACGAAAAGTCGTTTAGCGCGGTTGGCTGTTGCCATGCTGCTACTGTTAGCGGCGGTTTTTTTAACTGCCAATCAATATAAATCCACTCATTTCAAAGATTCGCAAATCGACGAAATTATTTTCTATTTTACCAACGGATTGGCTGGCGGCAAATCGGACAATATTTGGGAAGCAGTGTTTAAGAACATTCCGCTGGCGCTAATAGCTTTCACTATTATGTCTTTGCCGGTGATTGATAAAGCTTGGTCGTACTCGCATCGATTGACTAACCGCCTTAGAAATAGACTAAAAAAACCCGAAAAACCAGCGCGGCGCGCTATTCGCCTGCGCTATAAATTTGCCTACGCACTAGTGGCGTTCGTTTTATCATTTACGCTGCTGCTGCAAAGCTTCGGCGTGCCGGCTTATGCTTACGCGCTCATGCAATCAACCAAACTATACGAAGAATATTATGTCAATCCAAAAACCGCCAAATTAACATTTCCTGCCAAAAAACGCAATCTTATTTACATATTCATGGAGTCCATGGAAAATACCATTGCGTCGAAAAATAACGGCGGCCAATCCGAAAAATCTATCATTCCCGAGCTGGAAGAACTAGCCTTAGACAACACTTCCTTTTCCAATAAATCCTCCGGTTTGGGCGGCGCGATGTCAGCCAACGGTACAGCCTTCACCGTCGGCGGCATGGCAGCACAGTCAGCCGGCGTACCGTTGAAAGAAAATATTTTTGGACAAGATCATAACAGCATGGGCATGCTTAATAATTTTTTACCGGGCGCCTACACTCTGGGCGATATTTTGAAACAGCAAGGCTATAATCAAACATTTATCATGGGTTCGGAAGCGAGTTTCGGCGGACGCGATAAGCTGCTCACGCAACATGGAAATTACGATATCCAAGATTATAATTACGCCAAACAGCACGGCCAAATTGCTGAGGATTATAAAGTCTGGTGGGGTTATGAGGACAAAAAATTATTCCAGTTTGCCCGCGAAGAGGCCTCGCGACTGGCTTCGTCAGACAAGCCCTTCAATTTACAGCTATTGACTGCTGATACTCATTTTACCGACGGCTATTTGGATGAAACGTGCGCTAAAACATTCGCCAATAAGTACGACAACGTCCACGCCTGCTCGTCCAAACAAGTGGCAGAATTCGTCAAATGGGTACAGTCTCAGCCGTTTTATGAAAACACCACGATTGTCATGTCAGGCGACCACTTGGGTATGCAAACTTCATATTATGACGAAAAAATCTCAGAACCGAACTATCAGCGAACTATTTATAATGCCTTCATCAACCCGGCAACCGCCGCAGAAAAAACCCATAACCGCCTGATGACGACATTTGATATGTATCCGTCAACCTTGGCAGCGCTGGGCGTAAAGATTGATGGCGAACGGCTAGGTTTGGGGACTAATCTATTTGCTAATAAACAAACATTGACCGAACAGCTTGGCGGAATCGACCAGCTAAATAGCGAATTGTCAAAACGCTCAAATTATTACGAGAAAAAAATCTTTTCAAAGTCTGGCCGTCAAAACTAGCAATCAGACTAATTAAAACCGTTCGGATTATTACTTTGCCAATTCCAGGCGTCGCGGCAAGCGTCCTCAATTGTCAATTCCGCTCGCCAGCCCAGTTCTGCCTCTGCCAAACTTGGGTCAGCATAACATGCGGCGATGTCGCCAGGCCGGCGCGGCGTGATTTGGTATGGAACGTCCCGGCCCGACGCCGCTTCAAACGCTTTCACCAACTCCAACACCGACGTACCGCGGCCAGTACCGATGTTATACACCTTATATTCATCCGGCTCGCCCAAATGCTCCAACGCCGCCACATGCGCCCGCGCCAAATCAACCACGTGAATATAATCGCGCACGCCCGTGCCGTCCGGCGTGTCATAATCGTCGCCAAACACGCTTAAGTGATCGCGCTTGCCGACTGCCACTTGCGATACGAACGGCAGCAAATTGTTCGGAATGCCCGACGGATCTTCGCCGATACGGCCGCTCGGATGGGCGCCAACGGGATTGAAATAGCGCAGCGAGGTAAACTGCCAGCCCTGCTTGGTCGCCGCCACATCGCGCAGAATCTGCTCAATCATCAGCTTGGTTTGGCCGTACGGATTAGTAGCTGACAGCGGCATATCTTCGGTAATCGGCAGCCGAGCCGGGTCGCCGTACACCGTTGCCGAGCTAGAAAAGACTAGCTTTTTCACATTAAATTCCTGCATGACATCCAGCAGTGTTAATGTGCTTTCCAAATTGTTCTGATAATAGAGCAGCGCCTTTTCCACCGACTCGCCGACGGCTTTCAGGCCCGCAAAATGAATCGCTGCGTCAATTGTCTCAGACTTAAACAACTCAGCCAGCCGCGCCCGATCACATAGGTCAAACTCATGAAACGGCACCGACTGGCCGGTAATCTCCTCAACCCGCCGCAAACTCTCGGCGGATGAATTTGATAAATTATCAACCACCACCGCGCCGTGACCCGACGCCAGCAGTTCAATGATAGTGTGGCTGCCGATATATCCAGCGCCGCCAGTAACGAGAATGTTCATTGAAATTATTTACTCCTTCTCAAATTTATATACCCGTCTTTTGCTATCTTACCAAAAGAACCCTTGTCTACTTTAATTATACCATTACTGTTCCCGACAAACAGATTATCTTACTAAGTTTTAGTCTGAAAGCTTATAAGCTGGCTTCATTTTCCTGGCGCATTACCTCAGAAGCAACATAGCATATGATACCGCCCCAATATAACGGCATGATAGCATAACCAACCCATGCTTCAGATACGCCGCCAAACATGCGCAGCGCCAGGCAAGCATCAGATATCGCCATCATGCCGCCGCCGATTGCCGCCCACCACCAGCGCGATTGATAGCGTGTCGCTACAGCTGTCGCCGCGCTAATTGCCATTACGGTAATTACTGCAGTATACGCGACGATCGCATTGGCGAGCATGGCATCGTGAACTTGCGGTAATACTGCTTGCAATACAAATCCTACCAATCCTATATAACAGATTGCTGCTAAAATAACCATGAACAGACGCGGTCGGCAGCCTGACCGCCAAGCTGCACGCAGCCGATTAAAATTGATGATGCAAAGCACCACATGCGCCAGCAAAAACACCGCCAAGCCAGCGATAAAATAACTAAATGGCAAAAACGCAAAAATTGCTCCGGCAATCACAAACAGAACTAACGCTGCCAGCAATGTTTTCGCTTCAGTACCGTGTAGCCGATTGTAGCGACAAGCGCCGATCAGAATAAATGCCGTTGTCAACGGATCTGTCAGCTGTTTAGCGAAACTCCATTCCTGCGGCATAAACTGCAGTATTTGCCAGACTATTCCGCATAAAAAAGCCGGCCACATTACTGTAAAAAATCGTGATGATTTCATATGGTTAATAATGACATAAGCCGCTGGGGGCGTGCAAGATCATCGTTAAATCTTAAATGATATTTCTAGCACTCTTGCACTGAGAGTGCCAATTTGCTATGATAATCATATCAATTATCCCCGCTCTGTCTCTTGCCGCGGCGCATCATAAATACGGACTTAGAAAAGCCCAAAAAATCAAAGGAGGATCTATGCCACCAAATATGCAAGAAGAGCTTGAGCAGCCGCTGGAGAAATTCGGCACCGATATCACGGCGCTCGCCAGGGAACATAAACTTGATCCGGTTATCGGGCGCGACGAGGAAATTCGCCGCACCATGCAAATACTCAGCCGACGCACTAAAAATAATCCAGTCCTCATCGGTGAGCCGGGCGTCGGTAAAACCGCCATTGTCGAGGCCTTAGCGCAGCGCATCGTCAAGGGCGACGTGCCAGCCTCACTAAAGGACAAGCGGCTGATTTCCTTGGAAATCTCTAGTTTACTGGCCGGCGCGAGCTTTCGCGGCCAATTTGAAGAGCGCCTCAAAGCAATTTTGAAAGAAGTTGAAGAGGCCGCCGGCGAAATTATTTTGTTCGTTGATGAAATTCACACCATGGTCGGTGCCGGCAAAACCGAAGGCAGCATGGACGCCGGCAACATGCTCAAACCCGCCCTGGCGCGCGGTAAACTACACATGATCGGCGCGACAACCTTGGCAGAATATCGCCAGCATGTCGAGAAGGATGCGGCCCTGGAACGGCGCTTTCAGCCAGTTTACGTCGGCGAGCCGAGTTTTGACGACACTGTGGCGATTTTGCGCGGTTTGAAAGAAAAATACGAGGTACATCACGGCGTTAAAATCTCTGATGATGCCATCGTGGCGGCGGCGCGGCTGTCCACCCGCTATCTGCCTGACCGCTTTTTACCTGACAAGGCCGTTGACCTCCTGGATGAAGCGACCAGCGCTCTAAAGATGCAGCTTGAGAGCGTGCCGATTGCTCTTGATCGGCTGAATAACCGCCGTTTGCAGCTGGAGATTGAAGAAGCCGCACTGAAAAAAGACAAATCCGAGCACGCCAAGTCCCGCACAGAGGAAATTAAGCAACAAATCACCGACCTTCGGGCTCAGGCCGAGGTGATTGACAGCAAATGGCAGCATGAAAAAGACATTCTCCAGACCGTCAATACCGCTACTGAAAAGATGGATAGTTTGCGCTCGCAACTGGAAATCGCCGAGCGCGACGCCGATCTGGCCACCGCCAGCCGTATCAAATACGGCGACTTGCCAGAGCTGGAGAAAAAGCTGGCTGCCGCCCGCCAAGAACTGGCCGCCATTCCACCGGCCGACCGCCTACTGCGTGAAGAAGTTACCCCCGACGACATCGCTAGCGTGGTGGCGCGCTGGACGGGCATTCCGGTGGAGCGGCTGATTGAGACTGAATCCAGTAAACTAGCCAAATTAGAGGAACATATTAGCACGCAAGTGATTGGTCAAGACAAGGCCATCGCCGCCGTGGCCAGTGCTATTCGCCGTTCGCGTGCTGGCCTAAGTGATACCAACCGGCCAATTGGTTCTTTCCTCTTCCTCGGCCCTACCGGCGTGGGCAAGACAGAGGTGGCCCGTAGCCTGTGCCGCGAATTATTTGACGACGAGCACGCCATGATTCGTATCGATATGAGTGAGTATATGGAACGACACGCCGTGGCCCGCCTGATTGGCTCGCCGCCAGGCTACGTCGGCTACGACCAAGGCGGGCAACTCACCGAAGCGGTGCGCCGCCGCCCCTACAGCGTGGTGCTGTTTGACGAAATCGAGAAAGCCCATGCCGACGTCTTCAACGTACTTCTCCAGGTGTTGGATGACGGCCGCCTGACCGATGGCCAGGGGCGGACAGTCGATTTCTCCAACACAGTCATCATCATGACCAGCAATGTCGGCTCGCAAACGATTATGGATTTTACTGGCGACAATTTGTCGGCACTGGATAATCAAATGCTTGAGGTATTACGCCAGCACTTCCGACCAGAATTTCTCAACCGCATCGATGACATCGTGATTTTTGACCGCATTCGACCAGAAGCGATGCGGGCAATTGTCGACGTTCAGCTGAAACGCGTCGCCCGCCAAGTCAAAGACAGCCGCGATATTACGCTCGAGTTTGATGATAGCGTCCGCGATATGCTGGCGCGCGACGGTTACGACCCGGCCTTTGGCGCTCGGCCGCTGAAACGCTTGGTACAAAAACGTATTCTTGACCCGCTAGCGCTAGAGCTGATTGATGGGCGAATCCATGATGGCATGGCAGTAAAAGTGAATATAATTAACGACCGCGTAAAGTTCCAAAAACAATAATTAAGTTTCACCTATAACACCCTCCATCGTCGTAAGGCCGCATTTGGCCGCAAACGTCCGAAGCCCCCGGTCTTGATTGAATCAATGCAGGGCAAAAAAAGCGCTCCAGTCATCAACCGGAACGCTTTTGATGAGACAGCCCTCAGACCGAGACACACTACTCGGTCTGGTTAGCTTCCGCCCGCGTCAGTTTATCAACCATCGGCAGAATCAGATAAATACCGATGATGGCTGCCGCCAGACCGATACCAACGATGGCAAAGTACGTTGGCGTCAACACTGGCTTCAGCGTCGTCGAGAATGTACTAGTAAACACCGCTCCCGTCCACACGCCAAAACCACATGACAGAATCGAGGTGGTCAGTAGCGGCGCCACCGATTCAACCATCACCAAACGTTTCAGCTGGACGAGGCGCATACCACCGAGACGCAAGGTGTATAGCGAACGACGACGCTCCATCAGTCCACCAATCGTCGAGACGATCAAGCTCGCCACCGCCACGAACAGCGTCACGCCGATACCAACATAGGCTAAGTCGGCAAATTCGCGAATCGTCGGATTGATATGCGGTCTTTTAGAGTCAGTGCCGCTCACCGCATAGGTCAAGTCGTACTGATTAGCTTTCGCCGTCACCAAGGTGCGCAACTTCTCGATATCATTATCTGACTTCAATGTCACCAAATATTCTTTCACGCCGTTCGTATCAACCTTATCGTTAATTAGCGACACCTTTTTGACTACTGGCGCGTCAAAATTCAACAGCGCAAATTGGTCGGGCCGGACGTTATTCGGACAAGTATGCTCGGTATACTTCGCCAAATCCTGGCAGCGAATTGCATCGCCGTCCTCACGCGGATAGATCGTCGCCACCGACGTGATGTAAGATTTTTGCTGCAGCTGCTCCGCCATGTCGCCTGGCAGCGATCGGCCGATGACAACTGCCGTGCCGCGCTTTAATTGTGAAAAGCCGTTATCTTTGATAGCTTGAGCGTTTAAGCCTTCAATACCACTGGTCGCTGTCAAGTAAAAGCTGCCCGCAAACAGCGCCAATACCACGCCGCTGACGCTGCGGAAAATTGTCCGCGAATGCACCGCCGTACGCTTACCAGCGATCAGCATCGAGGCATTATTAGCCCAGCGCGCTGCCAACAGCGACAGCTTATTAGTCAGCCAGCCGCCAGCCAGAATCAAGCCGAACATTACCAGTAACAGCGCCGCCATCAATAATACCGACGGCAGAGCTGATTCTTTATTAGCCGCCAGCCAATCCCGCCCTGGCTTCGACGACAGCCAAGCAAAGAACGCAATACCAAGTGCCGGTACCAGCGCCCGCCAAGCGCGCAATTTCTTCACCTTTTCAACCGAACGCGACACGCCCAGCGGCGAAATCTGCGCCCGGCGCATCCGCCGCCAGTTGACAAACATCGTTAATCCCAGTGTCAAACCGATAATCAACGCGTATTGCGTGCCAGTTAGCACCAAATCGCCAGGATTAAACCGCATGCCGTCCATCTTGAAATCCTGCAGAGGCGCTTGCAGCAGCCAAAACGCGCCCAGCCCGATCAGCACGCCAACCACCGACGCCAACAGCGATTCCAACATCAACACCCGTGCCACCTGCCGCTTAGTCGCGCCGATCAGCCGCAAAGCGGCGTAGCGTTTCTCGCGCTGCGCTGCGCCCAGCTGCGTCGCCACCGACACGAAAATGACAATTGGAAACAGCAAGATCGTCCCGCCGACGCCAAATACAATGACGGCAACTGGGTCTATTTTAGCATCCGATTTTAATCCGTTAGCGTCCGTCCGATAAACATCAGCAAAGTATGACGGCTGCCCCTGAGATTTGGTAAAAGCATCGCTCTCGGCCACTTCCTCGGCGCTAGCACCGCGCACTATCATCAATGCATCCGGACTGGCGGTATATTCGCTAGGAATTACGCCGAGGTATTTGGTATTTTTACCAAAACGCGCCAAGATATTATCCTCTGGGTGTTTAGCGACCGCATCAGCCAACGCTTTTGATAAGTAATATTCGCCAGGACGCGGCGTTTTTAGTTTGGCAAACTGCGGCGATTTAGCCGTACCGTACATCGAGTAATACTGGATATATTGACCGCGCCACTTCGACGCATCACCGCGACGGGTACCGCCAACTTTCAGCGGCTCGACACCAGCAATCGGTTTTTGTTCGGCTACACCGCGGGCTGCCTGATACGCCGCCGTATTAATTGCTAATCCATTAACACGCCCCATTAGACCGTTGACGCCAGCTGTAAAGTAGCACACCAGCACGATCCCCAGCGCCACCGCCGCCGTGGTCAAGCCCAGACGCGCGAATGACTGGCGACCAGACTTTTTTAATAACATCCAACTGACACTCATTTGACAGCCCCCGCATTGGTTTTACCGGGCTTGCTTGATGTATTTACCGCTATATCAACACCAGAAATTTGCCCATCACGGACAATAATTTCCCGATCAGCATAAGCAGCAATCGTCGGTTCGTGCGTCACCATGATAACTGTCGTACCGTGGTCTTTGGCGGTTTTAATGAATAGCTCCATAACTCTCTCTGAATTCAAACTGTCCAGCGAACCAGTCGGCTCATCAGCGAACAGCACTTTCGGCTCAATCACCATGGCCCGAGCAATCGCCACCCGCTGCATTTGTCCGCCCGACAACTCGCCAAGCATACTGTCAGCTTTATTGCCTAGTTCAACCTTATTCAGCCATGTTTTCGCCTGCTGATAGGCTTCTTTACGCTTGACGCCGTTGAGTAGCAGCGGCAGCGCCACATTGTCCAACGCCGTTAGCTCCGGCACCAGCTGTCCAAACTGAAAGACAAAACCAAAGCTGGTGCGCCGTAAAATACTGCGCTGATCATCGCTCAGTTTGTCAATCCGCCGTCCGTCGAAATCAATCTCACCGCTATCAACCTTGGTAATCGCCGCCAAGCTATGTAGCAGCGTCGACTTACCAGAGCCCGACGGACCCATAATCGCCAGCACTTCGCCCGCCTCGACATCCAGGCTGACGCCGCGCAGCGCGTGCGTTTGCCCGAACGACTTCTTAATATTTTTAGCGCTAATTATTGGTTTGCTCATGCAAAATTTCCTCCTTTAGCCGCGTTAACCGCGAAATAGTTAATTCAATCCAGCGCAAATCCGCCTCCAAATGATACAGTGCATGATCAATCAGCAGCATGTCCGACAAGCTACTATCGCGCCGCTGCGCTGTCAGCTCGCGCATCCGCTGGATGTGCGCCTGCCGTTGGTTATCCAAATACGGTGACGCATCGCCGTCTTTCAAAATCGCCAATACCGCCTTTATATACATCGTCGCTTGCAGTTGCGGTGACGGCGCCTCTGGTGATTCCAACCATGCTTGTAAATCCTGCTTGCCCTCATCGGTAATTTCATACCGAACCCGATCCGGCCCGCCCGATTCGCTGGTATCGGCAATCTCTTTGACCTTGTTATCGCGTTTGAGCCGCGCCAAAGTTGAATATATCTGACCAGTTAAAATTGGCTTATCTTTGCCAAAATAACCGTCATATTTTTTCTTCAACTCATAGCCGTAATTTGACTCTTCCGCTAAAAAACCTAACAGTGTATATTGAACGCTCATACTCTTACTATACACCCAGTGTTTAGTTATTGCAAGAGTTTTATACACTCAGTGTATAGTTTATATCTACTCTCCATGCAAATTACTTAACCTGTATGCCTATGCCATTGATTATATGATCAATCAAATCAAACGATAATGTCCGCGCGAGACAAACTCAATGTAGCCTTTATCGCGTAATATTTGCAGCTGTTGTCTAATTTTATCTTTAATATGGTTATTCTCTGGATGGGCGGCCGCCAGTTCACTCTCAAAAGCATACATATCGTCAAGTGTAAAATCAGCCCGATCGACCTTTTCAATGCACCGCATAATATCAAGCATCCAGCCCCGCACTGACATTTTATTTTCCTCGCGCAAAAATAACGTTTTCCGCCATTTCGTCAAGACTGTACTCCGCGGGATCACCACCCCATCACGAACCAAGTATATTTTGCCAGAATCAGGAATATTGCTAAGCAGAATGTTACAGCCAACCCAGCCAGCTCGGCGAGCTGTATCGGCCAAGGGTTTCCGTCGCTCAATAATGCTCGGAGTAAAAAACTGCTTCGGGATAACCACAAAATTACAGACGGAATAGCCCGACGTATAACCCAGCAAAAAGAAATTAGGATTATTGTCCGATTGCAAACGCTTAATCATTGTTTCGTATGCCCCATCAACAATTTTCTTGTCAATTTTACCGTTCTTACTTTTCAACTCGAAATCTTCTTGGCAATTTTGGCAATAGAAATCTGCTACCGGACGATTGTTTTCATAATTTACGAAATGATCTTGGCCGCAATTCGGACAAAAAATCATTCGCTCAACCCAATCCTCAGTCAAAACACGCACCTTTTGCGAGGCACTAGTATATCTGACGGCTAAGGAAGTATCAAAAGTTAACAACATAATTTACATACAGAATACCACCTCCTGCCCCAAGAACAAAGAACCAAGGATAGTCCAATTCTCCAAATTTTAGCGTATAATAAGAATCATATGGAGCGTATTCGACAGCAAAAAGAAACTGTCAAAACTGCCGCTGCTGGTATCGGCGCGCTATTGAAACTGCCGCGCTACAGCGTGCTGGCGGCGGGGTTTTCTTTGTTATTCGCCATTATTATTTTCTTTGCAATTAACAGCAACTTCTATGGACCGTTGTTTTTATCGCGGCTATCAATTGTCGATAAATTCGCTGTTGCTGGTAATATGCTTGCCGAACTATTCAAACAAGGTTTCACCACGCCAAACGGCGCGCTGCTGCTAATCGTCTCTATTCTGCAAGGCTTATCGCTTTCAGTTGTAATATTTACAGCACGGCGCAACAAACGCAACGAACAAGACGTAGCTCGCCAACTCAGCGTCAGCGGTATTGCCTCGATCGCTGCCGCTATCGGCCTCGGCTGCGTACCGTGCGGCACCTCGCTAATCTTGCCGATCGTTACTCTGTTTTTTTCGGGAGCAGCGGCTGCTACCGCCGCCAATGTTGCTGGTACTATCGTACTCATATTGGCACTTGTACTTAGCATGGCATCACTTTACAAATCTGGACAAATCGCATTCGTTTATGCACAATTAGCCAAACAGGAGGAAAAATCATGAGTCATCAACAAGAACGCGGCATTGCCCCAATTTGGATTGTTTTATCGATCATCGTCATCGGCATCGTCGCTTTATTTATCTACGGCATCGTCAACCGGCCGCCGAACCAGCATATCGGTAACAGCAAACCATGGAACGAACACATGTCTCAAGGCTCGGCAGATGCGAAGAATGTGTTTATCGATTACACCGATTATTTCTGCTCATTCTGCGCCCAAGTCGAAGACGCTACCAGCAGTGATTCTTTCAAAAACGACTATATCAAATCTGGCAAATTACGCTACGAACACCGAATCGTCACTTTGTTAAAGGATAAAGTACCAAACACCGAGCAAGGCGCTAAAGCCGCCTTCTGCGCCGCCGACCAGGATAAATATTGGCAATACACTCACGACATCGTACCGCGCATCAAAACGGACTACTTCGATAAAGGCATCGGCGTCAAAAACGTCGCTGTGCCAAAAGAAATCCCGCTGCTGCCACTCAGCTACTTCGAAACATCTGCTAAGAATGCCGGCCTGGACACCGCCAAGTTCGCCGACTGTATGAAAGGCGACTCCCACCAGCAAGAAATCAACGACAACACCCAAAAAGCCCTATCGCTTGGCGTGAACGGCTTGCCGTACATGGTCATCAACGACTACCAGACCAGCGGTTTCGCTGGCGGCGAGAATGGGCTAAAGGCGATCTTGAAGGCTGGCGGCGTTAATTAATGCTAAAATTTCTCAATTCATTTTCAGCGCCGCTGATCGGATCTTTAAGTTTCTGGCCTTTTTTATGCATCCTCTTGACCATACCATTCATCATTTCACGGCTGATCATGCGCCGGCGCGTAACGTGGTCGTATGTATTCTTTTCCTACGGCTCAATTCTCTATTTCACAGGGCTAATCTTTTTTACGTTATCGCCAGTACCAAAAGACCCGATTGCCTTTTGCCAAACATATCACATCCAGCCACAACTTATCCCCTTCAACTGGGTTAACGACGTTGTTCAGCCTAACAAAGATACCCTATATATCACGCTGCAATTAGTCATGAATATCGTTTTCTTTGTGCCGCTGGGCATTTTTATGAAAGCGTATTTTCACAAGCATTGGAAATTTGCGTTGCTAAGCGGCTTTCTTTTATCGATGCTAATAGAGGTGACGCAGCTAACTGGCGTGTTCGGTTTATACCCTTGTAGTTATCGGCTGTTTGATGTTAATGATTTAATAACCAATACCTTTGGCTGCTTGCTCGGATTTATGTTGACATGGCTAATCGGCTATAAAGTTCCCAGCGTCAAACTCAGCGACGAAAACTACGCCGCGCCTAATCGCCGCAATAAATTCTTAGCCGGCTGCATCAATATAGCCCTTATTATCTTCGCCTCAGTAGTTACCCGGTCGCTAGTTTATCCGTTTTTCATAGACACCATACAACCTGGTAAATTCTATCTCTCAGAGCTAGGGGTCTGGATTATTATTCAGTTGTTTATCATACCAAGGATTGCCAAAGGCTGGACGATTGGGAGTTATCTGGTCGGCGTCCAACCGAAACGCCAGCGTAAAAGCAACAAACAACAGCCAAAAGACGATGCTAATCCAGAAAATTAACCTTTCAACTGCCGCATAAATCCGCGCAGCTGCGACGATGTCCGTTCAATCCTTTCGCTCGTCCAGTATTTATCCGGCGTGATGTTATCGTCGCCGGTCGACTCCTCTTTATAGCGGCCGATAATCTTGCCGTTCTTGACAATCGAGACATCCGGCACAAATATCCGCGGCTTGCCGTTGTCATCTTTATCCAAGTATGGATCTAGTTTCTTGACTAATTTTTGGTAAACTTCGTTGTTGCTAGCGCGAGCGTCGCGAATATTCAAATAGTATATTTTATCAACACCTTCAGCCCGAGCTGCCCGGTCAACGTGTTCGCTCAAATGCTGGCACCACGGACATTGCGGAAAACCCAAGAAAACCACACCGCTGCCGCGATCAAAGATATCAAGGATTTCTTTATCGCTGGTATAAACGAAGCGATTATTCGCCGCCACTCGCGGATATTCTGACTTGAATTTGGCAGAGTCGGACATAGTAGCTGCCAGAGACGGGGACTTCGTTTGCTCGGTAGTGTGCTGGTAGTTATACCACAATCCAACCGCCGCTCCGCACAGAATAATTATTACAGAGATAATGGCAATAGTTTTTTTATTCATGCCAACCCTCTTTTTCATAACGTCGTATCCTTCTTATAATTTTTCTTAGCTTCTAGCCAGCGGCGATTTTGCTCGGCTTCATCTTCAATCTCAAAAATCTCGACCGGATATTTTTCGGCTTGCTTGGCAATTTTTGCAGCAACCGCTTCGGGGATATTGATATCAAAGCGCGCAGCAAATTGAATAGCATAAATAATGATATCGGCCAGTTCGCTCGCCATGTCGTCTTTGGTGCCGATATGCTTGTCGCCCCACTGGAAATATTCTAATAATTCATTAGCTTCCAGCGACAACGATATCGCCAAACCGCGCGAATCATTCGTCTCATCCCACTTCCGCGCACGAATATGACTCATCACTAACTCTTGTACTTCTTCAAATGTCATAATTCCCCCTTCTGGTGTAGCTTCACTATAGCTAGTCTAATTATAATACAGCGTTAGCATTATGGAAAACGGTAAAAATCGCACAAAACAGAAAGGCAATTTTCCAAAACATAAAAGCTATTTTCGAAAACAAAAAGAATGTTTTAAGCGACAGATACGGCTATTCGATGAAAAGCAAGCGAAAACGGGCAAATTACTGATATATTTTGATAAAGCTGCCAGACGGCTAGAGCTTCGCTTCCCTATTTCCACCGGAAAAGCTTAATCGCTGAACAGGCTTCTAATTGACTAGTCGCAATCGCTCAATCAGCCAATCCCGCGGTAAAATCGACAAGAACCAGCCAGCGCGCGGGCCGGAATCTTTGCCAATTAACACGCGGTAGATCGTGGTGAATAGTTCCCGCGGCGGCAGCAAGCCGCTTTCTTTGTAGGCATAAATTGCTTGATGAAACCAATTACCATCGGCCTCAGCCGGTGCCCCGGCGATATCGTCAGCTAATCGCCGCAGGTATTCTTTTTGTTCTGGTGAAAACTCATCGGGATGTACCTCGTCCGCTAGGCGAAACTTCAATGACTCAGGCGCCCATTGTTCCAGCCACCGACTGACATAGCCTAGTTCCGTGATAATCACCGTCTCTTCCTCGTCGACGATGCAAGCGTATTCCGGACTGCGCCGCAAAATCTCAATCGTTTTTGCCATGTCGCACAGCGCCGCTTGGCATGAAATGACCAGATGCGAGAATGGAATTGAGCTGACCGCTGGGTGATCTAGCCCGTCAGTACACAAGAATAATAGCTGTTCATCGAGCTCATTTTGCGGCTGCTGCTTCATCGCCGCGAAGTCGTCAACCAGCCGCACCAGGCTATCGGTTTCATCAAAATACAGCCGCTTGGCCGGCGAATACCGGAGCATAAAATAGCGTACCACCTCAGGTGGCAACATATCGACAACATCGTGCGCATTCACGCCGGTGCCTTTGCTGGCGCTCATCTTTTTGGTATCGCCAGTGCGATTGATAAAATCATACGGCACTGGCACTGGCGCATCAATGCCATAGACTTCACGAGCGATCCGTTTGCCGGTATCATACGAACCGCCCTTCGTCGCGTGATCACGACCAAACGGCTCAATATCAACACCGAGCAGCCACCACCGCCCCGGCCAGTCCAGTCGCCAGTCCAGCTTCACTTGACCATCGTCATACCGAATCGTGTGCTCCGAGCTGTCTTGGCTACGATAGGTAATCGTTTTAGCATCGCTATCCATGCTGACAAACCGGCGGTTTTTAAGCCGACCATGCTCCATGACCTGAATTGGTGACCACTGGTCATCCAGCTGCCGGCCCGACACTTCCTGGATGGCTGACTTAGCTTTGTCGATGCGGCTCAGCGAGCGCTCAATGGCCGGCACAAAAAACCCGCTCCGATACTTATCGCTGGCATATACCACATCCATGGTGATGCCAATTTTATCGGCACTGTCGAGGAATGGCTTCAGGCAAAAATCCCCCCACGAATCATACCGATCATCTGGTGACGGCACCGTACAGAGTGGCATACCCAAATACTGTTCGTAACTGGCCGGCAGATTGACCGGCACCTTACGAAAAGCATCTAGGTTGTCTGAAACGTGAACGTGGCGCGCCCGAATGCCTGCCTGCTTCAGCGCCCGCACTACGGCGTCAGCGATAACGATTTCACGCAGATGACCCACATGATACACACCTGACGGCGATGCGCCCGAGGAAACCAAAATATCTTTATTAGCATCCTGAAACGTATTTACTATATCATCGAGCCACTTCATATGTGTTATTATACATCATGAAAATATTATTCTGCACATTAGCCCAACCATTCGCCTTATGAATATTCAAAAAGCAGTTATCTTATTCGAGAAGATCCGCGACTTGCCATACGGAACAAGTGGTAATAATGGGATGTGGTCATGCTACCAAAAATGCGTGTATTTACAGCGAGAATTACAAAAAGTTGACATAGCAAGCCAGTTGTTAATTAGCGTATTTAATTGGCAGGATTTACCAATACCTGATCGTATTCTTAAACTACGTCAATGTCGAAACGAGCGACACGTTATGCTTCGTGTATTTATTAATGGATCAGTCTGCGACATTGACCCATCAGTTGATAACAAACTCGTATCAATTTTACCAATATCTCAATGGGATGGAATTTCGAGTACGATAACTATGGCACCGCTCAAACATCTGCGAATCTATCAACCACATTCCCTACACGAGCGTATTTCATCGCGATTGCGACATCAATTCTTTGGTTGTAATCCTGAGAAGTTTTACACCGAACTCGATGCGTGGCTAGCAGCACATAGAACTAAGTCTGGATTAACAGGACAAGAGCAGGAGCGGTAGCTACCCTACCGCCAACTCTCAAATTTCATTCCCACCGAAACAGCTTAATCGCCGCGATATAAATAACAACAACCCAAGCAGCAACAGCGCCGATTTGCGGCAGAACTTCGATGAGGCTAGCTTGCTCGGTCATAATCAAGCGGAAACCATCCACAACCGGCGTCATTGGGATAAATTGCGTTACGCCGCGCAACCATTCTGGAAAGAGGAATGCCGGAAAGAATGCTCCAGATAGAAACATCATCGGGAAAGAAATCAAATTAGACAACGGTGCTGATTGATTTTCGTTCTTCGCCCAACCGCCGATTAATAATCCTAAGCCCACCATCATCATCGCCGAAATCACTGACATCAATGAGAACAGCAGCCAATCGCCGCGCATATTGAAATGGAACAGCAGCGTGCCGACAACGATCATCATGATCAAACTGAGCAGCGAGATAATCGTATAATGAATCGCCATGGAGATGATCAGCTGGCCCGAGGTAAACGGCGCCGCACGCAGACGGCGGTACGAGCCGCGCTGCTTTTCAGCCGGCATTTGGTTCGCCAAACCAAAGATGCCCATGCTCATCAAGCTAAACGCCAGCAGCCCGGTAAAGGTATAATCAAACGACTTCAGCTGCTCGTCGCCGACAGCTTTGCCAGCGGCTTTCAGCGGCGCTTCTGGCTGACCCAGGTGCTTGTTTATTTCATTGGCAATCTGGTTCATCACCGCGGTGAGAGCGCTACCGGTTTGCTCGGAGCCTTTGGCGTACAAGACATTGATAGTGCCAGTCGGCCGAGCCTGCTCGCCCTCGCCCTTAACCTCGCCAAAATCTCTCGGCAGCTCAATAATACCGTTCAATTCCGAACGCTTCATCTTCTCACGGGCCTCATCCATATCCTTGACGTCTTTAATTTTAAGAATCGAGTCTTTGGCATTGTCTTTGGCGCCTTTGACGAAATTTTTAGCAAATTCCGTCTGCGAATTATTGATAATCGCCACGTCAAAGCTGGTCGATTGATTATTAAAAATCGAACCGAACACCAACAGGAAGATGAGCGGAAACAGGAAGGTAAAGAACAGCGACATTTTATCGCGGATGAAACGTTTTTGTTGGGCGCGTACTTGCCCGAATACACCAGTCCAATATTTTTTCATACTAATCCCGAATCGCCTTTCCTGTTAAGTCAATAAATACGTCCTCTAGGTTCGCTTGCTCGACGACTTGCTTTTTCTTGAAACCGCGCGCCAGCAGCTGCTTGATCAGATTGTGCGGCGTATTAATGGTGATGATCTTGCCCGCATCCATAATCGCCAGGCGATCGCACAGCAGTTCGGCCTCGTCCATATAATGCGTCGTCAGCACGATGGTAATGCCCTCGTCGCGGATTTCTTTGATCAAATCCCACAGATTACGACGAGCCTGCGGATCCAACCCAGTAGTCGGCTCGTCAAGGAATAGCACCGTCGGGTTATTGACCAACGTCGACGCGATGGCGAAGCGTTGCTTTTGCCCGCCTGAGAGTTGCTCGACATAATTTTTGGCTTTGTCAGTTAGCTGCACCTTGGCTAGCAGTGCGTCAGCATCAACCGTCTGACCGTACAGGCTAGCGAACATTTTCAGCTGTTCGCGCAAGGTTAGTTTGTCGTAAAACATTGTCGATTGCAGCTGGATACCGATGATGTTTTTAATGTGCTTCGGCTGCTTAGCAACATCAATTCCGTCGATAGTCGCCGTACCGCCGTCAATCGGCCGGAGCGCCTCCAGCATCTCCAACGTCGTCGTCTTACCAGCGCCATTCGGCCCGAGAATACCGAAAATCTCGCCTTTCTTGACCTCAAACGACACATTATCGACGACATTCTTGCCATCGTACGTCTTGACGAGTTGGTCAACTGTTATAATTGGTTTGGGTTGAGCCATATAAATTCCTTTCTACTCCCTAGCAGAGAAAAATCGCGTACGGTGATCGCTCGCTTTTGGGATTATTATAGCACAAGAAACCCTATTTCATCGGTGCGGTTTTGAATAGAGTCCACGCTGCTAGAATAGAGTAATTAACAATCTGACCGTCAGAAATCATCTGCTCAAGTTTGTTAATTTCTAACCAACTACTGAAAATAAACTCTGTTTCATCCGGTTGGAGCGAATAATTATCTCGAAAAGCGCCGCGCGCACAGACAACGTACAGCTTGGCACTAGTACGGCGATTGTCGGCATAAAACCAGCCAATTTGCTGAAAATCTTCCGCCAAAATATTAGATTCTTCCGCCAATTCGCGCTGGGCAGCTTGCTCGGGAGTCTCGCCTTCTTCAATTTTACCGCCGGGAAATTGATACAATATATCATCAACCGGATACGAATATTCCCGCTGAATAAGCACTTTGCCGCCGTTTTGGCAAATGATAATCACACCGCCTTTACCCTGGTATACTTGCCGTAAATATAACGACCTTTTACCATCTGGCAACTCTACCTCGTCTTCCGCCAATATCATCCGCGGATGCATAAAAACCACCCGCGACGACAAACGGCGCCATTTATGCGGTTTGCTGTGTCTATTCATCTTTATGGAACTCTGTTAAATGATTTGGCTTGATATCTGACATTTTATCCATTGCTTAAACATAACGTTTGCCTCAATTACATTTTAACAGTCAAACAGCTTTCGCGATATAATTATTACATGAAACACCAGCAGGCGGCGCCCAAATTTTTCTCAAAGAAACGCTGTATTATTTTAAGCGTAATTGCGCTGTTGCTTATTACATCGGGCGCAGTCATTACTCAGCCAAAGATTGCCGATAAATTATCGTCTCTCATTAATTCCGTACGCCTCGACAGGTCACCTGGCGAAGCGGCTTTTCCAGACATTGATACGGCAAATTTAAGCCCAACTCGCCAAAAAATTATCAGTTTAGCAAAGACTGAATTCAAAGCGCAATCTGCCGGCACTAAGTTCAGCCAAGGCGCCGAGGAACCATGGTGCGCCAATTTCGTAAGCTATATTATGAAACAGGCGGGCGCGCCGCTGAAGAATCCGCATACTGGCGGCTGGCGTATCCCGGGGACGTTTACCTTGCGTGAATACTACGAGGCAAACGGCCGGTTCAAGCCTGCTAATTCCGGCTACCAACCGCTTCCTGGCGACGTGGCAATTTACCGCAATTCGCCAGTGTTCGGCGACCACACTAACATCGTCTTGAAAAATGACAATGGCGTGCTGACCACTGTCGGCGGCAACGAGGCAAACCGCATCCGCGTGTTCGTCAATCATGACAAGCAATATGACGGGCTGTTGGGATACGGCGTACCAAATTAGACTATGGTCCTTCTAAGCCAACATTTGCCTTTAGACAAGATATTTATCGCTTGCGCAAGAAAAATCCGCCCAACGCGCAAGCCGCCACGATGCTAACCACAGTGATTTTCCAAAACATCAGCGGATCATTGTCACCAGGCACTGGTACATTCATGCCAAACAGCCCAGCAATCATCGTTGGGATAGTCAGCGCCACGGTGATCACCGTCAGTAGGCGAATTGTCTCGTTCAGGCGGGTATCCATCACCGCCCGGTAGCTGTCGCGGACGTTGGTGATAGTTCGCAGCAAGCTTTTACAGCGGGCAATCACCTGCTCCAAATCGATCGACAAATCCTCGACATCCTCTTTATCATCCGCCCGCAGGCGCAAGCCGCTGGTCGCCAGCAATTTCTCGACCGCCCAGTTCATCGGGATGAGCGCGTCCAGGTAGTCGTTCAGCTTGCGCTCGTATTCTGCCAGCGTAGCAATATCCTTGACTCGCAGCGTATGAATATTATCGGTAGCCGCTCGCATTTGGCGGTTAATCGCTGCCACCCGCCGCTGATATTGCCTGGATATCGCGTCAATCATGTCAACCAGTAGTTCAACTGGACGGTCAGTGCGTGAACGCGCTTGGTCGATAAACGGCTGCCACAACCTACCCAAGCTATCGCGCGACAAGGTTACGGCATAGTCCTTATTCAAACAAAACAAAATCGGCGTAGTAAAGTCATTAAAATCGTCGTCGGTATCTGGTAACCGGGCGATTAGATACGTCCAATCGTCGCCAATCTCCAGGCGCGGCACCTCATGCGGATCAAGCGCGTCGCTCAGCAAATCATTATCAAGTCCCAGCGACAACAACTCAGCCAGCTCATCCTCGTTCGGACGTTCGCAGCGCACCCACGAACCTGCCCGCAGGCGTTCCAGCGGCTTGATTTGCTGATTTTTAGCACTTGAATGAAGATACTGTAGCATTCCCTTTTTATACTATAATTTACTGATATTTTCAATGATTTTGATATCCAGACAGATAAAAAATCTGCTAGTAACAGAAAAACTCAGCAGCAACCCGGCACCCCTAATATATTACAAATGTTATACTATATCTATGCCTGCTAAAAAATCACCAAGGAAGCCGCTAGCGAAACCACCGGCGAACAAAGCCGATAAGCCTAAATCGGCTGATAACAAAGCAGCCAAACCTAAACATATCCGCCGCACAGCGAAAGCAAAAACCAAACCCGCCAAATGGCGAAATGCGCTGATAGCGATATTGTTATTGACGGCAATGGCAACGGTTTTATCGGGGCTGATTTACGCATATTTTAACCAGCTGTCGCCGCGCCGCCCGACTGCTTTATCTGACGAGCAATACTATTTCACTGATTCGCGATACTCCGGCATTCGTTCTAAATTCGTAACGCGCCAGACTAACCGCGAGAAAGTTTCGATTGAATATCCGCTGACTAAAAATAATAAGATCAATAAAACCGTCGCCCAAGCAATTGACCGCGCTGATAGCGATTTCCGCTATGCCGCCACCAATATTCTGACGTTCGACCAGCCGTTGACCGAGACGATTAGCTACCAAGTGACGCATAATAATTCGGTAGCTTTATCGATTATTGTCAATATTAAGCAAGATATGCACGGCGCGCATCCGGTGTCGCTAGCGCATTTTTGGACGTTTGATAAAAAATCTGGCGAGGTGATTAGCCTGAGCGATTTGACCGAGCAATCAGAGAAAGCGGTTGGAGAAATCGTGGCGGCTGCCCGAAATAATATCAATGAGACCATCAAGCAGCGCCAGCAGGCAGAGCTGGATCTTAATGAAACGATTACCCAAGAAACGCTATCGAATTTCGTTATTACCGATGGCGGCAATAGTCTAGCTTGGCCAATCGGGCAGGCGTCGCTCTTGCCATCAGCCTACGGCGAAATGACGATCAAAGTGCCGATCGCTGCCGTTGCCAAATATCTGCAAAATCCAACAGCCCGGAAACTAGCTAATATCCCCAAGCCACCAGAACCAAAACCAAATCCAGCACCCGCCGCGCCGCCAGCCGCGAATTCTGGAGGTAAAGTGATTGCCTTAACCTTTGACGACGGGCCGGGACCGTACACCGCGCAGCTGCTGGATATTTTGGATCAACATGGCGCTAAGGCCACCTTTTTCCTGATTGGCAGCAAAGTATCCGCACAAGCTGACGTGCTGCGGCGTATGCACTCGCGCGGCCATCAACTGGGTAATCACTCGTGGTCGCACCCAGAACTGCCTAAATTGCCAGTTGGCCAAATTGCTGGCGAAATCGACCGTACCAATGACGCCATCAAACAAGCCACCGGAGTTAAACCGAGCATCTTGCGCCCGCCTTATGGCGCGGTCAACAGCGCTGTCTTGGAACAACTTCGCCTGCGGGGCATGTCGTCAATCTTGTGGTCGGTCGACACCCGCGACTGGGCTGATCGCAATAGCGACATCGTCTGCTCGCGCGCCGTCGCTGGCGCCCACCCTGGAGCTATCATCTTGATGCACGACATTCACCAAACGTCAGTCGGTGCCGTGCCGTGTATCCTTAGCGCGCTGAAACAGCAAGGATATTCGTTTGTGACCGTGCAGGGACTACTCGGCAATATGGCGGCGGGAGCTGGATATCCGTAGAATCGTAGCTGTATATTGAAACTGTTAGTTGCGGCAACTATTCTGCCTTATCTATCTCAAAAACCTTATATTTCGAAGTTGCACCGCGCACCAATTTTACCTTTGACGGCGCCACGCCAAAATGCTTCGCCAACAGTTTCACTGCCGCCGCGTTCGCTCGCCCTTCAATGGCCGGCGCCTTAGTATAAACCGTCAGTGAGCCATTATCACCAGCCACCACTTCTTCGCGGTGGCGAGAGTTGGGTTTAATGAGGACAGAGATTTTCATACAATTTGATCATTTCTAAACCAAAAATTCATCGGCATATACAAGTTAGCCGTCTTAATACTTATCCAAAATGTTCAAAATAGCGTCTGAAAGCTCATCAAACTCTTGTTGAGCCTTCGCAATATTTTCGCGAGAGCCAGGCTGCGTTGCCTCTGCCTTATTAGGATCAATGTTGAAAATCGCAACACCTGATTCGTGTGTAATTGCCGGCAATCGACCGTAATCCTGAATATCGTGCAGCGACGCGCGACTGCTAGACGCAACCAGCCCGTTCCGACAATGGCGTTCGCTTAAGAATTTTTGAACTCGTTCTGGAATTTGATCAATCCACTTGCGGTGGTCTTTAATCGGTTTTTGGCCATACACATTGTACGAATTCAAGATATAGCCGATAAACAACCCTTCGCCGCCCAGTACAAATTGGCTTTCAATGCCACCACTTAATGCTTTACCGGTATTACGCCAGTTAATCTTCCATTTTTCAAACATGATACCAAGGTTCTCAATGCCCTGTAGACTAAGTGCATCAGGCATTAGCGGCACAACAAAATAGTCGCTGCCAAGCAAGATTACTCGATTTAGCAGCCCTAACGTCGGCGAGGTATCAATCACAAAGATATCAACTTGATCGCTCAAGCCTTTTTCGCGCAGGAAACGATCTATTGCACTCGTTTGGAAATAGCCGAGCTGCTCGCCAGCCGCAGCCGAGTTGTAACCAGTCGATAGAACATTCTCATAATCGTTTAGCCGCATGTCGCCGCGTAGTAAATACAGATTATCGGGCGCGCCCTTAGCTTGTTCAAATTGTGCTGCCAAATCAACATCTGACCCTCCCTCGATCACTCCGCGCAGCACGTCATAAATAGTCTTACTTATCTCTGAGAAAATAGTATTCTCGTAATATTCTTCGCCAAGCGCCAACCGCGTCAAATTACACTGCGGATCAAGATCAACCAGCACCGTCTTATAACCCTTGTTAGCAAACTGCACCGCAGTGTTATACGCCAGCGTTGTTTTACCAACGCCGCCCTTATTATTAAAGAAAACCAGTTTTTTAGAGCGAGGTAACTTCATATATTGATTTTAGCATAGATACAAACCTTCAGATTTGACATTCTATTCTTGCACGTTCGTAAAGACCTAGAAAACAAAACTGTTAGCAAAATTACTGCAGCATTGTAAAGTATGTCATCTTAAAACGACATCGCCTCCAGCTCCCGCGGTAAAATTTCCTGCACTTCTACCGAACCTGCTACCAAATGATAGCCATGCAACTTTGATGGCAAATCACGCTCGACCGAACGCCAATTAACTGGGTGATTTTCATCAAAGTAATCCAGCAATTCCGCATTCAAAAAATGGTCGCGCGGCAGATCTACCGAACCGTCCTGATTGACGACCAGTGCTATCGACAATCCCGACGTCACGCCGTCCTCATTTTTAGCATATGCCGCCGTCACCAGATGAACCAGCGGCTCAAATTTCAGCACGGACTGATCGCTCGCCTCCACCTGCGCTTGACCGCGACGCACTAACTGCTGATTGATTTTTGTTGTCAATTCGTCAACACTTGGCTTACCGTCGCCCGCTCGGCAATAGTCGCAACCATCTGCCGCCTCGACGTATTCCAGCCGCAAATCCATATCGACGTCAGTGTCTTTAACGCCATGCTGCGACAATTGCTCCACCATCTCATGCAGCGCACCCAGCAAACTATAATCATTGGCACTCCTGGCAGCATCACCGATACGGATGATGGCGCGAGCTATGGTGATGGTCTTGTTTGGTTTGTTCATGCATTCTCCTTAGCATCTTTACTCCGCTCCAAAAGCATTTGTAAGCACCCAGTAGCCAACAACGGGCGAACATAATAATTTGCGTGTGTATCAGGTGTCACAATTACCATCTCCGACCATAGTCAACGCCTGCCGCAAATTCCGCACTGGTGCCACATATGGTACATTAATTTCTGCAAAATGCTGGCGGGCAGCAATAATTTTACCTCGTTCATTAGAACTCAAGTGATTATCATTAATGTCCTCTGAGCCCTTTGTCTCCGCCACAAAGTAGATCCGCCTATCGCCATCAAACGCCACCGCCCAATCTGGATTATACTTACCGACCGGTGTATCAATCTTAAACCAACTTGGTAGTTTAACATAAAACTTAACGTCAGCATTATCCTCTAGCGACTGCATGAATTCACGCTCAACTTCTGAGTCAACCGCCACGTAATCGTAGATGGTTTTTGCCTGGTCGCCCACTGCAATTGCCCCGCTCTTCATCGCCGCATCATACAGGTATGTCTGTAGTTCATCATTCTCAAACAGCGTCATGTCATAATACTCGCCTGTCCTGTGATATTTAACACCGTCAACCGCCAAACGCTGCTTCACCCGATTAATCGCCCGAGATGTTTCATTAATCACCTGTTGTGGATTAATAGCCACCTGCTCAAACATCCCCGCTTGATCAAGCACCTCAAATATCACCCGACGCGTCATTTGTGTCTGACGCTGAATATCCGCTAATAAATTCGGTATCTTCACCTCATTTTGGCGTGCCGCATACGTGTTAAAACCAGTCTCACGTACTATAAAGCCTCTGTCGCTATTCATAGAATCAATCAGGGTTTTATCATCAGCGATATTCGGTTTCCTGATAGTGATCTGCGCCAATTCATTAGTCGCCTCCGTCACTAACTTGTCTGTATCAATTGCCACCTGGTAGGTCGTCTTATGTTTAATCTTATCCCACAACTCCTTGGAAGCCGGGTCAAGCGCCCGTGATTTCTGAAACCTGACGACTCGTCGATTGTCACGATTCTTGATTCGTCCGCCGAAATGAATGCCGGTCTCTTCCTCAATCTCCGTCTGAAGCTTACGGCTGAACTCTGCGTAACTCTCATTAGCCACTACTGTTAGTACGTTGATGCTATCATCATGCACTCGTTGTCCATCAATATCAACCGGCAGGCGCAGACCTCGTCCGATCTCTTGGCGCTTTTTCATTTGACTCGACGTCTCATTAAGCGTGCAGATCTGAAATACATTAGGATTATCCCAGCCCTCACGCAGTGCCGAGTGACTAAAGATAAACCGTAACGGCTCGCCGGTATCCAGTAGCCTTTCCTTATCCTTCATGATCAAGTTATACGCTGTATCGTCATCCTTGGTACGGCCACCCTCGCCCTTGGTGTCACGAGAGTCTTTCCACTGACCACTCTTGTCTGCCGCAAAGTAGCCATCGTGCACCTCGCTCGCCAACAAACCATCCATTACACCGGCATATTTTGGTTTAGATACCACCTTAGCGTAGGCTTCTTCAAACCACTTGGCGAATTTGCCTTTCCGGGCGCCATTCGCCGTATACTCACGATAATTTGCCACTTTATCAATGAAAAACAGGCTCAGCACTTTGACGCTACTCCCCAGTCGGCGCTGTTTATCAAAGTGATCGTCAATCGTCAGCTCGATCTGTCGCTTGATGATGTCATCGTGCAGGCTTTCGTCACGCTGGCCAACGTAAACCACCTTGCCATTACTGAACTCGACGCAATCATCACCGTGATTGATCGACTCGACATAGTAGCCAGCATAGACTGAACGCCCTGTCTTCGCCTCCAGGTCATCACCCGGAAAAGCCTTGATGATCTTGCGCTGCAAGCCATACTCACCACTCGCATCCACCTCTATCTTGGCGAATGAGCGAGTCTTCGACTGACGCTCCAGCGACAATACATTGATATATGCATCATTATAATTATCCTCACTCTGGACACTATGCACCTCGATCTTCTTGACCAAGCCTTTATCGTAGGCATCGACTGGAGTCAGCCGATAAAGCAAATTATATAAGTGCTTGTGCGTGGCACTATAGCGCAATGTGCACAGCGGATTGAGACTGGCAATAGCATTCCGCCGTATGTCCGTCTCCATATTTTGCGGCTCGTCGAGAATAACCACCGGGCGAGTAGCCTTGATGAAATCGAGCGGCCGACCATAATCGCTCTGCTTGTTCATCACATTCTGTGCCTTGGCGAAGCTATCAATGGTAATTACCATGATCTGCAACGTATCGTTCGTGGCAAACTCACGAGCCTGGCCAGTTTTCTTACTGTCCCAGACGTAGTAATCCATCTCTGGCTTATTGTAGAGATCGGCGAAGTGCTCCCTGGTAATCGCCAAATTCTTCAGTACACCTTCACGAATCGCCACGCTCGGCACCACGATGATAAACTTCTTCCAGCCGTAGCACTGATGCAGCTCATGAATCGTCCGCAAGTACACATAAGTTTTACCAGTGCCGGTCTCCATCTCGATGGAGAAGTTCATGCCGTACTTCAGAGATTTTTCGCTAATTTCTAGCGGGAAATTCATCGACAAGTTAAAGCCACCTTCTTTAGTTTCACTTTTCTCAATACCATTTTTCTCTTGAATTTTATGTGTATTCTCAATTATCTGAGCCACATCTAGCGTCAAGCTATTCCCCTTGGCGATTGTCGCCTCCAAGCTTAACTGACCATCCTGATCCATATGGCGAGTCGCACCGTCAATGTCTTTTGGCTGGCAAGTAAATATATCCACCACCGCGTTGATGGCGTCGAGTTGATATTGTTGGTTAGGGTCGAATTTTAGTTTCATAAAGCTAATCAACACCCTCTCTGCTACTACTTAAAGATCCGCCATCGTCTATCTCCCCAGCAACCTTTCCTCTTGTTAGTGTATCCAGGAGACCTAGAAACGCTTGCTTCATGTCAACCCAATCAGATGATCTGATTTCTACGGTATCACCTACTTCGTAGTTTTTTATATTTGCGTCCAAAACCTTAGTACTATTAATAAACTTTTTATCAACTACACCACCCTTATGTACCAGTAAATGTCTTATCTCAAGATAAAAGCATAGCTTTTTCTTAAGGTTGCCTTCTAATTCAATTTCTTTATTAAAATAATTTTTAAAATTACTCAGTATAGATTTTAGGTCTTGAAAGTTAGGTTTGTCACGCTCAAGTATTAAACTTCCCAATTTATTGTCAAAATTAAGCTCGTTATCAATAATATCTCTTATCGTTACTTTTATTTCATTTAGTTTCTTGTTTTCCATATTAATGTCTGTTTTATTATTAAAGCTATCTACAAAATAGTCCTTTAGAATTGCCTCTACAGATGAGACAGCCAAAACACACATTTGAGAATATATTACACTGAACTGCTCCTTCATAGACTCTTCTTTTATGTTTTCAAGAGAATTAATGCTATTCTGAATTACTTTTTTGTCATTATATACAAGCTTTTTTGATTTATTTATTACTTTCTCAAGGCATTGCACTGCTTGATCTCGCATTATCATAGGTGTAGATTCAAGCTTCTCTATTTTTTCAAACCTTGATTTTAGCTTTATTACATATTCATTATCTTCATCACCATTCATCGTGCCACCTCCACGAAATTCGGAAATCCCGAATTTTCTAGATAACTATTCACAATTTCCGAACAAGTGACTATTTCGTTAGTTATCTGGTTTTTCCGGACAACTGAACAACTATCTCCGTTTACAGTAAACAACTTCATCTTATTCACCCATTTCCTGTTTTGCAAGATCTTTTAAGTTATCAACCTCTTGGTGAATCTTTCCTACAGTTTGATTTGTTTCGGCTGTTAACTTTAGTATTTTATTACCTACGCCGAAAGACCATCGCTCCTTTTTTGTCTCTATCGGCTCTTGATATATAGAGTTAAATGTGCAAATCGCAAAATCGGTAATCTTTTTATCTCTACTTTGGTCAGACAGTCCTTTAGTAGAACGCAACAGAGTATTTAGTGACGTCTCTATAGAGTAAGTACTTATAGCTTTGAATGCATATTTCTCATACAAACGCCTTTCCTGAGAGTATTGATTCAACAAATATATAAACGCAAAAGTTGTAGGCGTTAGTATGCTGAAGCGTAGTAAAAACACACTTAGGTTTATGTCAAGGGATGTTTTCATATCGTCTGCCATTGGTAAAACAAAATGCACAGCTAAACATATGGTTGCTACGATAAATATAAAAGATATTATCATCCATGCCATAAACATCAACCTGAGCTGGTTTCGTCTCTCTACAAAATGATTGGCATGTGCCCCTTTAGTACCTATGCTATATATTTCTTGGATCTTTTCTTTATATTCAACACTTTCATCATATTTATTTTGAATTCCTTGAGTTACATTTGCTGCATTATCCTTAAAATTTTCAATATCTTTGATGTAGCCAGCCGCATTATCACGGAAAATACGAATTTCTTTATATACAGTTTCCGCATTAGATGTGGCCTGGGCTAGGTATTCTTCAATTTTTTTCTTGATTTCTAAAACAGAATTATACGTTAGCTCAATAGCTTCAACTTTTGTCTTAGATTGATGCTGAAGCTCCTCTAATCTTTTACCGTAATCTCGTGCATTCATCACACCACCTCCACCTCAACACCTTGCCGTTCAGCTTGCAGGAGTAGGTTTACTTTTAGATTTATATCATCACTGAAGGCTCGGTCGAGGAGGATGATGGATGATGGTTTGGTGGCGAGGATGGCTGTAAACAGCTCCTCTGTCATGGAGCGCATCAGGCAAATGACGAGCTTTTCGGACGGGATGAAGTAGAAGTTATCATGCTGCTCAATCTTCGCCAATGGCGAGATGCCACGCTTGAGTAGGAGCTCGGTCAGCAGGTCGCCATCAGTTGCACCCTCCTCTAGTGGGTCAAGGTTGGCGAGTGCTTGCTGGCGAATCTCCTCTAGGTCAGAAACCAACTCGTTCCATTGCTTGAAGTTACTGTCATCCACTCGATACGCCCGGAAGCCAAGATCAAGCGGAGCATCACGAGAGGCTAGCTTGTCCGCCTGGTCGGCACGGATTTTGGCGCCCGCCCGACGGATGCGCTCACGAGCAATGTCTGCGATAGTACGGTAGCCAGCTTTATACGCCTCCGACTTCTCGTCAGTCAGCTCAGGCAGCTGCACACAAATCCAGCAACGATTGCCACCATCTTCAGTATTAAGCTCGGCAACAGCATGAGCGGTGGTGCCAGAGCCACATGATACATCAACTACAACTCATTTCTTTTTTGTTGCAAAAGAACAATGCATTTTGATATTTTTTCAGATATTCTATCACTAGAATGTTTTTTAGAGAAGCCATACATATTCATGAGCAAAAAATCTAATCTCCTAATTTCTTCGTCAAATTTCAACTTTCCATAGAATTCACAAATAGTTTTATCTGTAATAAATTTATTCTCCACTTTTATATAGTAGTTCTTATCTCTATAAAATAATTCTGTTATACTTCCATCATCAACATTAAATTTCGAAGAATATACTTCATCCCATATAAAATCTTTCTTTGCTCTGTTACATTTTTTACATGAAAGCACTAAATTATTTATTTTACCTGCATTTATAGAATCTCCATTAAATGATGATTCACATAAAAAATGATCGATTTCAAATAATTCAGAACTTACTACATCCGTTGTTATTCCACAATATGAACATTTATCGCTGTATATGTTTCTAAACAACTTATTATAAACACCATCTTTTTTATTTATTTGATTATATATTATTTTAGTTCGAGAATGTTCAGCTTTTATTTTCTTTTCTAAAGCGTCTTTTTCAGACACAATATTTTTTTTTGAAACCCAATATATCGTATTTCTATAATCATTCTTCATATAATTTTCTCATTTCTTCAAAAGCCTTAATAAGACTATCTATATCAGCCTTTGTTAAATTATCGTAATTTGATAATCCATTAATAGAATTCTCCATTTTTTCAAATAGGTATTTTTCAACATATCTTTTTGAAGAAATATTTTTTAAAATATTCCTATTTAAAATGATATTTTTCGTAGCATTAACTATTTCCTTATTCCAATTATCTTGAAAAAATGAATCCTCATCACAATGA
>CAUOLH010000008.1:0-38523 GCA_963456375.1 uncultured Candidatus Saccharibacteria bacterium | reverse complement strand
TGAGGGTTGTGAAGGCGACGATGTCTACATCTTCAACAAGGGAGATGGGGAAGATACGGTTTGTGACGTGAACGGTAAAGCCGACGAGATTCGTCTGGGGCACGAATCGATCGGCGTGGTTTTTGAGCGTGTAAATAATGATCTGCATGTCCGTATGCCTGGCTCTATAGATGCTATTACTATTAGCTCATGGTACAGCGGCGACAACTATAAAATCGAAACCTTCAAATCCGCCACAGGCAGCACCATCACTCACACTCAAATTGAAAACCTAATCCAAGCCATGTCCTCTTTCCAAAAAGACACCGGCATGACCTGGGAACAAGCCTTAACAACCCAACCATCACAAGTCCAAGCCATTGTTCAGGAGTATTGGACGGTGCCGGGGATTTGAATTAGTTATTGTAAATGATTTACATAATTGAATAAGGGCTAATATTGCTGAGAATTATCGGATTAATATGCCGTAGTACCACCGTACACATCTCAAAACCTTTGCAACCAAAAAGCAGGCCTCGTAGACTGTAGTTAAACCACTAATTACAGAAAGGAGGGCCTGCTTATGGCCTATACTGCAAGCCTCTGAGCGAAAAGAGAAAGGCTTTTTGCCTTTATCTTTTTTGAAGAGGCGCCGCAATATACCTTAAGTATTCTACCAATCCTAACCTGCCAAAAGCTAGAGCTTCGGCAATGAAACTACTCATATGCGACCAGTTGCCAGTCAACGTAGTAGCCTTACGCTCTGGTGTACATCGTAGTACCATTTGGCGCTGTCTGCAGAAGTGGCGGCAGCAGAATAGCGGTGTCTGCTTTGTCAATGCTAATAGACAGCAGCGCAAAGTTACTCCTGCTGGATATATTCCTGGAGTGGGTGCTGTCTCTCAGTTTCGACTACGTGCCTGCTCGTGGCAGATTCCTACCGTATCGTCTCGTCCGCACAGTCATTCCCGGGCTATTCCCGCACATATTGTTCGGGCAGTGCTGGAGACGAGGAAGAAACTACAACGATGTGCTGAGGTGGTATGGCACCATGTCTGCTATGTATTAGGATATGTAGTGAGCTTGAGTAGCGTGCGTCGCATTCTCAGGCGGCACCACTGCTTTGACGGCGCCAGAAAGCCACGGATCAAAAGAAGTAATCCACATCGACCAAGAGCGACTGCCCCAGGCGAACTTGTCCAGACAGACACTATCCACTTTGTGTGCCCGTACACCCGCCAGCGCACATACATTTATACTGTCATTGACCTATATACCCGCATGGCCTATGCTAGGGCGGCTAGACGGATAATACCCCAAGAGGCCGCGAGAACCATCTTGGATGCCCAAAAGTTTTTTGGCTTCCATTTCAAGATGGTGCAAGCTGACAATGGACTTGAGTTTAGTTGTCGCTTCGAGCAGACACTTGCTCAATATGGCATTGTTACTCGCCACAGCCGCCTCGGCAGGCCGAATGACAACGCTCACATAGAACGGTTTAACCGCACCCTGCAAGACGAATGTACTAGTAGAACCCTTTCTTACCAGACAAACACACAGACAATCCAGGCACGACTAACGTCGTACCTGGATTATTACAACCACCATAGAGTACACTTAGGTATACAGATGCGAACACCTGCAGAGATGTTGCAGAGGTAGTGGGTTAGTACGTACCACTACTATATCTGTTTAAATAGTGTTATAATTTGAAAAATGAGTAACAATGTATTTAAGAGGACAAAAATATTAGCAACAATTGGCCCGGCAACGTTCAGCCAGGAGAAAGTTTTTCAACTGCTGGATGCTGGCGTTAACGGCATTCGCATGAATTTTAGCCATGGCGATAATGAAAGCCGGTTGGAGCAAATTAATTGGGTGCGTACAGCTAGTCAAAGGCTAGGCAAGCCAGTGGCGATTTTACAGGATTTGCAGGGGCCAAAGATTCGTTTGGGCATCCTGAAAGATAACATGCTGAATGTCAAAACGGGCGATATGTTGGTTCTGGATTCAGAAATTGCCGAACATGACGGTAGTTTTAACTTGCCGGTTCAGTATAATTTGGCAGAAAAAATGAAAGTCGGCGAGCCGCTTTATATGTTTGATGGAAAGATTAAGACGATTGTGCGGGAAATTGTTAGTTCGACGGCGATTCGCGTGGAAGTTCAAAATGACGGATTTTTGATGAGCCGCAAGGGACTGAATTTGCCGGATACGGATTTTGGCGGTGATATTATGACGTCGAAAGACATCGCCGATCTGGAGTGGGGCGCTAAGCAGGACTTTGATTATGTGGCGCTTAGCTTTGTACAGAAGGCTGACGATATTATTGATCTTCGGCAGAGGCTGGTGGAATTGGGCTCAACGGTCGATATCATCGCTAAGATTGAAACAAAATCGGCAGTTGATCCGGAAAATTTGGAAGAAATCGTCAAAGCTAGCGACGGCGTGATGGTGGCGCGCGGCGACTTGGCGGTAGAGGCTGGCGCGGAAATTGTTCCGGTGATGCAGCGGCGGATTATCGCTTTGTGTCGTAAATATTGCAAGCTGGTGATCGTGGCGACGCAAATGATGGGTAGTATGGTTGATAATCCCGAGCCGACTCGCGCTGAAGTGAGCGACGTGGCAAATGCCGTCATTCAGGGCGCAGATGTAGTGATGCTATCGGATGAGACAGCCAACGGTAAATATCCTATAGAAACTGTTCGGGCAATGCGCAGGACGATCCTTTACACCCAAGAACATAGCGAAGTGATGATGGTAGATAAGACTGAGATGCGCGAAAAAACGGATGCGATTTTAAGTTACACAGCGGCGCAGCTGGCTAGAAGAATTAAGGCGCGGGCAATCATTGCTGAAACTAATACTGGCGCTACTGCAGTTAATGTCGGTGCGTATCGTCCGAACTTGCCGATTGTTTGCGTGACTGAGAATGTCAAGACGGCGCAAAAATTAGCATTAAGCTACGCTTCTCGCCCATACATTCGTCCGAATGAGCTAAATGCTGCGACGAAGCTGGCTGAGGAATTGAAGCGGGAAGGTTATTTTGGCGAGGATCCAGTTACGGTTGTGCTGGTTAGCGGACATCATCCGGAGCCTGGTAAAACGGATAATATTCAAATTAAGACGTTGTCATAGGAAAATATTGGGTGGGCAGACAATTTTCAAAACAAACAATTAGAGGCGTTAATCTGCGCGGGCGGACTGTTTTAGTGCGGGCAGATTACAATGTGCCGCTGACAAAGAAGGGTACAATTTCCGATGATTTGCGGATTCGCGCTTCCTTGCCGACATTAAAGTATCTATTGGAACAGAATTGCAAGATCGTTATCATGTCGCACTTGGGGCGTCCAAAGGGCTGGGATATGAAGCTGAGTCTGGAGGTAGTGGCTAAGCATTTGACGGAGTTGCTGGGTCGGAAAGTGCAGTTCGTTGGCGATTGTGTTGGCGATGAAGTACGTCAAGCAGTACGCCGTGCACCTCTGGGCAGTGTTATTTTGCTAGAAAATCTGCGCTTTTATCCGGAAGAAGAAGCTGATGATTTGACATTTGCTAAATCAATTCAGCGGGCAGTTCGCGCCGATTATTTCGTGCAGGACGGGTTTGCGGTAGCGCATCGAGCGCATGCTAGTACGCATGCCATTGCACTATGCGTGCCTGGCGTGGCGGGTTTTTTGCTGGAAAAAGAGTATACAACTATCACCAAGGCGATGAAAAATCCCCGGCCGCCGCTGGTGGCGATTATCGGCGGTGCTAAAGTTAGCGATAAAATTGCTTTGATCAAGCGTTTGATTAATAAGGCTGATCGGATTTTAATTGGCGGCGCTATGGCAAATGCTTTTTTACAGTACCGCGGCTGTAATATCGGCAAGAGTATCTCTGAGTCTGGTCAGGAGCAGGTGATTAAGGATATTTATGATAAAGCAGAAAAAAAGGTCGGCGTAGATCGTGTTGATGATTTTTTGGTTTTGCCAAGTGATGTGGCGGTAGCCTCCGATCCCTATAGCGAGCTGCCTCGCCGCGAGGTTAGCGTTGATAAAATTGCCAGAGATGATATGGCGCTAGACATTGGCGGCCAGACAATTGAGGCGTTCACGAAAGTTCTGGCAAATGCGAAAACGGTGATTTGGAACGGTCCTCTCGGTTATACCGAGACAAAGATTTTTTCAATTGGTTCGGCGCGCGTAGCTTTGGCAATTGCTCAGAATAAGGATGTAGTGTCGATTGTTGGCGGCGGCGATACAGCTGATTTTATCTTAAAATGGGACGGTCATGACGGGCAGAGTTTTACGCATGTTTCCACTGGTGGCGGTGCTAGTATGGAGCTGATGGCGGGTAAAAAACTGCCGGGAATTGAAAGTTTACTAGACGTGTATGGACTGAGGTGATAAACTAAGCATAAGGATTATCATCATGAGAAAAAAATTAATCATTGGCAACTGGAAGATGAACCTCAACATGCAAGAGGCGAGCTTGTATCTGCATAAGCTAATGGAAGTGTTAAAGCCGCGCCGGGACGTTGAGGTTGTTGTAGCTCCTACAACATTAACATTGCAGAGTCTAAGTTTGCAAATTAATCGGCGAATTGCTAAGTTGGCAGCGCAGAATTGCTATTGGCGCGACCATGGCGCGTACACTGGCGAAGTGCCGGCGGCGCATCTTCGGGGGATTGCTGACTATGTGTTGATTGGACATTCGGAGCGGCGATATATCTTTATTGAAAGCGATAAAGATATTAGGTTGAAAGTTCAGGCGGCGATTCGTAATCGTCTTCAGCCGATTTTATGTGTTGGCGAGACAGCGCAAGAACGGGCTTTAGGTGAAACGAGAGACGTTTTGGCTGATCAGCTAACTAGCGGTCTGGCAAATGTGACGGCTGAGGAGCTGGATAGAGTAGTGATTGCCTACGAGCCAATTTGGGCGATTGGTACCGGCGACAATGCTAAACCGGTTGATGTAAAAAAAGCAACGCAAATGATTCGCCAGCACGTTGCTCATTTGTATGGTAAAAAGGCAGCCGAGGAAGTACGGATTTTATATGGCGGTAGTATAACGGTTGATAGCGCAGCTGATTATTTGGCAATTTCAGGACTTGATGGATTATTGGTTGGCGCGGCAAGTTTGGATATACATCAATTTACGGAGATAATAGAAAAAGCACATAAGGGATAAAAAATAGGGGGCATATGACAGATATTGATTTTGACGAGCTGGACAAAGCAGTAAATTCCTTGATGAGCAAGCAGCGGGCAGCGGAAAATAAGACAGATGCTGGCGATAGTACGGCTTCTGACACTAGCTTGGCTAGTGGTAATGAAAGCAGCTCTGAGCTTGCTAGTCCTACAGTCTCTTCTGCTGAGAACGCTAGTCCTGATCCTGTCTCTACTCCTGTCAATAATAATGTTGGTGGTAACATTCCGGTGAGTGTGTCGCATAGCTCGCCTGTAATGCAAACGTCTAGTAGTAGTCAGAGTGCGGAGGTTTCGGCGGTTAAAATTGGAACGGAAGCTTCCAAGCCATCTCCAAATAATGAAGCAGAAGCTAATGCTGTTAAAGTTGCAACAGTACCTTCGGTGCCGGTCTCTTCGCCAACTTCGTCTACTCCAGTGGCTGCGTCAGTTGCAGGCCAGCAGTCAGTTCCTGCAAGATCTTTGACTCCTTCGGCCCCTCCTATTCCTTCAGCGGCAACTAACGTGAAGCCGCCAACTGTTTCATCGGCTCCGGCGGCCTCCTCGGCGCCAGTAGTAGCTCCCTCCACTTCAACTACGCCATCAGCAGCGACAGTATCAGCGGCACCAGTAGCAGCTGCTGCGCCGGCGGTAACGGCAAGTTCGCCAGCTCCGGTTTCATCGGCTCCGTTGTCTTCGTCATCTTTGCCAGATTCAGGAGTAACGCCAGCTGCACAAAAGCCAAAACCAGCGGCATCGACAGTGTCGGTCTCGTCCGTATCAACGGCGCCAGCAGTGACGTCCGCTCCACCGTCAAGCTCATCTGGCTCTACGGTATCGTCTTCTGTTTCGCCTAATGGTCATACGCCAGCAGTTACGCCGGCTGTATCTCCGCCGCCAGCTGCCCCTCCTGAAGGTGATACCGTTCACGTGTCGCCAATGATAGCTAAGCGTCCGCATGGTCGTTTTATGGATGTCGTTCATCCGTCGTCTAAGTCTAAAATAGTACAGCAGCGAAAAATGACTCCAAATACATCCAAAGCGGGATTGGGAGACCAATCTGGAGCTGATCCAGCGAATACTGATGATAATGCTAACTTGGCAGATAAGGGTATCCGCCGCCCGTCCATGATAGGAGGGGGTAATAACCTTAATAATATTCATTCGAGCGAGAGCAGCAGTAGTAGTGTTGATACATCAACGTCCGCTAATCCTGAAAAGTCTTTACTAAGTTCAGCGAAAAAACGCGTCGTGTTGCCGCAAAACCCAGAGGGTAAAACAAACGATTCGTCTGACACGGCAACGTCAGTTCAGAGTAAAAGCGAAAGTGCTGCTCCAGTATCGCCTTTTATCTCTAACGTTGAAGTCGAGAAAAGGCCGCTAGGTACGCCAGCCGCCGCTACTGATGATGCAAATTACGGAGGCGCTGCAATAGCGAAAAATGATGACCATAAAAAATCTTTAGCAAATTATACACCACGGAAGTTGGATGTTCCAGAGGATGATTCGGACGATGAAGTTGAACCGGGCGGTGATGTTGGGCTACCGCCAGAATTTAGCGCGGATGTTATGGCGGCCGAGGAGGCTGACGTTTCTAGCCTTGACGCTGCCGTTGATGATATTAAGGCAGCCGAACAGAGAGCTTCTAAAAAACCAAGTGATAACGATGATGCTTCGCCGCGTCATTCGCCGAAAAAAGATTCAACTGAACCTGAACCCAAGCCTATGTTTGATGCAGCAAGCCGTACGTCAAAAAATTTTGATCCTAAAGAAGAAAGTAAATCTGGCTGGCTGACGGTTCTACTAATTCTGTTATTTTTGGCAATTGGCGTGGCTGGCGGCGCGGCAGCATACTTTTTGCTGATAAAATAGATACATGACTAGTTTTACGGATGGTTTGAACGATGAGCAAGCTCGGGCGGTGACGCATGGCGACGGACCGCTATTGATTTTGGCGGGTGCTGGCTCTGGAAAAACAAAGACGCTAACACATAGGATTGCTTATTTGATTGGCGAGTTGAAAGTTTTTCCTAGCCGAATCTTAGCAGTAACATTTACTAACAAAGCCGCCAAGGAAATGCGGCAGCGATTGGCGCAATTACTGGATGAAGACGCTGAGAATCGTCAATTTATGCCGTGGATGGGGACATTTCATAGTATTTGCGTACGGATATTAAGGATGGATGGCGCAAGTATTGGGCTGGATAAGCGGTTCTTAATTTACGACACTGACGATCAAGTGAGCCTGATGAAGCAGATTATGAAAGCGCGCGGTCTGACGGATAAAGATATTAAGCCGCGGGCGGTGCTTTCGGTTATTTCAAACGCTAAAAATGAAATGCGCAGCGCAGAAGATTTTTCAATGTCAGCGCGCGGCCCTCGGGAGCAGAAAATTGCTGAATTGTTCTTCGCCTATGAAAAAGCCTTGAAAGAGGCGGCGGCACTCGATTTCGATGATTTATTGACTAAAACCGTAGAATTATTGCAGAATAGTCCAGAGATTCGCCAGAAATGGCAGCGCCAGTTTGAGCACATTCTAATTGATGAGTATCAGGATACGAATGCTGTGCAGTACGCGCTGATCAAATTGTTGGTTAATGAACGGCGTAACTTGTGTGTAGTTGGCGATGATGCGCAGTCGATTTATAGTTTTCGCGGCGCTGATTATACTAATATTCTTAATTTCGAGCGCGATTTTCCGGGGACAACCGTGGTTAAATTGGAGCAAAATTATCGTTCAACAGGCGCGATTTTAGATTTAGCAAATTCACTCATCCAACATAATATTCATCGGACGGATAAGAATCTATGGACGGCAAATGGTGATGGTATTGATCCAAAATTATGGCAATTATATAGCGAGTCGGAAGAAGCGCTGGCGATTGCCAATGAGATTCAAGCGCAAATTGCCAATGGCCGACAGTACGGCGACGTGGCAGTGTTATATCGTACGAATGCGCAGAGTTATGCAATTGAGCGGGCGCTCAGGCAGAGCTATATTCCGTATAAAATTGTCGGCGGCCTAAGATTTTTAGATCGGGCGGTTGTTAAGGATGTACTGGCGTATCTTCGATTGTTGTATCAGCCGAGCGACCGGGTTAGTTTCTTAAGGATCGTTAACGTGCCAAAGCGCGGTATCGGTGCAGTGAGCGTGGCTAAATTTTTGGACTGGAATAATGCGGCGCGGCGGGATATCGTCAGCGGCTTGTTGGCGGTCGAAGAGGCAGATAGTTTGACGGCGCGAGCGAAACGGTCTTTGTTGGAGCTGGGAGAAATTTTGAGGGGGCTGCAGCAGGAAATTGACGGTTCGCCAGCAGAATTAATTGAAAAAATTATAAAAAGAACTGGCTACGGAGATTTTATCAATGATGGCACACCTCAAGCTGAGGAGCGGATGGAAAATATTGGCGTGTTGCTGGCGGAAGCCAAAGCTTATGTTGACGTGCCGGCGTTTTTGGAAGAAATGGCGCTGATGTCTTCGGCAGACACGGCGGCGGAGCAACAGGTGACGCTTATGACGCTACATGCGGCTAAGGGCTTGGAATTTCCGGTAGTATTTTTGGCGGGGCTGGAAGAGGGGATTTTACCGCACGCGCGAGTGTTTGACAGCGGTAAGGCTGACGACATTGAGGAAGAACGCCGGTTGTGCTATGTCGGCGTGACGCGCGCCAGGGAGGAGTTGTTTGTTAGTTGCGCCAGTTCCCGGACACAGTTTGGGCAAATTGGTTATAATATGCCGTCGCGTTTTTTGGACGAGATGGGGCTGATGGTTGGCGGAATTGATAGGCCAGCTCAGCCGCCAGCAGAAGCCGATTTCTACTCAGAAGAAATTGGACTGGAAGTAGGGGATAGGGTGCGCAGTCCGAGCTTTGGCGCGGGTGAAATTATTGACAGCGAGGGCTTGGGCGTGACTGTTAAATTTGACGACGGAACAGTTAAAAAATTAAACGTTGAATTTGCACGTTTGGAGAAAATTTGATATAATAAGAAGGATTGTACGTTCGTGCAGTGTTATGAGTATCGCATCGCTAATAAAACGTCATTATAGAAGCGCCGCTGTTCTGCTGGGTGTATTTGCGGTTATGTTTGGTAGTTTGCTTTTCGTTAATCAAGCGCTCGCTAATAGCAATAATCCAGTGGTCAAAGCTGGTGAAAGGCTTGTTGATATTTATGATCGCGGTACTGGGCGGACGGTTATTACGAAAGCCAGGACTATCCGCGAGACGCTAAAGGCAGCCAACATTAAGGTAGATGAAAAACAGGACGTAGTAGAGCCGAGCCTTGATACGGACATGGCTGCTGAAAAGTATAATATTAATATCTATCGCGCCCGGCCAATTACGATTGTTGATAACGGTAAGCGCTTGAAAGTAACGACTGCGCAGCAAACGCCGGCTTTGATTGCCAAAGCGGCGGGTTTGAAAGTATACCCTGAAGATAAAACTGCGCTTAATAAGACGGATAATTTGCTGGTTGACGGTGCGGGTTTGGTGATGAAAGTTGAACGGGCAAAGGCGGTGAATTTTGTCCTGTACGGCAAGGAGTCTATTATCAGAACGCATGCGAAGACAGTTGGCGATTTGCTGAAAGAAAAGAATATTAAACCTGGCAGGAATGACACGCTGTCTGTAAATGCGCTGACGGCTATCTCTGAGGGTATGAAAATTGAGCTATGGCGAAACGGCAAGCAAACCGTTACCGTTGAGGAAGAAGTCAATTTTGAAATTGAAAAAATCCAAGATGCTAATAAAGATATTGGACATAAGGAGATCAAGCAGGTTGGCGAGAAAGGTAAGCGTAATGCGACATATGAGATTGAAATGAAAAATGGCATTGAAATAAGCCGCAAGGAAATCGCCAGCGTCGTAACAAAAGAACCTAAAAAACAGATTGAAATTGTAGGCGCGAAGAGTTCAAATACTTTTTCTGGTAGTTTTGCTGAGGCTTTAGCTCGATTGAGAAGCTGCGAGGGTAGTTATACGTCTAATACAGGCAATGGTTACTATGGTGCTTATCAGTTTAATAGAGGCACGTGGGCATCGGTTGCCGACCCGAGCAAGTACGGTAATGCCACGCCGGCTGAACAAGATGAAGCCGCTTGGAAATTATACCAAAGGCGCGGTTGGAGTCCGTGGCCAGCATGCAGCAGAAGCAGGGGCTTGCAGGATATTTATAGATAGATAATCAGCGCTGGTCGGTGATACAATAATAAGGTGAACGAATTTACCTTAAAGTCGAAATATCAGCCAACCGGCGATCAGCCAACGGCGATTGCTCAGCTGGTAGCGGGGCTGGAGCGGGGCGAGCGCGAGCAAACCCTACTAGGCGTGACCGGTTCGGGTAAGACGTTTACTATGGCAAATATTATTGCCCGAGCCAATGTGCCGACGCTGGTGCTGGCGCACAACAAGACCTTGGCGGCGCAGCTGTTTTCTGAGTTTAAGGAGTTTTTTCCGGACAATGAGGTGCATTATTTTGTCAGCTATTTTGATTATTATCAGCCGGAAGCCTACATTGCCAGTAGTGATACCTACATTGAGAAAGATTCGAAAATTAATGATGAGATCGATCGGCTGCGGCATGCGGCAACCTCGGCATTGCTAACGCGACGCGACGTCATCATCGTGGCCAGCGTGTCTTGTATTTATGGCATTGGTTCGCCGGAGACGTATGCTGACATGGCGATTCAATTGACGGTCGGCGAGCGGCGGGTGCAGGACAAGTTCATTCGCTTGCTAACTGATATTCAGTACAAGCGTAATGATGTTGATTTTGTGCGCGGTACTTTTCGGGTACGCGGCGACGTGGTAGATATTTTCCCGGCCGGGCAGGACACGGCGGTGCGGGTGGAGTTTTTTGGTGATGAAATTGAGAGACTCACGCGAATCGATCCACTGACTGGCGAGATTTTGGATCAGCCAAAGCAACTGACGATTTTCCCGTCCAGCCACTATTCGACGCCGCGTGAGCGAATTGAAAAAGCCATCATCGGTATCGAAAAGGAGTTTGACGAGCGGCTAAAATGGCTTGAATCACACGATAAATTACTAGAGGCGCAGCGTCTCAGTCAGCGCACCAAATATGACCTGGAGATGCTCAAAGAGACTGGCTTTGTCAAAGGTATTGAGAATTATTCGCGCTATTTGACTGACCGCGAGCCGGGCGAGCAGCCGGCGACCTTGATTGATTATTTTCCGGATGATTGGCTGCTACTGGTTGATGAATCGCATATGACGCTGCCGCAAGTGCGCGGTATGTATAATGGCGACCGGGCGCGCAAGGAAGTGCTGGTGGAGCATGGTTTTCGTTTGCCGAGTGCGTTGGATAACCGTCCGCTGAGGTTTGATGAGTTTGATCAGCATATTCATCAGGCGATTTACGTGTCGGCTACGCCGGGCGACTATGAACTGGCTCATTCGCCAAAGCCGGCCGAGCAGCTGATTCGGCCGACGGGGCTGCTTGATCCGCCAATTGAAGTGCGGCCGACCGAGGGGCAGGTTGATGATTTGATGGAGGAGATTCGCCAGACCATCGCCAATGGTCACCGCGTACTGGTAACCACCTTGACCAAGCGCATGGCCGAGGATTTGAGTGCCTACCTGACCGACAATGGCGTGAAAACGGCGTATCTACACAGTGAAATTGACACGCTGGAACGCGGCGATATCTTGAAGGATTTGCGACTGGGGACCTACGACGTATTAGTCGGTATCAATCTGCTGCGCGAGGGGCTGGATCTGCCGGAAGTAAGTTTGGTGGCGATTATGGACGCTGATAAAGAAGGTTTCCTCCGTAGTGAACAGGCGCTAATTCAGACGATTGGCCGGGCGGCGCGGCACGTGGACGGGCGGGTGCTGATGTATGGCGACAATGTGACTGACAGCATGCGGCGAGCGATTGACGAGACGAATCGTCGGCGTGCTATACAGCAGCAATATAACGAAGAGCATGGCATCACGCCGCAAACCATCCAGAAGAAAATTGACGATGGTCTGCGTTCCATCATTCCGCAAAAAGAATCGGACAAAAAGCCAAAACTTGATTTGAAGAAGATTCCAAAGGATGAATATCCGACTCTAATTAAGGAGTTGACTGGTCAAATGGAACTGCATAGCGCCAATCTAGAATTTGAAAAAGCGGCGGAACTGCGCGATTTGATTGCAGAAATTCGTCAGACCATGTAGAATAGAGTTAACCATTAGATTAGGAGGTAAAAATGGCAACCAAAGAACAACCGCAGCCAGAAAATAATGTCGCGCAGCCGGAAGCAGCTGTACCTGTACTGCCAGCGACAAGCTATCAGGCATATCCGCAATATGCAGCGTATGTTGATCCAAATAAGGGCAAGTCAAAGTTATTGACATTTGAATACGCTTTTGCGATGGGTTCGGCTGTAGCGGCTGTTTTTTTGCTCATTGACACAATGGTAAGCGTATTCGGCCTTTGGGCTGGCACTTCGTCAGTAACCACTTCATTTGTGCGTGGACATCTATCTCCAGATATGGTAACGCCAGGTACAGGGATCGTGGCGGCGGCTGTATTAGCACTGCTATTTTCAGTTTTATCGTTTGTGTTGTTTTCGCGAGTTTCCAGGACCGTGCCAGAGCGTGAGGGTTATACTAATCGTACAGCTTATAAATTAATAACTTATGGTGGTCTTGGCGCGTTGCTGCTGCCAGCTGTTGGGCTGGTTGCTAAGTTAGCTAGTATCCTTGTTAACTCTCTCTTGTTCATTGGCGTTAGCGGTGCTGGTGAAATTTATAAGAGTTTGTATCTTGGCGAGTTCTTACCGTACTTACTAGCGCTGGCAGTTGTGTCAACTTCGGCGTTTTTCGTCCATAAAATTGTCCAAGGTAAGAATGCCTCTAAGACCTTGACGTTAGTATTGATTGCAGCTTCAGCTGTTGTTCTGTTGGCTGGTGCTATTACTATGGCTGTAAAGCTGCACGGCGGGACAAGTTCAAGAAACAGTGTAGACTCTGGCAGCTCTAATAGGCTGCGACTACAGAAGAGTTTTGAAAGCTACGTAAGCGACTAGACTTCCAAAGTAAGTTTATTGTGAGTGATGGTTTATACGATAGTATAGAGGGTTTGGATATCTTGGCTGTTGAGTAATATAAGAGTCTGTTCAAATGGTTATAAATACTGCCTAGCAGCACAATAGGCTGCTACCTGAAGGATATTAAGTTCGCAGATGGTCTTGTTGTATAATCCTCGCTTTATTCAGTACTAAGTTGGCTTCCAAAGTGATATAATAATCTATATGACAACTATTTCTACCAGTGATATTCAGCACTTGGCGAGTTTGAGTAGTCTGGCATTAGCCGATGATGAAGTTGATGGACTGCGCCAGGATTTGGAAAATATAATTGGCTACATTAAGCAGCTAGGTGAGCTTGATACGTCTGGCGTGGAGCCGACTTATCAAGTGACGGGACTAGAGAATGTTTGGCGTGAAGACGAGGTTCAGCCGGGGATTTCTGCAGAAAAGCTGCTTGAGTTGGCACCCGAAAAACAGAATAATCAAGTGAAAGTGCCGCAGGTATTGTGATGAGCCGGATTAGTGATTTTACCGGGAAAAGTGCAGTCGAAAATGTTAAAGAAGCATTACGGCGGGCGCGCGAAGTTGAAGAATACCATGCATTGCTGAGTTTGACAGAAGAGCGAGCGTTGGAGCGGGCCGAGCTGGTGGATAAGGGCGAAATTTCTGGCAAGCTGGCCGGTGTGCCATTTGTCGTAAAAGACAATTTCTTGGCCTTTGGTGCGCCGACGACTGCTGCTTCAAAAATGCTCGAGAATTTTGAGGCGCCGCTCCAGGCAACAGCGGTTGAAAAATTGGAGGCCGAAGGTGCAATTTGTATCGGCAAGGCGAACTTAGATGCATTTGCCCACGGTGGTTCGACGGAAAATTCAGCCTTTGGCCCGACCAAAAATGCCACAGATAAAACTCGCGTAGCCGGCGGCTCGTCGGGCGGTTCGGCGGTAGTAACGGCGCTTGACGTGGTGCCGTTTGCGCTGGGAACAGATACTGGCGGTTCAATTCGCCAGCCAGCCAGCTTCAACGGTGTGGTCGGCGTCAAGCCAACCTACGGCGCAGTCAGCCGCTACGGCGTGGTGGCCATGGCATCGAGTACAGACACCATTGGTTGTTTCGCGACAAACGCTGATGATGCCAATTTGGTGATGGAAATTATGGCGGGCCGCGATGATAAGGATATGACAACGCTACCGGACTTTTGGCAGAACCAGCCAGGCTTTGCCAAGAAAAAGATTGGTTTGGTTAAGCAGTGTATGACTGACGACGTAGACGTGGCAGTTCGCCAGAAAACGCTTGATTATGCTGAAAAACTAAAGCAGTTGGGCTATGAAATTGAAGAAGTAGATCTGAGCATGATGCAATATTCGCTGGCCATGTATTATATCATTGTGCCGGCAGAGTTATCGTCAAATCTGGCACGCTATGACGGCGTGCGTTATGGCCACCGGGCGGCCGAAGTAAAAACGCTGGTGGAATTGTACGGTCGTAGCCGCAGCGAAGGTTTTATGACAGAGAATAAGCGGCGGATTATGATTGGTAGCTTTGTATTGTCGAGCGGCTTTTTTGACGCTTATTATATGCAGGCACAAAAAGCACGTACATTGCTAATCAACGAGTTCAAAAAGTTGTTCACTGAGTACGACGCGTTGTTGATGCCGACGGCGCCGACACCAGCGTTCAAGCTTGGTGAAAATACTAATGATCCGATCAAGATGTACTTGGCGGATATCATGACCGTACCAGCCAGCCTGGCTGGACTACCGGCAATTTCCGTGCCAGCTGGAACTAGTGACGAAGGTTTGCCGATTGGTGTGCAGTTGATTGGTGATTATCAGTCGGACGGTAACTTGCTGAAGTTAGCGGCAGAAGTGGAGGCTGCCTGATGGACGGCTTGTTGATTGCGCTGGTAGTGGCGGCGTTGTTGATCGGCGGCTTGTTGATCGTTTTTATCCAATTGACATCGCGCGGACACAAGCAGCTTGACAGAGAAATGTATCAAAAAGTTTGGCGGGCAATTCAGCGTGGCGCTAAGGCGGGTAACTCGGACAGCTTGCAGATGGCAATTGTCAAAGCTGATAAACTGCTCGACAAGGCCATGCGCGACTGCGGCGTGGCGGGCGCAACGATGGGTGACAGGCTTAAATCTCGCAAGGGTGATTGGACGGATGAAAATGGTTTGTGGGCGGCGCACAAATTGCGCAATCAAATTGCTCACGAGACTAAAGTGAAACTAACCGCGCAAAGTTTTCGGCGAGCTATGACGAGCTTTGAGCAAGCACTAAAAGATTTGGGAGCGTTATGATGAGTATATATGATGAATATGAAATGACCATTGGTGTTGAGTGCCACGTCCAGCTGGCGACCAAAACCAAGCTGTTTAGCCCAGCTGATAATGACGCACGTAATGCCGAGCCAAATGAAAAAACACATGAGATTGATTTTGGTTTGCCGGGAATGCTGCCGGTGCTGAATAAGCACGCCGTCGAGCTGGCGGTGCGCGCCGGTAAAGCGTTGAACGCGCCGATTGCTCGCGTTAGCCGGTTTGATCGCAAGCATTATTTCTACCCTGACTTACCAAAGGGCTATCAGACCTCGCAGATGTATCAGCCGATTATCTTGGCTGGCTATGTCGACGCGCCGCTAGAAGACGGTTCGCTCAAGCGGGTGCGGATTCATCATGCGCACATGGAAGAGGACGCTGGCAAGTTGACGCACCACGACGGCTATTCGCTGGTTGATCTCAACCGTGCTGGTACACCGCTGATCGAAATTGTTTCTGAGCCGGACATGCATTCTGCCGAGGAAGCCAAGGCATACGCTTCGGAGCTGCACAAATTGATGGTCTACGCTGGCGTTACGCACGGTGATTTGTACCACGGCAATATGCGCTTTGACGTCAATATTTCGGTGGCTAAGAAAGGCGCGACTGAGCTCGGTAAGCGTGCTGAAGTCAAGAATCTCAATTCGTTCCGCAGCGTCGAGCGTGCCGCTGAATACGAGTTTAAGCGTCAAGTTGACCTGCTGGAGAGCGGCGAAAAGGTCGTGCAGGAAACTCGCGGCTGGAGCGACGACAAGCAAATTACCACTTCGCAGCGCTCGAAAGAGGATGCTCAGGATTATCGCTACATGCCTGATGCCGACATCCCGCCAGTGGTGCTGAGCGATGAGGAAATTGCTCGGATTCAGGCTGAGGTGCCGATGTTGCCGAACGAGTACCGAGAACGTTGGGCGGATCTGAAACTGGATCAATCGGTAATTGATACGGTGCTAGCTCATCAGGAAGCTGCCAAAACTCTGGACGCCATTTACTCCCTGACTGATAGCAACGAGCAGTCAGTGCTGGAGGATTTGAATGTTGATCGCCAGACTTACGACCGGCTAGCTAAACGAAGTTTTAACTTATTTGCTTCCACGCCAGACGAACAATTAGACTATCAAAAAGTTGAGTCTGGATTAGTCGGTCCGCGCCGCTTGACGCACTTGGCTCTGCTGGCTGAGAAGGGGACGATTAGTTCGAACAGTGCCAAGGAAATCTTTCTCGATTTATTCAATGAAAAGTACGCTGGCGTCATGCCGGAGGATATTGCCAAGGAAAAGAACTTGTTGCAGTTATCCGACGAATCAGCCATCGCCGCCATCGTTGACGAAGTATTGAGCGACCCGGCCTCAGCAGCTTCCATTGCTGACATTAAAGCTGGCAAGGATAAAGCTATCGGCTACCTAGTCGGTCAAGTCATGAAGCGTTCCAAAGGCCAAGCCAACCCGAGCCTGGCGCAGAAATTAATCCGCGAAAAATTATAAGGTTCGACACTTCAGAAAGATGAGAGAATAGGAGTTAAACTATGAAAAAACCAACCAAAGCTATCATTGCCGCCGCTGGTTTCGGTACGCGTTTCCTGCCGCAGACTAAAGCCATGCCCAAAGAAATGCTGCCGCTAATTGACAAGCCGATTATTCAATATGTCGTCGAGGAATTGGTCGAGGCTGGTATCAAGGATATTATTATCATCGGTAGCGCCAACAAGCGGGCGATTGAGGACCACTTTGATACGCCAAATGAAGAGCTGCTAGCTAACCTGCGTGCTGGCGGCGCCAAAAAACAGCCGCTAATCGACATCGTTCAGCGCCTGTCCGAGATGGCCAACTTCGTCTATATCCGCCAGAAAGGTCCCTACGGCAATGCCACGCCGCTGTCTTGCGCTTCGCATTTAATTCGCCATGATGAACCGGTGATCTATACGTTTGCGGACGATTTCATTGCTGCTAGCCCGAGCCGTTTTCAACAAATGATTGAGGCGTCGCAGCAGCTCGACGGGGCAATTCTGTCGTGTAAGAAAATTACCGACGATTCGGAATTTGATCGTTACGGCGTTGTCAATGGCCAGCAAATTAAAGACGGCGTCATCAAAATGACCAATATTGTCGAAAAGCCAGGAAAAACCAATGCACCGTCCGATCTGGCGAGTGTCAGCAGCTATTTGCTGCCAGGCGAGATTTTTGGTTATTTAGAGAAAGCTAAGGAAAAATTTAACGGCCGCGGCGAATTCACCATCCAGCCGATTATGCAAGAGATGATCGACGACGGATTTGATTTTTACGGCGTGGAAATTACCAACGGTACGTATTATGATACCGGCGATAAATTGGAATATTTGAAGACGGTGATTGATTTTGGCCTGCGCGACCCGAATTTCGGCGAGGATTTGCGCGCTCATCTGACAAGCCGCTTGAAATAGTGTATAGTAAAAAGCATGAATGGTTTGTTGATAGTACTAGTAACGCTGATGGCGATATTTGTTGTCATGTTGATCGTCATGACAATTTCTATTATCAAGCTGACGCGGCAGATTCATCAAACTCAGCAAAAAGTAGAGGCGATGACTCAGCGAATTTCTGGATTTAGCGGAATTGTCAGTGCTGTTTCAATTGGCGCAGAACTAGCGAAAAAATTGACTTCAAATCATGGATTTTTAGCGAAGTATTTTACTAAAAAGAAGGCGGGAAATGGCAGAAAAACCAACCAAAAAACAACCAAATAAATTGGCGCGGAAAATTATAAGCGACAATGAAAACGGCGCGCGGCAGGCGATTTTAGAAGATTTGTTTTTTGATTTTCATCGTTCGCGCCGTCAAGTCTATTGGATGAATTTTATTCGCGGTATCTTCTTTGGTATTGGCAGCGCGCTGGGAGCGACGCTGTTGATTACTTTGCTGGCTTGGCTATTAGGTCAGTTTGCTGACATTTTTCCGCCGCTGGCTGATTTTATCAACCACCTAATAGAGACGATGCGGCACCGTCAATAACATGCTATAATTATTAGCAATGACTGGGGGAACTAGCGGACAATCTTCGCCGGCAGCTTTGAAGCCGTCAGATTTTGTGCACCTGCATAATCACACCTTTCATTCGGTGCTGGATGGCTTGACTAAAATCAATGATTTGGTTGATAAGGTTAAAGAGTTCGGCATGGAAGCGGCGGCAGTAACCGACCACGGCACGATGAGCGGTATCCTTGACTATTATAAAACTGCCAAAAAGGCTGGCATTAAGCCGATCCTTGGTATCGAGACATACGTGGCGGCGCGCTCGCGCTTTGACCGCGACCCAGCCAAGGACAAGCAGCGCTTTCACTTGACGGTGCTGGCGATGAATAATACTGGCTTTCATAATCTGATGAAGCTTTCGACGCAGGCTAATCTGGAGGGAATGTATTACAAACCGCGGATTGATCACGACTTGCTAGAGGAGTTGAATGAAGGTTTGATTGTGATGAGCGGTTGTGCTAGCGGTGAAATTGGCGTAGCTCTCAAAGAAGATGACTACGACCGCGCCCGCGATATTGCCAAATGGTATAAATCGATTCTGGGCGACCGCTACTATCTGGAGTTGCAAGACCACGGCCACCCGAAGTCAAATACGCACTGGGACGTCCAGGCGAAAATCAACGAGGGCTTGATTAAGCTATCGAAGGAGCTGGACATCGAGATGGTGGTGACTTGCGACGGGCACTACTTGACACATGATCACCAAGACGCGCACGAAATTTTGCTATGTGTCGGTACTGGTTCGTACTTGAGCGATGAAAAGCGGATGAGTCTGAAAGACTTTGAGCTGCACTTGACCGACCCGCGCGATATCATTGCTCACTGGGGCGAGGAATATCCCGAGGTAATTCGTAACACTAAAAAGGTGGCTGACCGCTGCAATGTTGAAATTGAGCTGGGCCGCATTCTTATTCCTAAATATCCGCTGCCTGAAGGCGAGAACGAGCACTCGTATCTATTGAGGTTGACTTATCAGGGTTTGCTGCAGCGTTATAATGGCGCTTCGAAAGAGGAAGCCGAGAAATTAGACCCTGAAGATATCATCCCGCAATTGTCTGACGAAGTTCGCCAGCGCGCCGAGATGGAGCTGGGCGTGATGGGCAATATGGGCTATGAGGGTTATTTCTTGATCGTTCAGGATTTTATTAACTGGGGTAAATCTCAAGGGATTGTTTTTGGTCCGGGCCGTGGTAGCGCCGCCGGCTCGATTATTGCCTACGCGCTGAACATTACCGACCTTGATCCGCTGAAGTATGGCCTGCTGTTTGAGCGTTTCCTCAATCCAGATCGTATTTCCATGCCGGATATTGACGTCGATATTCAAGATACTCGCCGCGACGAAGTGATTGAATATTGCGCTAAAAAATACGGCGAAGACCACGTCAGCAATATCGCTACCTTCGGTAAGATGTTCGGCCGCATGGCGGTGCGCGATGTCGCCAGGGTGCTGGAAGTACCGTACGCCGAGAGCGACCGCTTGGCTAAGTTGGTGCCGCCGCCGAACCAGGGCCGGCACATTCCGCTGTCGGTTAGCGTCAAAGAAGACGCCGATTTGCGTAAGGAGTACGAGAATAATCCTACCGCCAAAGAAGTGCTGGATTATGCTATCCAGCTCGAGGGCACGATTCGCAGCCACGGCGTTCATGCCTGCGGCGTGGTGATTGCACCGGACACGCTGGTTAATTATATTCCGCTAGAAATGGCGCAAAAAGGCGTGGTGGCGACGCAATTCCCGATGGGCGAAGTTGAGGAGCTGGGCTTGCTGAAGATGGACTTTTTAGGACTCAGCAACCTGACGATTATCAATAATGCCATGCGTATTATCAAAAAAGTTTATAAAGAAGAAATCGACCTGGCGCACTTGCCGCTTGACGACAAGCCGACGTACGAGCTGTTTCAACGCGGCGACACCACCGGCGTGTTCCAGCTAGAATCGGCAGGCATGAAACGCTACCTGCGGGCGCTCAAGCCGACGCATTTCGAAGACATCATCGCCATGGTAGCGCTGTACCGCCCGGGGCCGATGCAGTTTATCGATAGCTTTATTCGTCGCAAGCACGGCGAAGAGCCGATTACCTACTTGCACGAGGGTATGCGCAACTCGCTGGAAAACACCTACGGAATTTTGGTCTACCAAGAGCAATTTATGCAAATTTCCAAGGAATGGTGCGGCTTTACTGGCGGTCAAGCTGATACGCTGCGTAAAGCCGTCGGTAAGAAAAAAATCGACCTAATGAAAAAGGTTAAGCCGGAATTTGTCGAGGGCGCGGTCAAAGTCGGCGGCGCCACGCGCGAAATGGCGGAAACCTTTTGGACGCAGCTGGAGGAGTTCGCTAATTACTGTTTCAACAAGTCTCACGCCGCTTGCTACGGCTTGATTGCTTATTGGACGGCCTATCTAAAAGCGCATTATCCGGACGCTTTCATGGCGGCGCTAATGACCAGCGATCACGACGACACGGATCGTTTGGCGATTGAAATGACTGAGTGTAAACATATGGGCATTGACGTATTAAGCCCGGATGTTAATGAGTCGTTCATCGAGTTTGCAGTGGTGCCGAACGAGCATAAAATTCGCTTCGGTATGTCGGCGGTGAAGGGTGTCGGCGTTGGCGCAGTGGAGGAAGTGCTGCGTGCGCGCGAAGAAGGCGCGTTTTCTTCGGTGGAAGATTTTGCCAAGCGTGTCTCGACCAGTAAATTCAACCGCAAGGCTTGGGAATCGCTGATTAAATCCGGCGCCTTTGATGATATGGGCGATCGGTCGGACTTGCTATTCAATCTTGACGCAATTACCGCCTTTGCTTCCAAACTTCAAAAAGAAGCTGCCAGCGGTCAGACGGATTTGTTTGGCATGCTTGGCGGCGAAGGATCGGGCGTGCAGTCAATGTTAAACTTGCAAAAAGCGCCAGTCCAACATACGGACAAAGAGCGCCTGGCGTGGGAGCGGGAACTGTTGGGCTTGTATATTAGCGCCCATCCGCTTGATAAGTATGAGACGTATCTAAGCGAGCAAGCCCAGCCGTTAACACAGTTAATTCCGGAATACGATAGCCGGACGATGACCGTCGGCGGAATTATCAATTCGGTGCGGACAATTGTCACCAAAAGCGGTTCAAAGATGGCTTTCGTGGGAATTGAGGATAAGTTTGGCGAAGGCGAGGTAATAGTTTTTCCAAATCTGTATGAAAAAGTCGGCGCCAAGCTGCAGCAAGACGCGGTTATTCGGGTGACTGGTAAGAATTCGGCGCGGGATCGCGACGGTAATTTAGGCGGCGAGAGCAAGCTGATTGCCGACGATATTATTATGATTACTGATGACGACGTCGATAATTACGAGTCGACCGGCCGTAAAATGGATGCGCCAAAAATCAGCGCCGCAGTAAAGAAAGAGCGGCGGGCAGCTTATAAAAATCAGCGCCACAGTTCTGCTGGCAGATCGGACGGATCGAAGCAGGCGAGTGCGGCAGTTCAGCCGGCTGCTAAACAACCTGCGGTGTCAGTTTCTGCTGCGGAAATGCCGGCAGTAAAATTATTTGTACATGTTAAAGATCCGAATAATCATGACGCGCTGATAAAAATGAAGTCAGTGTGCGGTGATTATGCTGGTATGACGGATGTAGTGCTGGTGCTGGGCGAAGAAAAAAAGTCAGCCATGCGCCTGCCGTTCAAAGTTGAAGCGGATGATGCGCTTATTAAGAAACTAGAGCAGTTGCTGGGTAAAGAATGTGTCAAAGTGCAGTAAGTAGAGAATATTGATTTCCAAAGAAAATAGCCCACCGAACTGGCTCAAACCGGAATTGGGTGTATCTCAACCCAGGAAACGCGTCATGCGTCTCAACCAGGTTGAGCCAATTCGGCAAGCTATTTTCGGTGGGCGCCCTTAGCCCTTTCTGGGCATACCATCCTCCTTTCGGGCGATGAAGAACCGTTCGGTGGGGGTGTTACCCCTGTCGAACATGACCCACTTGAAAAGTCCAAAGAGATATCTCTTGGACTCAAACAGAACCCAGCCGTGCGTCTTAGACGCACGGCCATCAAAAGTGACGGGGTGGTGGTATTCGAGATAATACACGGTTCTCTCCTTTCTGAAGAGAGAGGCTCGCTCAAAGCAAAGGACAACTTCTGCCCTAAGACGAACTTTGAGCAAAAGCTGATATATATATCATACCGGAACAGAAATGTCAACACATTTTTCAGAAAATGTGTCATAATATACATCGTCACCTCTGTTATTATTTTTTATAAAAAAATAATGCTATTTTCTGATTATCAGTCCGTATAAAGCAATTCCGGCCGCTACCGACACGTTAAACGACTCTTTTTGTCCAAACATAGGTATTTCCACGATGTGCTGGCATTGTTCTAAAAGCTCAGGTGTAATGCCATGAACTTCCTCGCCCAGCAGCAGTGCGAACTTTTCTGGCGGGCGAAAATCTGGCAGCATGGTACTGCGAGTTGACTGCTCTAAGGCGATAACTGGCAGGTTCTCATGCTGATCGTTATCTTCCAGCCAGTCAGTAATATCCTCGTAAAATACAAATGGCACCAAGCTTTCGGCTCCCAGCGCGGTTTTATGGATTTGCTGGGTAATTTTCTGGCGGATGTGCGGTAGGCGCGGATCATCTCGGCATATTTCGCCTTCTATGTACGCGCAACTCGGCGCCTCGCGGTTTAAGCTCAAGTCTGGATATGGCGTATAGCCGCTGAGAATAATTTTTTTCACGCCAAACCCCTCGGCGGTACGGAAGATTGCCCCGACATTATGCGTAGAGCGAATATTGTGCAGTAGTAGCGTTATCTCCGGTTTCATGCTCTCATTATAGCATTCGCCAAAACGTAAGCTTTTTGCTATAATTTTTCTCATGGACGAGGAAAAGATCCAAGCGCGCCGCCGCGACCAAGATGAGGACGCAACACGCCATCGGGCGTCGATTTTAGGTTTGCCTTATTTGGATGGTCGCGAGTTTGAGAGTACTATGCCGTTATTGCGGGATATCCTGACAATTGACGAAATGTACGAAGGCCGCATCGTACCATTGTCATTCAATGAAGAAGATCAGTCGTACCGATTTGCAGTAACATCGCAAACGCCGCAATCTTTAATGGCGCAGATGACCAGGGAATATACCGACGAAGGCCGGCGGATTTTTTTCTCTTTAATTTCCGGCTCGGCGTTCCGGTCGATCATGCTGCGGTTTGACCCGCCGAAAAAGATAATTTACGATGATATCGAAATTGCCAAAGAAGGCGATAGCGACACGTTAGCGCAGGTGACGCAGATTTTAGCGACGGTCGGTACAAATGACGTTTTTAACTATTTAATCGACCAGGCCGACAAATTAGGCGCGTCCGATATTCATATTGAGAATCAGCGCGAATCGATTCGGGTGCGAATGCGCGTTGATGGCGCTTTGCACACTGTGGCAGAATTAAGCCGCGATCGCTACCGGGTGATTATGGCAACGCTGGCATCTCACGCTAATATTTCCACGGCAGCCACTGAGCCCCAGTCTGGCCACATGCAGCAAGTAATTCACCGCGACGGCGCGTCTCATTTATTAAATTTGCGCGTTGAGGCAGTGCCGACGATTTACGGTATGGATTTGGTGCTGCGTTTGTTTAACTTTGATACGTCAATGCTAAATTTGGATCTTTTAAGTATTTCCAAGGAAGAGCGCGAGCAAATTGATGAAATTATTTCGCATCCGCGCGGTATGCTGCTGATGGTTGGTCCGACCGGCTCGGGAAAGTCGACAACGCTGTATAGTATTTTGAATGCGCTGAATACTTCAGACCGGAAGATTATTACGCTGGAAGATCCGGTGGAAAATACAATTCCGGGAATTACGCAGATTCCGATTGATACGACTGCCGGTCAGCGGTTTGCTGATGGTTTGCGCAGTGTTTTGCGCCTTGACCCGGATGTGGTGATGGTTGGTGAGATTCGCGATCAGGAGACTGCGCGGACAGCCATTCAGGCATCGATTACCGGGCACTTGGTGCTTTCTAGCTTCCACGCCAATTCAACTGCGGCGGCGTTAAGCCGTATCATTGACATGATTGGGCAAAATCCTATTTTTAGTTCGGCGGTACGATTATTAATTGCCCAGCGGTTGGTGCGTAAACTTTGGGACGAGAGTAAGGAAGAGTACGAGCCAGATGAAGCTACGCGCAAATGGGTAAAGAAGGTTTTGGCAGATTTGCCGGAGAATGTTGATTGTCCGGATTTGGATACGTTCAAATTATGGAGGCCAGTGCCGACTCCCGATGTACCATTTGGTTATAAGGGGCGTATTCCGGTAATGGAGCAGTTGGTGGTGACAGAAAACATCCAAAGCTTTTTACGCGGCGACGTGGTCGATATTCATACTGAAGCTATTGAGGCGGAAGCGAAGAAGAACGGCATGGTGACGTTGCTGCAGGCAGGGGTGTTAACGGCGCTGCGCGGTGAAACGACGCTGGAAGAAGTGAATCGGGTGATTTAGATAGGTTTCTGGTGTAATGGACTCTATCTATGGGTTGCTGGATTTTTAAGCGTGGTTAATCTATAATATAGGTCGTGGAGTTGTCGATAATATGGCAATAAAAAGACGTTGTAATTATTTTTTCGGCGCGATTGTAGCAATCGGAGTTATTATATCTGGCGGATTTTTATTTAATCGTATAGTAAAAGCTGAAAGTGCAGATAAAGCCGGGGCTTCCACGCGTCTAGTGAGTATTCATGATAGAGATTCGGAAAAAACGATTGTTACGAATGCACTGACAGTTCGCCAGGCTTTACAGGCGGCGGGCATTACAGTTGACGAAAAGCGAGATGTGATTGAGCCGAATATCGATATGGAACTAACTGGCACGAAATTTCAGGTAAATATTCATCGTGCTCGGATGGTGACGGTTATCGACGGCACGAAAAGCCGTCAAGTAGTTACTGCCGAACAGTCACCGATCAGAATTGCTAAAAAAGCGGGTATTATACTGTATCGTGAGGATAAGATTGATTTTTCTAATCCAGAAAATTTGCTGGTTAGCGGCGCCAGCCTGGCGATGAAAATTGAACGAGCCAAGCGGCGGACGATAACCGAGGACGTGGAGATTGCTTTTCCGGTTGAGCAAACGAAAGACGATACGCAGCCGATCGGCTTTAGGCAAATTAAACAGCTAGGCGAAAAAGGAATTAAAAAAGTGACGTATAAAGTTGAGGCTAATAATGGGATTGAAGTCAGCCGCAGAGAGGTTTCTCATGAAATTATTAAGCAGCCTAAAAAGCAAATTGAAGTGATCGGTACCAAGCCAAAAAACCCACTAACCAAAGGCAAGGGTGCGCAGATATTCACCGATTCCAAAGGTGTGGCGCACCGCGAAACCTACTACGACCTGCCGATGAATATTGTTGCTAACGCCTGCGGCGGTGGTGGCTACACGGTGCGGGCGGACGGCGCTAAGGTGGATAAGGACGGCTATATTTTGGTGGCGGCAAATTATGGTAATTATCCGCGCTGCTCGGTGGTGGAAACCAGCATGGGTCCTGGCAAGGTGTATGATACTGGCGGGTTTGCTGCTCGGCATCCGCATGGGTTTGACCTGGCGACTGATTGGACGAACGGGGACGGGCGTTAGATGGCGTCAGCGCTTGGGCCGAAAAAAGAATTAGGCCAGCACTGGTTGCGAGATCCAGAGATACTGGCGGAAATTGCCGAGGCAGCGGAACTTGGCAAGAGTGATGTGGTCTTGGAGATTGGGCCGGGACTTGGCACATTGACCAGCCGGTTGTTGGCGCGAGCTCAGCGCGTAGTGGCGGTGGAGTTTGATGGGGATTTGGCGCGCAAGTTACCGGGGCAATTTCCTGGCAAAAATCTGGAAGTGATCAATGAAGATATTTTGCAGTTTGATTTGAATCAGTTGCCAGCTGGCTATAAAGTAGTCGCCAATGTGCCATACTATATCACCAGCAAAATTGTTGAAAAGCTGATGACGGCGGAGAATAAGCCGAGTTTGGCGGTGTTGCTGGTGCAAAAAGAAGTGGCTGAGCGCATCGCAGCGGAGCCTGGTGAAATGAGCATTTTAGCGGTTAGCGCGCAGCTATTTGCCGAGGCGGAGCTAGACATTGAAGTACCGCGGCAATTTTTCACGCCACCGCCAAAAGTTGATTCGCAAGTAGTGGTATTGAGGACTCGCACCGAACCATTGGTTGCCCCTGAGGACCATAAAGATTTTTTCCGTGTCGTCAAAGCTGGTTTTTCGGCCAAGCGTAAAAAACTGCGCTCCAGTTTGAGCGGCGGACTGGGCGTCAGTAAAGCTAGCGCCGAACAGTTGCTGAAAAAGGCTAACATTTCGCCTGATGTCCGTGCTGAAGATTTGGCGATTGACGATTGGCAGCGACTACTGGCGGTTCAGAAAAATATTAAACACAACGAGGGGAAATACAATGAGCAATCAAACTAATACTAATGCGACACAATTTGGTACAATTGCGCAGAATATTGCGCCATACGGCGTGATGATGGCGATCTTTGCACTGGTTTATGTTGCCTGCTTTGGGCTTGCCTGGGGCTGGGCTGGCTGGACGCTGCTCGGGATAGTATGCGTAGCGGCGTTGATTATAGTGGTGCTTAGCGTGAGGAATGTCTGCCACGCTAAACAGTTTCCCATAGTACAGACAGCTGAGGGGCAGCGAATCGTCCGGACCATGGGTATTTTGAGCGGTATTACATATAGTACGATTTGGTTGCTGGGCATCATATTGGCTGTCATTGGGCAGGCAAAATTTATCATGCCGATGGTGACACTGCTAATTGGTTTTCATTTTGTGCCGCAAGCGAAAATCATGAGTCGCAAAATTGATTATTTCGTAGCGCCAGTGCCAATTTTTGCTGCTGTAGTGGCTATCTACTTAGGATGTTTTACAAACGAACCTTGGACGGTGTTATACGCAGTGGCTGGCGCGGGTGGTGCAACGGCGACGCTTGCATATGGCTGTTATATTATATATACGTATAGACGACTGATGCGACAATATGGAATTGAGCGGTAGAGGATGATTAGGACAGACCAGCCAACATGTTTTCCGTCCGATCTGTTAGTTGCGGTTTCGTCGAAAGACGACGACACCATGCTTGATCGTATTCGTGGTCGTCACGTAGCTGACGTACTGGAGAATCGGCGGCGGTTTTGCGATCAAATTGGCATTACCTATGATGAAGTTGTCTATCACGTGATTTCATATGACCAAGCACAAACTTTTGATAATATTGCCGAAGTCACTGAAACTGACACGGTTAAATATAACAACGAGGGGATTTTTGCTGACGCGCTATATACCGAAACGGCTGGTGTAGGATTGTTTTTGCCAGTGGCAGATTGTATCGCTACAGTCATTTATGATCCAAAGCGTCGGGCGCTGATGCTGGCGCATTTGGGTCGGCATTCGACGGTGGCGCAGTTAATGACAAGGGCAGTCCAGTATTTTGTCGAGCGGGGTAGCCAGGCAAAAGATTTACAAATTTGGATGTCGCCTAGTATCACGCAGAAAAATTATCGTATGGATTATTTTGATCATACAAATGATACTAATTGGCACAATTTCTGCCGTCAAACGGCTGACGGAATTTACCTGGATATGCAAGGATTTAATCGTTCGTTGGCTATCCGGGCGGGTGTTCCTGGTGATAACATTTTCATTTCGCCAATTGATACGGCAGATGATTCAAATTATTTCTCACATTCAGCTGGTGATACAGGGGGAAGATTCGCAGTGCTAGCAGAGATAAAATCTACTAAATAAACTCCAAGACGTCATGGCAATGTTGCGTGCCATCTTTGATTAGTATTAGTATATTGCTAAAAAAATAAAGTATAAGTATAATGGTACTAAATGAATAGATGTTGGAAAACAAAAAGGCTGGAATTTGGATTGGCCATCAAGGCGTTAGCCGTGACAATAGGTGTGCTAGCAGCGTTTTCTGGTCCGATATTTTATTCGCCAAAAGCTGCCGCCGACGCTATCAATGACACAGATTTTGTGTTTACCGTGGACACACGCAAGCCTGGGTCGCCAGATACTCAGTTCGTCATTCCGATAAGAGGAGGCGGATATAATTATACTATCGATTGTAATAATGATGGCACGGTCGAAGCAACCGCTCAGACCGGATCTTATACTTGTAGTTACGCTACACCTGGTGTGTATACGATTCGTATCGGAGGTGTGTTTCCAGAGTTTTATCTCAATAACGGCGGCGATAAACTGAAGATGATTTCTATTGATCAGTGGGGGAAGAATAAATGGAAATCGTTGGTGGCTTCATTTTACGGTGCTGCAAATATGGACGTAAAGGCGATTGACACTCCCGATTTGTCGCAGACTGACTCGATATACTCTGTCTTTAGAGGCAGCACTTCTCTCAAGGGTGAGAATGCTAATTGGAATTGGAACACCTCGACCATTACTAATATGGGTAGTGCGTTTAGCGATACTGAAAATTTCAATCAAAACATCGGATCGTGGGATGTCTCTAACGTTGTTTTTGCTGGCGGTTTATTTAATAACGCGACAGCATTTAATAATGGCGGTAGCGATTCAATTAAAAATTGGAACACTGGCAAGATGACTGCAATGAATGCAATGTTTCAAAACGCAGTTAAGTTTAATCAGCCGATAGGGTCGTGGGATGTTTCGAAAGCCGAGTTGATGAGTGAAATGTTTAACGGTGCTCGCGCTTTTAATCAATCTTTGGCAAATTGGCGGCTAGATTCGCTCGTTTCGACAACTGGTTTACCAAATAGTCCTTGGTCTGGCGCCCCTAGGATGTTGGATAATAGTGGTTTATCTATGAAAAATTATGATGATACTTTAATTTCGTGGAATGCTCGGTCGACTAATTCTCCGCTTATACTAGGAGCCGCTGGGTTAAAGTATTGTGCTGCTGATACGTCTAGGGCAAACCTAATCAAAGCAACTGCTAATGGCGGACATGGTTGGACTATCAATGGTGACGCAAAAGAATGTCCGAAGCATACGGTGGTTTTTGATATGCAGGGCGGAACGGCAATTGCTAACCAAGAAGTTGCTTTTACTGATAAAATTACCGCGCCAGCTGTGCCAAACCGGCAGGGTTATACTTTTGCTGGGTGGTATACGGATAACACTTTTGCAAGAGCCTGGAACTTTGCTGTCGATACCATGCCAGACAGTAATTTAACTTTATATGCAAAGTGGACAGCGAGTCCTAAGTCTGTTGCAACAAGCAGTGGTGCTTCGGAAAACAATTCAAGCTCATCAACCAAGCTGGCTGAGACTGGTGTGGATGCGGGAATATTTTTCTCTGCAGCAGTTGCATTTATAGCGGTTGGTTCTATCGCGATTAAGCTGATTAAACGAAGATAGCTTGCAAGTGGTAACTGTATTTATATGATTAAAGTAATCTTGATAGCTGTTTAGCGCTGTCAGGGCTGTAGATTACTTCTTGATAATTTTATCATCTGCCCAAAGTATGCCGGATTGGCTACGGATACGTCGTGCGTACTATCTTCGACTAGTACGCCGCGAATATCTAAACCAGGGAACTCCTGGCTAAGCGACGTTATAAGCTCGCGTATATTTTTTGAGCTGTTATCATTCATGCGGCTTAATTCCGGCGCAAAAAGGGTGACGGGCGTGCTAGGTTGCAGTTTATTGAGTGAATTCTTGAGATCTTCAACAAAACCACCGCGCGACATTGCAATAACGTCTCTCAGCTGAACTAATAGCGGCACGGCTGGCATTTTTTCTCCGTCGTTTTCTCGCCAGGCTTTCTGAGCTTCGGAATCGGGTGAATGTTTGACGTATTTCGATAGGTGAATCGTTTCTATCAATTGTGCCGCTGCGATACTAGTTACGCCTAAAGTTTTTTTCCAGCTTGGCGCATCATCTGCGGCAACAAACTCGGTTTTGTCAGGATTATCAAGAACACTAGGTATGCTTGCTGCAAGTCTGCTGCCAAACGAATGTCCAACTATACCTACCCGGTCGCTATAACAAGTTAGGTATCTATTTAGCTCTAGCGCTATTTCTTCTGTTAAGGGTGAGAAACTGCCCGTTTCTAAAATTTTATGAGCAACGCTCTTTTTCATAGAGCTGGTTGGCAGTGTCAAGACTGAAGCTGGATTTCCTTCTTCGTCGCGCCAGGCATAGGCTATTTCGGCCATCTCTAGCCGTGCTGCTGTCGTTGTAGGGTTTCCCATAAACCCAGTTCCGTAGACGATAGTATTGCCGGACGGGCCATTGCCAAATTCAACCAAAGTTATCGCCGTATACCCTAGAGCGCTTGGTATGAAATGTTGTTTGATCCTCTCCATGAGACTTGCTCGCTCTCTGCTAGGAGTTCTATTGATTACCCCAGAAGTAGGTTCTCTGTTATTTCCCGAGAATATAGTACAAGGAATCCTTTCGGCTGCGTAGTTGGGCGACCTTCTCATAAGTATTATAATAATATATAATTTTTCTATTGTCAAATAATTTCGTCGTAAAACCCATTGCTAAAAAGCTAAAGCATAAGTATACTAATAATCAGTGAGCAGGCACGATAAAACAACAAAAATACAGAAGTTCAAATTGCCATTAAAAACGTTGGCTGCTGCGTTTGGTGTCTTGTCGGTACTTGTTGCGCCAACACTCTATTCGCCAAAAGCCGCAGCTGACGCTATCAACAACACGGACTTCGTATTTACTATCGATACCAGAAAGCCGGGGTCGCCAAACACTCAGTTTGTTATTCCGACAAGCGGTTCAGGATACAATTATACTGTTGACTGCAATAATGACGGTGTAACTGAGGTATATGGGCAGACTGCCTCTTATACTTGTAATTACGCTACGCCGGGGATCTACACTATACGCATTGGCGGCGCCTTTCCGTGGTTTATCGTAAATGGTAGGGGTGATAGGTTAAAACTGCTTTCGATTGATCAATGGGGCACGAACAAGTGGAAGAATATGCGTTCTGCTTTTGCCGGCGCGGAGAACATGGATGTCAAGGCCGCTGATACGCCAGATTTAAGCCAAGCCACTGACTTATCATGGATGTTTGTTGGAAATAAATCACTGAAAGGCGAGTCTGCTAATTGGAATTGGAATACGTCAACTATTACCAAAATGTCGGGTGTCTTTCAAAATGCAAACCAATTTAACCAAAATGTAGGTTCTTGGGATGTTTCAAAGGTGACCGATACTGCTGGTATGTTTAATGGCGCCAGCGCTTTCAATAACGGAGGTAGCGATTCTATTGCGAATTGGAATACGTCGAACCTCGTGATTGCAAATGATATGTTCCGAAAGGCGGCGTCGTTCAACCAGCCGATTGGCTCGTGGGATATGAAGAAAGTGCAGTTTCTTGTTCGTTTTTTAAGTGATGCGACTTCATTCAATCAATCGCTAGCTGCTTGGCGATTGGATTCGTTGGTTATTTTGCCGGGAAAACCGTTGTCTGGTGCGGCGGCCGCGCTTGATCATACAGCGATTTCGCGCCAGAATTACGATGCTATGCTAATTGCTTGGAATTCGCAGAATCTAAAATCGCCAATGTCGCTTGGTGCGGCTGGTTTGAAATTTTGTGCAGCTGCTTCGGCGCGAGCTAATATCTTGAAGTCTATTGCTGACGGCGGACACGGCTGGGTAATCACTAGCGATGGCAGGCTGTGTACAAAACATAAAGTAACATTTGATTCGCAATCTGGTTCTGCCGTTCCAAATAAGATGGTAGGCTATACGTATCCTTTCAGACCGCCGGTCGCCCCGACCCGCTCTGGCTACACTTTTGCCGGCTGGTATACGGACACTACGTTTGCAATAAGCTGGAACTTTACAAACGACACCATGCCAGATCACGATTTGACGCTTTATGCGAAATGGAATAAGAACCCCGATTATATCGCAGCGAGCAGCGGCTCAAATAGAAATTCGCAATTAAAATTCAAGCTGGCTGATACTGGCGCTAACATTGCAGCTATTTTCTCTGTAGCTACTGTGCTTGTAATAATTGGTTGCGCCGCGATTAAGTATAGATAATTTTATTGGCAAAACTTTTGATTTTATTTATCTCGCTCTTTCTTTTACTAAAGAGGTGATATAATATATATCATGACTAAACAACACGCCTATATCACTACTGCTATTCCTTATGTCAACGGTTTGCCGCACATTGGGCACGCCATGGACTACATGCTGGCGGATGTGTGGACGCGGTATCAGCGGCAAAACGGTCGCGAGGTGCGTTTCCAGACGGGCGTGGATGAACACGGCAATAAAATTGCTGCCAAGGCTGCCAGCCAAAATCAGACGCCGCAAGCCTATGTCGACCAAATGCATGGCAATTTCCAGAACATGATTGCCGAGTTGAATATTTCAGCGACGGATTTTATCCGCACAACTGATCAGCATCACGTTAGTGCGGTGCAGTATATTTGGCAGAAGCTGGCTGCGGCTGGCTATATCTACAAAGGTGCGTACGAGGGTTGGTATTGCCAAGGTTGCGAGGCGTTCGTCACTGACAAAGAAGCGGCTGAAAATAACGGTATTTGTCCTGACCATCAAGCGCCGTACCAGCGGCTGAGCGAAGAAAATTATTATTTTAAGACCAGTGCTTTTTCGGACAACATTCGCCAGGCGATTGAATCGGGCAAAATGAAAATTGTGCCAGAATTTCGCAAAAAAGAGTTTTTGGAATTGATGAAGGATGGCCTGAAAGATGTGTCGGTTTCTCGTCCGCGTAAGAACCTCAGCTGGGGTGTGCCAGTACCAGGCGATGACACGCAGGTGATGTATGTATGGCTGGATGCGCTGAGCAATTACATCACGGTCATTGGCTATCCTGATCGTCCAGAGGAATGGCAGGCGTTTTGGCCGGCGGATGTACAGGTGATTGGTAAGGATATTCTTCGTTTTCATGCCGGGATTTGGCCGGCGATGCTGATGGCACTGGATTTGCCGCTGCCAAAGGTGCTATTAGTTCATGGCTTTATCAACGTTGGAGGCACTAAAATGAGTAAGAGTCTCGGTAATGGTGTTGGTCCAGTTGATATCATCCCGCACTATGGTGTTGAGGCTTTCCGCTATTATTTTCTGCGCCACGTGCCAACTCAGGATGACGGTGACTTTACTTGGGAGAAGTTTGAAGCGGCTTATAACGGCGAGCTGGGTAATGATCTCGGTAATTTGGTACAGCGGGTGGCAAAGATGGTGCAGAGTTATCAAGCCGGCGTCATTGGCGATGCGCCGCAGTCTGAGCACGACATGGGGCCGTACCGTGCCGATATGGAGTCTTTGAATTTTAACCTAGCAATTGATGAAATTTGGCAGATTATCCGTTCATTGAATCAATATATTGAGCGCGTGCAACCATGGCAAGTTGCTAAAAAACGCGATAAAGACCCAGAGGCGGAAGCGCATTTGGGCGAGATTTTGGCGCATGCCTGCGGCACATTGCTGCAAGTCTCTGATATGCTTCGTCCATTTATGCCGCAAACTGCCGAGAAAATTCACGACATATTTGCCAGTGGTGTCGTGCCGTCAGAACTGACACCATTATTCCCGCGCAAATATCTACATACGCTCGATCCGCGCGCGCCAAAAGTAGAAAACCAGGGCAAATAATAATGAGTCTGACGGCGGAGAATAGTATGGCGACAGACTTACGCTTGATTGATTCGCACTGTCATCTGCATGATACCGAGTTTTTCGCGGACAATCGCGAGGAGCTGTATCAGCAAACAATCGCAGCGGGTATCGGCATGATTTGCGTTGGCACCGACGAGCGCAGCAGCCGACAAGCAGTGGAGTTTGCCGCGAGTCGCGACTATACTTGGGCGGCAGTTGGCGTTCATCCGCACGACAGCAAAGATGGCTGGAATGAGGTGGAGCAACTGCTTAAAAGTAGAGAGGATAATTCACTAATTGTGGCGATCGGCGAGATCGGTCTTGATTATTATTACAATCACAGCCCGCGCGATGTACAGATTCAGGCACTGGAGGCGCAGCTGCAGTTGGCGGTGGATTATGATTTGCCAGTTAGTTTTCATATTCGTGATGGTGCAGCTGGCCAAGTATCAGTGTGGGATGATTTTTGGCCAATTTTTGATAATTTCCATGGCCTTCGCGGCGTGTTGCACAGTTTTACTGATATGCGCCTCAATTTAGACAAGGGGTTTGCTCGCGGATTGTACGTTGGTTTGAATGGAATTAGCACGTTCACCAAAGACCAAGCACAGCGGGAATTATTCGCCTCCATTCCGTTGGAGCGGTTATTATTAGAGACCGACGCACCGTTCTTGACACCGAAGCCATTTCGTGGTAAGATGAATATGCCAAGATATGTAGAACTGGTAGCGAAATATTGGGCGGATAATCGAAACATACCTTTTGACGATTTGTCTGAAGCTACGGTTCGCAACACTAAGAACCTTTTTGGCATATAAGTGGAGAGAAAATATGAACAAGGGAAGTGCTAGGTCAGGTATTTTAGGTATTAGTCCGTCTAGGCGGGGCGAGATGTCTCAGAACGTGATTGTTCCGGAAAGGCAAGGATCTTTTGATAAAGTTAAAAATAATAAACCTGATGTCAACAGTGCTTCATTTGGTAAAATCAATAATAGTATTGACGGCGGCGTAGCGGTAAAATCGACAGTATTTAATCCTGATAGAAATATAACACCTAGCGACGAGGTAAATCATATTGACTATAGAAAGACTCTGGATGCTGTAAATAATCATGAAGAGGAAGACATAAAACAAGTTTTGTCTATAGGTAATAATCTTGGCGCATTTCGTACAGAGAAAGCAGAGGGGCTATAATAAGTGCCGAATCTTATTAAAAAAGCTTTGAAATTAGTATTTACCGACGATGGCGATGCCGGGTTGGCTTCAGTTCTAAAAAAGAAAAACCGGCCGCTAAAAAAATTTACTGAGCGCGAATTGATTCAATTAGAAAGCGAGATTGGCGCAACTATTTTTGGTGAGAAGCCAGCGCATGTGACGCGGCGGGAATTTTTTAATTTAGATAAAGACACGTGGATTTGGTACGAAGAAATTGTTGATAAAGATGGCAAGAAACAGGAATTGACGACACGCTACGAAGTACAGCCAAAGGGTATTTTGAAAGTTCAGCCGAATTATCGGTATAGCTATTTGGAAGGCGATGAATTGCAGAACTTTGTACTGGCGGTTAAAGAATATTACGAACGAGTTTCCCGAGACCTATATAAGCGCGACCCGCAGACTGGTTACCGTCTCTGATATAATAAAGAAGTGAAAGACAAATTTATATATCTTGATCACGCTGCTGCTACGCCGATGGATCCGTTGGTGATTGAGGCAATGCAGCCGTATTTTTCCGAGAAGTTCTTTAATCCGTCCAGTCCATATGCGCCGGCGGTCACTGTCAAGCGCGACTACCGCGAGGCAAAGTCGCGTATTGCGCGGGTGCTGGGCGTGGGCGCGGATGAATTAGTGATGACGGCTGGCGCCACGGAGTCAATCAATTTGGCGTTTACTGCGGTGGGTGGCGTGAGTTTTATCTCGGCGATTGAACATAGTTCGGTTATCAATTCTGCAAAAGCGCGCTCGTCTGTTCGGCTCATTCCGCCGCTGAAAAACGGACGCATCGATCCGCAGGCCGTTAAAAAACTGCTGACGCCAGACGTTAGCTTTATGAGTATCGCGCTAGCGAATCATGAACTCGGATATATTCAGCCCATTGAGGAAATTGCGGAAGTTGTTAGGGCCGAGCGACTCAGGCGCCAGGAAAATGGCGAATCAACGCCGCTTATATTTCATACTGACGCCTCGCAGACCGCAGCGCTGATGGATGTGAAAATTAAACGGCTGGGCGTTGATTTGTTGACGCTATCGGCGGCAAAAGTTTACGGGCCGAAGCAGGTTGGCTTGCTATGGGTGCGGCCGGGCGTCAAGCTGCAGCCAAGTATCGTTGGCGGCGGGCAGGAAGCTGGCCTGCGCAGCGGTACGGAAAATGTGGCTGGTGTGATTGGCTTTGCGGCGGCACTGGAGTTAGCCGCCAAGCGTCGCAGCAGTGAAGTGAAACGACTGCGAGGCCTGCGTGATATGTTGGCAAAAAAACTATCGGCAGCATTTCCTGATATGATTATTTCTTCTGATCAGAAAAAATCACTGGTTAACTTTCTTAATGTTTCATTTCCTGGTGTTGACGCTGAGCGGTTAGTGTTTTTATTGGAAGCACGCGGTGTGCTGGTGGCGACGGGTAGTGCCTGTGCGGCTAATTCGGGGACACGCTCGCACGTTTTGGCGGCGATTGGGCTGAATGATACGGCGATTGATGGTAGTCTGCGGTTCACCTTCGGGCGATTGAACGATGAGACGCAAGTTATGCGGGCGGTGGACGAGATTATTAATGCAGTGCGTACGGAGCAGGAGCGGACGCGATGATTCACCGATTAATCGGCTTGGCGCTAATTGCGGTTGCGGTCATTGTCGGCTTGAGTTATTATTTGTCGCCGGATGACTTGAAAGATTGTCCGCGCCCTGGCTCAGGGCAGTGCCAAAAAGCAGGCGCCATCATCGTTATCAGCGGCGGCGATACCGAAGCGCGCACGGCTGAGGCAGTTAAATTATATCAAGCTGGCTGGGCGCCGACTATTATCTTGTCTGGTGCTGCAGCTGATAAATCCGGTCCGTCTAACGCCGCCGCCATGAGAAAACAAGCAGAGGCGGCGGGTGTGCCAGCTGCGGCCTTGGTGATGGACGAACGTTCAGAGACCACCAAACAAAACGCCCAGGAAGTGGCGAGTATTATAGCGCAGCGTGGCATCAAACGCGTCATTCTGGTTACCAGCGGCTATCACATGCGGCGGGCGCTGGCTGAGTTTTCAGCGCAACTGCCGAATGTTGAGCTGCGGGCGCGCCCAACAACGCACGACAAACATTGGAGTGCATGGTGGTGGCTGACGCCGTGGGGCTGGTGGCTGGCGGTCGGCGAATTGCTGCGGATTGGGTTGTTCGCGCTGGGAGTGTCGCGCTGATGGCTAGGGTGTTCGTCGGTATGTCGGGCGGCGTTGATTCTTCGGTAGCGGCAGCACTATTGGTTGAGCAAGGTCACGAGGTGACTGGTGTGTATATGAAAAACTGGTCGGAAGACTTGCCGGGTATGCACTGTCCGTGGGTGGAGGATGTGGCTGATGCCAAGCGTGTGGCGGTGGAGTTGGGAATTGATTTTCAGGTGTTTGATTTCCAGAAAGAGTACAGGCAAAATGTCGTTGACTATATGATCCGCGAATATCAAGCGGGTCGGACGCCAAATCCTGATGTGATGTGTAATCAAGAGGTGAAGTTTAGGTTATTTTTGGAAGCGGCGCTGGCGGCGGGTGCGGAGTATATTGCGACGGGGCATTATGCGCGAGTTGAACATTTAGCAGACGGTGCAGTATTGGGTAATTTTGGCGCGGTTGTCTCACGCCATGGTGTTCACGCTGATTCGTCACTGTCGCCTGCGGAACTCACTGCGTTCAGACAGTCCTCGGCGATTCAGGACGAATCAACGCTTACACCTGGGCTCGTCAAAGCGCCATCACTACCCAACGCTGCACGCTTACTCCGGGCTCACGATAACAATAAAGATCAAACCTATTTCCTCTATCGCGTGACGTCCGAGGCGTTAGCCAAAACCATGTTTCCGCTGGGCGATTTTACCAAGGCTGAGGTGCGCGAGATGGCCAAAGAGCGCGGGTTGTGGACCGCCAGTAAAAAGGAGTCGATGGGCATTTGCTTTGTTGGGCAAGTGGGGATTCGCGAGTTTTTGTCAGAATATGTTGAGACTAGCCCGGGCGATGTCATTGATCAGCCAACGGGCGCGGTTGTTGGCCGGCATGACGGGGCGATATTTTATACCCTGGGGCAGCGGCATGGCTTGAATATTGGCGGTGGCCTGCCGTACTATGTCGTCGGCAAAGATATGGCTAAGAATGAAGTTTACGTGTCCCGCTCAATTGATGATGATAATTTGTGGCGGAAAG
>CAUOLH010000007.1:0-40747 GCA_963456375.1 uncultured Candidatus Saccharibacteria bacterium | reverse complement strand
TTGTCATCAATAATTCGCCCGGGACTCCATGGCGACAACGCTCCTGTTTTTGGCCAGAAGACAACCCCTAGACCAACAACACCAACGACGATCAGTGTATATCCGACACGCTTTAGCCAGGACGGTTTCATACTCTGTAACTGAATCACTGTAGCCCCTCTTTGCGGAATGATGGACCGTTCGTGGATTCTCCGATGTATGCGTTTGATGAATAAGCAACCTTGATTGACATATCAGTGCCTGATGGTAGTTCTGACAGTGGAATCTCGACCATCCGACAGTTTGTCGAGCTTGGCCCAGCAGACGCGCTAGTTTGGCGCGAAACTTGACCACCAGACCAATATACAGTAAAGGTGCACCCGCCGCCATTTTCGACAATAGCGTTAACGCCGCCGTCAATTTGTAGACGCTGCTTATCGCCACTGAGGCCGTAGCCGCTCACAATCGGCGTTACTGCTCGTTTTGAGCCGCGTTGCTCGCCAGGACCAGCCGGTCTGTCAGAATTACGACCATCCTGTTCTTCTGGCTTCGTTTTGCTGTCGTCAACTTTCTTACTGTCGCCTTTGCTGTTATTCTTTTCTTTTGTCTGGGACGAATTGACATCATTTTTGGCCTGCTCTGTCTGTTGTGGCTGCGTTATCGCATAAACAACCGCCGCAATGGCAATCACGATGACCGCACTTACTAAACTAATTATTACAGCCTTGGTCTTCTTTGATGATGTTTGTTTAACTCGCATAGTGTTATTTCCCTTGTTTTATACTACAGATTTAAGCATAACAATTAATCGCTGAGTTTTCAATGTTTTTATAGATAAAGATGTTATAATATCCTGTATGAGTGCAAAGAAGTCCCAAGCTAAAACACCATTGGTGTCAATTATTACCGCCACCTATAACGACGAAGTATATATTGAATCCTCAATTCGCTCCGTGCTGTCGCAAGATTTTACTGATTTTGAATATATCATTATCAATGACGGATCATCAGACGGCACAAAAAAAATAATTGAACGCCTGCAAAAAGAAGATAGCCGCATTCGCCTCATTAATCAAAAAAATAGCGGTCTAGTAGCCTCACTCAACCGCGGTATTACCGAAGCGCGCGGTACTTACATTGCCCGTATTGATGGCGACGACGAGTGGTTGCCGCACAAATTGAAAACTCAGGTTGCTATGCTTGAAGCAAATAAAAACCTAGTTCTGGTTGGCGGAGGCGCAGAAATTATAAACCAAGACAGCGTGCCGACTAGTTTTATTTTTAACGTTGCTCGTAATGAAGATATCAGACTTGGTCTTTGCATTTTTAATCAATTCTGCCATTCATCGGTTGTTTATCGCCGCCAGACAGCACTTGATGCCGGCCTTTACCCTGACACTTGCCCGGCTGAGGATTATGACCTGTTTAGCAAATTTACCGAACACGGTGAGCTTGCTAACATGCCTTACCCTATTTTTCGCTATCGTATTAGTGACGGCAGTATCTCGGCTAAACGGCGCGATGAGCAAAATCGTCTCGCTAAAAAGTTTTCGCTTCGCAACTGGGATATCGTTCAACCGACGGTCACTAGCCGCGCTGACATTAAACGCGCTTTCGCCTATTACCTAAAAAATCCAATTAGCTATGACTTTGGAATTAGCCACAAGCACGCCTACACGTTTGTACTGATGCGTATCGGCTATCGCATGCTTCAAAAGGGACAGATTGGCAAGGGACTCCATCAGCTTTGGAACGTGGCATCAACCGGGCGCACTGCCGCCAAGATCGTTGTTAAGTGGGGGCTTGATATCATCAAGATTAAGCTTAGACCATCACGTCGAAAAACAAAAACAGCAGCTTAGTAGTACGAAGACAGCCGATTTATCACCAAACTATTGGGCGGCTATCCTTTTTATTTGTGATCGTGGCGCCACTGCCGCGGAATCAATGTTAATCCCCCAAACGACTGCCCAACCACTGAAAAGTCTTTCGTGATAGTAAATTCCTCGGCACGATAAGCAACGTCATACTTTACTGACCCATCGTGATTGAGAAGATTAACATCAACGTAATACGACCCCGGGCCCAAGTTTGCCTCGATATCAAGTGTCAGTTTTTTGTCTTTAGGCAGTTTAGCGAAGCCTTCACGATTAGTGATAAAATTCGATACTAAATCACTGTCTTTGCGATACAAATCAACCATGATTGCTCGCGTCTTATCGTGACGCCAAGCAATATCAAACGAGATAGTCTCGCCAACCTTAAAGCTGCGCTGTTTTTTACCTGTCGCGCCGCGTATTGTAACATCAACATTTTCACCGGTATATTGCCTATTTCGGTCAATGCTTGCGTCAATCACCGCCTGGTTAAGCCGACTATACTCATTAGCTACCTGAACTGGGTTTCCCTCTTTAATAATCTTGCCATCCTGAATTAGCACAGCACGATTACAAAACTTCTTGACTGTTTCCATGTCATGTGTAACCAAGACAACTGTCTGCCCGCTAGCTTTATATTGCTCAAATATGTCGATACACTTGCGTTGAAAAGCTTCATCACCAACAGCTAATACTTCATCAAAAATCATGATGTCATTACGCGCCTTAATTGCTACTGAAAACGCCAATCGCACCTGCATACCCGACGAATAATTTTTTAGCTTCTGATCCATGAATGGTTCAAGCTCAGCAAAGGCGACAATCTCGTCATACATCGCCTCCATCTCTTTACGGGTGAACCCAAGCAGCGCTCCATTCAAAAAAACATTGTCCCGGCCAGACAGCTCCGGATTGAAGCCAACGCCTAGTTCAATAAATGGCGTCAACTTACCGTTTAGCTGGACATCCCCGCTCGTTGGCTGATATACGCCCGCTAAGATTTTAAGCATAGTGCTTTTTCCAGAGCCATTCCGACCAACAACGCCGAAAAAATCGCCCTGATTAACAGTAAAACTAACCCCGTCTAGTACTTTCTGGACGGTCTTTTTATTCCTCTTGACAATATTAACAAAAGCATGCTTGATGCTAGAATTTTTTGACTGTGGGAGAATAAACTCCTTACGTACGTCTTTAACTATAATAGCCGGCTTCGTCATCTAAATATCCTCCGCAAATGAACGTTGCTTACGCTGGAAGTGCCACCAGCCCAATCCAAACAGCCCAACAGTTATTATAATTGGAACAAACCATAGCAACGGATTGTGAAATGTCTGCCAAATTGTCTGAGAAGCGGGGTTACTAGGCATAAGTGCATGCCTGGCGTCTTGAATTATTTGAGTAACAGGATTCAAAAATGCAATCTTCTGGATGACCGCAGGCATATAAATAATAGCAAAAATAATACCGCTGGCATAAAACCCAGCCTGCAATAAAATTTCCCAAATATATGCGATGTCACGAAACGTTACGTAAAGTGCCGAGAGCAAAAGAGACAGCCCAATTGATAGCAAAAATAACTGGGCAATTATCGGAATTAGCAGCAACCACGACAGAGTTGGCATCAAACCGCTCAATAGAGCAAAAATTATTACCACAACCATTCCTAGACCAAGATTAATCAGCGCTGACACAGAGCTAGCAATCACCAGGAGATGTCTTGGGATTGCTACCTTACGAATCAACTGCCCATTATCCACCACCGAGCGAGTACCTACCATCGTTGCCTCAGAGAAAAAATTCCATAGCACAACGCCAGTTAACAACCAGACCCCAAAACACTCAATTCCCTTGCTACCCTGAGGAAATGCATAGGTAAATAGAACATACAATATACCAAATATAAACAGAGGCTTTAATAACGACCAGACGTACCCTAAAACAGAACTTTGATAGCGAACTTTAAAGTCTGCACCAACTATTGCAAATAAAATTGCTTTGTTTTTTCTATTGCCAAGGACATGTAACACTTTACGATTATACCAAATTATACTAAAAAGATATATACTCATAAATATGAGACAGTTACGGATTATTATCATACGGAACGCCGCACCTTATGATTTTGGTGGCGGTGAGCGTTTTCCGGTTTTCTTGGCGCGAGAATTACAAGACCTTGGTCATCTACCAATAATTATGAGTCGCCACGCGAAGCTGTGCGATTATGCTAAACACGAGCAAGTACCATATCACCGCTCCTGGTGGTGGTCTAGGCAAAACTGGAGTGGACGACAGGCCTTAATAACACCATTATACATCCTATGGCAATTAATCCTCGTTTTGTACTATATTATTCAATTTCGTCGCTACCGGCCCAATGTTATTCATTTGCAAAGCAAGGATGACTTCATCGCTGGATCGATTGCCGGAAAGATCGTCGGCGCTCGGGTCGTTTGGACCGATCACGCTGACCTTAAGCATATTTGGCGACAAGTTGACGTGCGGTGTAAAAACCCAACCGGTAAAATGGTTGCCTGGGCAGCACGTTTTACTGATGTTATAACTGTCGTTAGCCAGAGCGAACGTCACCTAGTCACGGACAACCTACCGCCTAATTCATCCATTCATCGTAAAATAGTTGTTGTTTATAATGGCATTAACGACCAAAAACCGAAGCGCATGCCGCCTAAAAATAAACTCTTTACTTTCTGTATTTCTGGTCGTCTCGTCATTGACAAGGGGATTAGAGAAGCAATCACCGCTTTTAGACAATTTTACGCCACCCACAGTGATTCACGGCTTATCTTAATTGGCGATGGACCAGATCGTTTACAATTTGAACGGCAAGCAAAAAACCTTCCAGTCATCTTTCGCGGGTACAAAACAAACCCCCTGCCGGAAGTTGCTACCGCCGATGTATATCTTCATCCGACATATCATGAAGGGTTTAGCGTCTCGTTAGTCGAAGCTAGTATGCTGCAACTACCAATTATTGCAACCAGTATCGGTGGCAATCCAGAGATTATCCACAATAATAAAACTGGCCTTCTTATCCCCGTAAAAGACTCGACAGCGCTGAGAGATGCAATGGAACGACTATACACTGACCGTAAGTTTCGTACTAATTTAGCAGCAGCAGCTCGTCGTCAATATCTCGCACGATTTGTCTTTCACTCTATCGTTGAAGACCAGTTTATCCCATTATATGAAAATGGTATACTGTAGCGTATGAAGATTCGTATTGAAACTGCTGCCCTAACTGCCCCCAATATATCTGGTGTTGGCCATTACACCCGTATGTTAACCAATAGCTTAGCCCTTTATTCACCGCCGGGAACTGAGGTTTCAGCGTTTTATTTCAATTTTCTGAGCAAACATCAAGATCCTATATTAGACGGCTCAGTTAAGCATGAAAAACACACGCTCATGCCGCAGCGCCTATTTGCTAAACTCCAAAGCTACGGCCTGCCACTGCCGTACGACCTGCTATCTTCACCTGTTGATGTCGCGATTTTTCCGAATTTCGACCGCTGGACAACCAGTAAAGCAACTATTACTGCCGTCGTTATTCATGACCTCGGCTATCTCTATTTTCCTGAGACGATTGAACAGCGTAACCTAGCCCATTTACGCCGCCGCGTCGCTCATGCAGCCCGAACAGCAAACCTTATCATTACCGTCTCAGAGTCGGTCAAGGCGGAGATTATCACCGAATACGACGTGCCAGCCTCAAAAATTATCGTCACGCCAATACCAGCTGACCCAATTTATTCCCAGCCGGGTACAATTAACGTTGCCGCCAAATATAACTTACCAACCAAACGTTATATCTTTTCGATCGGCAATCTCGAACCGCGCAAGGATTTACCGACAATGATTGCTGCTTTTCGGACCCTGCCAGAAAAAATCCGCAAACAATATTCGTTAGTGTTGGCTGGCGGTAAGGGCTGGAAGACCGAAGCTACTGAACGTGCCATCGCTGAGGCCCAGGCTGCAGGTGAACATATTATCCGCCCGGGATACATTCCCCAGGAAGATGTACCTGCGTTTTATCAGCAAGCAGACCTTTTTTGCATGAGCTCCATTTACGAAGGATTCGGTATGCCAATTGTTGAAGCGCTGACTAGCGGTACGCCGGTCGTTGCCTCAGATATCCCAGTATTACGCGAAGCAGGGGGGGGCGCGGCTTTGTACGCACAGCCAAAGAACCCAGATGATTTTTCTAAAAAAATTCTATCCGTAATATCTGACCCAAGTACCCGCAAAAAAATGCATAAAAGCATGCGGAATCAAATACAGAAAATCTCATGGGAAAAAAATGTTGATGTCCTTATAAGGTCTTTTAGAGAGGCTTTAAATAAATCATGAAATCAATCACCCTCCTCATCCCCGTCTATAACGAAAAATCTGTTCTCCCGCAGCTTTTTAGCAGACTGGACGAGCTTGCAAAATCTACTCCCAATTACCAATTTGAATTTCTATTCATCAATGATGGCAGTCGCGATCAAACCTTGGAAATTATCGCCAAGCGCGCTAAAAAAGACAAGCGCATCAGCTACATTAATCTGTCGCGCAACTTCGGTAAAGAAATAGCGATGCTTGCCGGAATTGATCATGCCGAAGGCGACGCTGCCGTGATTATTGACGCCGATTTGCAAGATCCGCCAGAGTTAATAAAAGAGATGATTGCTTACTGGGAAGACGGTTATGATGATGTCTATGCTCGCCGCAGCAGCCGGCAGGGCGAAACTTGGCTAAAGAAAAAGACCAGCCAATGGTATTACAGAATCCTCCAAAAATCGACCAGCATTCCTATTCAGGTTGATACCGGCGATTTTCGCTTGCTGGATCGGCGCTGTATTGAGGCGCTGCGGCAATTTCGCGAATCCCAGCGCAATACTAAAGCAATTTTCAGTTGGATTGGCTATAAGAAAAAGGAGATTTTTTACGACCGCGACCCCAGATTGGCCGGCCAAACTAAATGGAATTATCGTAAATTGATCAACCTAGCCATTGATGGTATCACTAGTTTTACCACCGCGCCGCTGCGGATGGCTACCATTTTTGGGTTTATCATTTCCTTCGTGGCTTTCTGCTGGATTATCTATCTTTTAGTTCGCCCTTTGTTCGGAGTTCCGACTGGCGCCGGCTACTCTTCCTTAATGGCAGTCATTCTGTTTTTAGGTGGTGTTCAGCTATTATCATTAGGAATAATTGGCGAATATGTCGGCCGGATATTTATTGAAACTAAAAATAGACCACTATATTTAATGGAGGAATATCATGCAGGAAATCGCAAAAAAACACGCCGATAAACTACGTTTTACTATTGTCGGCAGTATTAATACAGTAATTGATTTTAGTATTCTCTTTACCCTAACGATGTTTCTTAATATCCCAAAAGAATTAGCTAATTTTATATCAACATTTATTTCCTTTTTATTCTCTTTCTTTGCCAATAAAAAATACACTTTCAAATCAACATCTAAAAACCTAAAAAAACAATTCTTATTGTTTACTGTTGTTACTCTCTTTGGTTTATGGGTCATTCAAACGATTATTATTGCTGCCATCACGCCAGTATTCACAAATCTTGGTATAAACAAACCGGCAGCCCTGCTTATTAGCAAGTTAATCGCCACCGCCGCCAGCCTTATTTGGAATTACACCCTCTATTCCAGAGTAGTTTTCAAAAAATCTAAGAACTCTTCTGACTAATAATCAGCTGGCGATCTCGGCCTTCGCCCTCAGAGTGCGTCTCAATATCGCTATACTCACTTGCCAAATGATGCACTGTCCAGCGGTCAGCCGCGTTCAAATTAACAATCTTTGACTCGCCAGTCCGGCAAACTTCTTCGATCCAACCGCGCGCCTTCTCAATAATTTTCTCAGCATGCTGTTTTTTATAATCAGCGATGTCCAAATTCACCCGCGAAACTGGCGCGCCAGCATTATTCAGCGTAGCAGACAGTAAATATTGGATACTGCGCAGCGTCTCGGCATTCCGCCCAATCAAAATACTGCTTCTATCGCTGTGCGGCACTGCTGCCACCACGATATCATCCTCAATTTTTACATCCACATCCAGGTTCAAATCAAAGAATGTTAGCAAATCTTCTAGATATTGTTTCGCAAATTTGATCGTTTGAATTTTATCCATATTCCCCCTTAACCCTTAGCTTTTATTCGCGTTACCCGCGCCTCGACAGCATTATCTGCGCGCTTCTTAGCCTTTGCTTTCGAGAGTTTAGGTGCTTTTTCATTGGCTATATCTTCCATCTCGGAAGAGTCTTTTCGTAAAATAATAAGGTTTTGCAAATAACCCACCGCATTAGCGGTCGTCATATACATCGCCAGCGCTCCTGGCAGATAAATAATTATCAAAAACACCATAACTGGCATAAACTTCATCATTTTCCTGGAAACAACTGCATTAACTTCCGACTGGTCGGCTTCCTTGCCGCTGCCCGCCTCGCTTAGTATGTCGCGTAGGCGCCGCTTGCTATCAGAATTAGGCGATAACTGCTTTGCTGTCAAATATTGCAAAACAGCCGCTAAAACCGCTAAAACCAGCAGACCGACTACTACGCCGCTTCTCGATATTGCATGCTGCGTCAGGTCAAAAATACCCAAAAAGTTTTGATTAAACTGATCCGGATTGTTTACCAAATTATTTGCTACCGGCAAGTTTTTCACAGCACCGTAGACATATTTACCCAAATCCGCCCGGTTTGATGCAAAAATCTGCACCACCCGGTACATGGCGATCAAAATCGGAAACTGAATTAATAGTATGCCAATTGGGCCGAAAACACTGATATTGTGCTTTTTATACAGCTCCATCATCGCCAAATTACGCATCTGCGGATTTTTTGCATATTGCTTATTGATTTTTGCCAGCTCCGGCTGCATTTTGCGCATCGCTTTAGTGTGATGCAGTTGCTTCTTCACTAGCGGCCACAACAATAAGCGCACCAAGATTGTAAAAATAATAATACTGACGCCAAAATCCGGAATCAAACTATAAATCAGCATCAACAGATTAAAAATCGGCTGAACAATTACTGTATCAAAAAAACTCATACGCTATATTATAGCAAAATTACTGTTATTTATACAGTTTGGCTTGAAAAAAGAGGTTTTTGATGGCTGTTTGCAGCTCAGCGTGCGGCATAGCCAGCACTTCTGCCGAAAAAACAATGACCGCTATATCCTGGCTATTTTTTAAGTTTGGCAGCTCGCGGCGAATAATTTCATATATACGGCGGCGCACCCGGTTTCGGCGAACCGCAGACTTTAAGACTTTCTTACTAACCACCACCGCAAATCTGCTGTTTTTACGGTACGGATTTTGAACATATTTCAGCGCCGCCAGCGAAGAACGCGCCGTCTGGCCGTTTTTATAAACAAAGCGCAGGCTGCCGTGCCCGTGAAATCGGTTAGCTTGCTGTAACATATATTTATAATTATATCAAAAAGTCCCGCTACTATCGACGGAACTTTTGATAAATATTTGCTTAAATAGCAATCTTCGCGCGGCCTTTCAGGCGGCGGCGTTTTAACACTACGCGGCCAGCTTTGGTAGAAACCCGCGCTCTAAAACCGTGCGTCCTAGCACGATGACGAGTGTGTGGTTGAAATGTTCGCTTTGGCATATCGTTATATAGTGTACATTTTTTTGACTTTTTTTGCAAGCAGCGAAGCTTTTTTCCACTGCTTGGCATTACTTTTCCACAATTTTACAGAGGTGTTTTGTCGCTGTGGAAAACACTACCTCTGTTTGTTATAATCCTTAGTGCAACACATCTTATGCTTGTGGAAAACTCTAATCTTTTGCTATAGTAGTATTAAGATTATTAAAGAAATAAGGGGTAAATTAGTGAACGATCGCGCAGTGTGGCAGGGCGTTTTGGGTGAAATTGAGGTTACTGTATCATCGTCGTCTTTTACTGCTTGGTTTAAAAATACCAAGCTGGAGATTATATCCGACAAAGAAGTTGTGGTGATTGCGCCAAATATTTTCGTCAGAGCCCAGCTTGAGAAGAGATTTCACCCGCAAATCATGGAAGCCCTGTCCCATAACGGCATCAATTCGCCAGCAATTACCTACAGTGTCAAATCCGGCGCCAGAAAACCGCGGATTAATCGTGAAATCACCCAGGAAGAGCAATCGAAATCTAATGCAGTAGATTCGCTCATCATCCCGTCTAAAAAATCAAATTCCAGCAACCTTAACCCGCGCTATACCTTTGAAAACTTTATTGTTGGCTCCAGCAATGACCTAGCTTATGCCGCTTGCCAGGCGGTCGCTTCGCACCCCGGCGCTAAATATAATCCGCTTTACCTGTACGGCGGCGCCGGCCTCGGTAAAACTCACTTAATGCAAGCTGTTGGCAACGCCATTGTTAAAAAACAGCCATCGGCGCGCGTGTTGTATATCACCACGGAAACATTCGTCAATGAATTTCTTGATTCAATTCGCTTTAAGAAAAAAGGTTTTTCCGATAAATATCGCAACGTCGATGTGCTTATCGTCGACGATATGCAGTTTATTGCCGGCAAAGAAAAAACCCAGGACGAATTCTTTCATACATTCAACGACCTTCACCAGAACAACAAGCAAATTATCATTAGCTCCGACAAACCGCCAAAAAGCATCCCCACTCTGACTGACCGTTTGCGTAGCCGATTTGAATGGGGCATGGCAATTGATATTCAAATGCCCGACTTCGAGACCCGCTGCGCTATCGTCAAAGCCAAAGCCGCTTTAAGCAGCTTCGAATTGGATTCTGACGTGGTTGAATATTTGGCAACCAATTTCAAGACTAACATTCGTGAGCTGGAAGGCGCCCTAAACCGGCTGCTGGCCTACGCGGAAATGCAGGACTTCACGCCAGACATCATGGCCGCTGAAGGGATTTTAGGCGACATGAAGCGAACTCGCCCGCAGCACATCACCGCCAAACAAATTATCGATAAAACCGCCCGTTACTATAATATTGAGGTTAAGGACATGTGTTCAGCTCGGCGCGATAAATTCGTCGCAATGCCGCGGCAAATTGCCATGTATCTGCTGCGCAGCGAACTTAAAATGAGCTTTCCGAAAATTGCCCAGGAATTAGGGCGTAAAGATCACACCACCGCCATGCATTCGGTAAATAAAGTTACTAAAGAAAGTACTGTTAATATCAGTATCCGCGAACAAATAAATGACATCCGGGATAAATTATATGTTCATTAGTAGTGGAAAACCTGCGAACAACCTGCGAATTGGCAGTGAATTAATAGACAGCATAAATGTGTATAATATTCGACACCTTTTCAACCAGTGGAACACTTTGACTATATCCACTAGAAAACCGACACTTCATGCACAAAGTTTTCCACTGCTAAATTTGTCAAATCGCCCCTGTTTGAATATATTTTTTACTCAGTTTCCACAACACCTATTATTATCACCACGAATTAATAAGAAAGGATTATAATAAATAATATGAAGGTATCAATCGCCCAAGAAAAATTAGCCAAAGCACTTAATCTCATTAAGGACGTTGCTTCCAGCAGGAATGAACTAGCTATTTTAAATAATATTCTATTACGAACTGACGGCGGCAGATTGTTAATTGCCGGCACTAATCTGGAGATTGCCTCCACCCAATATGTCGGTGCTAAAATTGACCAGCCGGGATCAATTACTATTCCCGCTCGCTTGGTATCTGAATTTATTACCAATTTACCAAGCGGTACAGTCGAGCTGGAGACTAAAGATAGCCATCTAAATATTACTTCCGGTAAGTTCTCGTCAGTAATTAACGGCGTTATTGCCGACGAGTATCCTGAACTGCCAACTGTCGACGAAACTGTCGCAGTTCGCTATGAAATTATTGCCGGAGACTTAAAAAAGGCTGTCAATCAGACAAAGATTGCGGTCAGTAGCGATACGACGCGTGCGGTGTTGACGGGTATTTATTGGCAGACGCACGAAGGCTATTTATATTTGGCGGCGACTGATGGCTACCGGCTGGCGGAGAAAAAAATGATGAAGTCGGATAGCGAACTGAAGGCGATCATTCCGGCATCGACGTTGGCTGAGGTTGGTAAAAGCGCCGATGATGAGGAACAATTGACGATTTTATTCGACGACACGCAGGTTTGCTTCCAGACCGATAATATGGAAATAGTCAGCCGCTTGATTGACGGCAAGTTTCCTGATTATAAACAACTTATTCCGGCAACTTCGGATATTGAAATAAAGATTAAAAAAGCAGATTTTAGCAGAATCACTAAAATTGCGGCGCTCTTTGCCCGCGAGTCTGGCGGCGGTATTACCTTAACGGCATCTAAAGATAAATCTTTATTGTCGATTCATTCAATTGCTTCCGAACTGGGGGAAAATACTTCAGAGGCAGCCGCAGAAATATCTGCCGACGGGCAAATTACGCTTAATTCGCGGTATTTAACCGAAGTTTTGAATGTGATTGACGATGACGATATCGTGTTTTCTTTCAACGGTAAACTGTCGCCATGCGTCATTCGCGAGCAAGTTAAAAACCCTGATTATACGCATATTATTATGCCGTTGAAGAGCTAGTTATTTAGAAATAAGTTAGCTTATTGGCGTCTTCCAAGACATTCTCAGGTATGTTTGATGTGTTATGGATAGTGTTAACTATCTGCGGTCGATTTTTAATATCCCAAGAATTACCATTCTTTTTCATGATCACGATATAAGAATCGCCAGAATTCTTTGCTTGTGCTTTTTCTTGGTATGCTGCGGCGTACCATTCGGCGTTTTTTCCAGACAGTGTTTCCTGGCGGAATATATAGCTGGTTTTTAATGTTGGATACTTAGCGAACAGTACTGATTCAATATTTTTCCTAAATTTATTTACTTCTGATGTTATGAATGATTGGCTGTATTCGGTTTTTATATTAACGGTGGTGTCTTTATCTTTTACGGTAAAGTTGGTGGTATTTTCTTTTATAACATTACTTTTAGAGAAAGTTTTTATAGTATAGTTACCATCGGGTAGTCTTAATGTTGACGAATTATTTATGTCAGCTACCTTGTCGATTGATTTACCAGACCGCCTGATTATTGTTGCTGATAGATTATCTCTATCAAAGTTAATACTTACCTGGCGAGAAGGTTTTATGAATAAATAAGCAGCCAGCAGGATGATAAACAGCGATGCGCCAGCGGTAATTAATAATATACGTTTTCTACTCATGTATCAATCTACTCCGTGAACGGATTTGCATAATCCCTAAAATTAATATTAAGTTTTGAAGGATCAAAACCAGCCTTTCTTATCTCGTTAACGGCAGCATTTTTATAACCTTTAGGAGCGTCTATCTCTACGATGATGCTGTTTTCTTTGCTGCTATCTGCTCTGTAACCGATAGAATAAATGAAATTTTTAATTGGCAGTTTTTTAATGATAGGATTAGCCTCCGCAAGCTTTGTTTGTTCTTTTTCCAGTGCTTCGGTGGTAATTTTATCTATTTTGGGGGCGTTGGTTGATTTTTCCGATTTAGACACCTTACCTGTTGGTGTTAAGGTGAATACAACTCGTACTGGTTTATTCCTGACGGTTGTTTGGATGATTTTCTCCCTGAAACCGTTTCTAGTTGCTTTGAAAGAGTATGTTCCAGGTTTTAGATAGATTGTTTTTGATCCAGTTATTTTTTGATTATTAAACTCAATTTGCGTTTCGTCTGGAGAAACTACAAACGATACAGCAGTTTTACCTGCGCGTCCGATGACAGTGCTAATAATAAGAAGTAACATTGCTGCACATAATATTGACAGCGCTAGTATAATGTACTTTTTTTGGCTTTCTGTTATCTCCATAGTGTCTCCTACTTTTTTCTAAACCACGTTACGTTTGGTGATGCTATGTTTTCAAGACCAGCCTTCGGTGCATAGTCGCATTGAGATGCTGATGCTATTTTTGAGTTAAACCCTGGGATATCTCCTGCGTATACGAAAGTGTGCCCTGGACTATGGGCGACGTCGCCTGGCTGTAGATCAGCCACATTTATAGATGCCCCATTTCCAACTGTTTGCCAGTTAGCTTCTGCCCAGGCTCTCTGGATGGCTGTGTAGCCTGCCCCGTCGGACAATTTTCCGCTATGGTTATATTTAGGTTCAAATCCGCTATCATTAAGAATGGTCGTCACAAAGGCGCCGCAGTCAACGCCGCCGCCGAAACAGCTATCTCCAACGTAGCGACCCTCGCTTTTTGCTTTTTCTATAGCCTCAGCATACTCTGGTTTTTTGTCGGTACGGGTTGTCGTGTCTGGCCATGCGTATTTCAAGACATATTCAGAGAAGTTTCCGTTTGCTGATGGAGCGGGGTCGCACTTTCCGCCCTCGCCAGCCATTCCGCCTAGCGATTTTTTCAGAAGCTGAATGTAGAGCTCTTTGCCCTTTGTTTCATTTATATGGTAGCCGTCTTCTTTGTAAAAATCTCGGTCGCTTACGCCGTCGGCTTTAGCTTTGTTTTCAACCTCCGCTTTCCAATCTATTATTTTTACATTATTGCGTCCATTTGCTGCTTCTTTGATGTTTTTGTTGACTAACTCAAAGTCAACACTACCGCCTTTACCGAAGTTGTTTACCAAGTAGACTTTTTTATCTTTCAGCTTATCGAGCATTGTCTTGGCTTGGTCGACCGGGAAATTGTCGTTAGTGCCTATGTTAATAACCACTGTGTCGTTAATGGTAATTCCTGAGTCTATCTTTTCGTTTAGCCAAGATATACCCTTACCAACTTCTGCTTCCACATTTGATTCTGAAAAGGTTGACGTTAAATCAGATTTCATACCGACAGTTATTGAATCGCCTAAGAACGTGATTTTTGAAGGAGAAGACGTTGTAGATGGTGAGGACGAAGAGGACGACGAAGATCCGTTAAATCGGTCGTATATTGCCTGTGCAAATCCGCCGCGGACGCTCATAACCCTTTCTGCGGAGTCGTTAGAAACCTCAAAGTTGTTATGCCAGAAGACTGTGGCGTTTTCAATAGTTGTTTGCTCTTTTAACCTCTCCCACTCGTTTGATCCGCTGCCAGGAAATCCCGTAGCAGTGACTGGTCGGCTGGTACTTTCTTGAACAAGAAACTCCAATTCAAAACTCAATAACTTATCATTATCTTCAATTGGAATAGAGCTTAAGGTACCGTTTTCATCAGCAGCACCGCCGTATTCTTGGCTATGATATTTTTTCAGCTCTTCTGGTAACTTGCTGACTATGGCGGTTCTTCGTCCAAATGTCCACTGTGCTAGACCCCAGCCGCCCTCTTCCCAACCTTGACCTGCCTCATGTCTAGTGGGACTAAATCCAGATTCTGCTTGTATATTACCCATCACGCCAGCTGCTTGTTCCGGACTTAATCCGGAATCTCGTAAAAATCCCCAGATTTTTTCTTGGTTGCTATTTCCAGATATACCGTGTGCGGAGGCGGACGAACAGGTAGTTTTACCGTTATCCTCTAAATAGAACCGAATATCATTTTCTTCATACAGTTCTGGCAGCTGTTTAGGGTCAATTTTGGCGGCCATTGACAAAGGCTGCAGTAATATGTTTATTGCTAAGAATAGACAGAGCCCTAAAGAAAATTTTTTACGCATTACTACTACTCTTTACATATAAAGTTATTATATCATTTGGAACACCGATATTTTTTAAGTATCCAGCTTGGTGATGGTTGTTGATGCCGGAAATTATCGCTGATCCTTTGAATAGAACACGCTCAGTATAAGATGCTTTGGTATTATTGCACACTGTTACGTCGGCGACCCTGTAGTCGCTAGATTCTTTTATTATAGTGTAGTTTGTTATAACAATATTCTTATACTTATCAGGATTTGATTTAAACAATTCCGATATATATTTTATATCAGCTGCTTCTTTTGGGTTATTGCCGGTATATTCTTTTTTATTTGTATTACTTTCGTCAACTTTTTTTTCTGAGGATAAAACTGTAGTATATTGGTCGTTTGAAGGCTCCTTAAATAGGACATATAGCAGAGTGAAAGCGGCAAATATTACTATTGAAAGCAGTATAATGCTGTTATTTTTAATAAAGTACATTATATCTTTCATAATATAACACCTCCTAAGAAATACTGTACCCCCGTATTAGATTTGTAGAAGCTGTGCTTCGCGACATCCTTGTCGTCCAATCGTGACCGGCACATATAGCATTATACAAGACAGTCTGCTCTACGGGCAATATAGAATAATTTGCGGATGCTAGTTCTAAGGTGTCTTCGGTTGTTTCTTCAGTATTACTTACTGATGGTTCTGAATTGGTAAGTAAACCAAGAAATGGATAGTCTGCCAAAACGGTGGATGATGAAGATGTTTCTGAGTAGGGCGCGCTACTAATGGTTGGTTTCTCATCTAATGAAGATGAGGAAGAAGATGTACTATTATCATCATCCTCACCGTTGAGGGATTGTGCAAACATAAAGTCCATCAGTAAAACGGGTATCGCTGCCATCTTTCTGTTGTCTGTCGTCTTGACAGTTGCCGGTGAATCAACACCCTGCTCTTCTGCTGTTGTGTAGGTAACTTCTTTACCCGAGCTGTCTACTCCAGTAATTGATGTTCTTTGATCTAAGCCGTCTGAGGTGCCGCCGTTTGGCATTGTACATCCTCCTGCGTTAACCCAATAGTCGCCAGACGAAGCATCGGTGCATGCTTCGACGAAATCTCGCAGCGGAGTGTCTTCCTTTATATACTTACTATCCATCAAATCTTGTAGGGTAGCTCCTTCTTTTACTTCTACGTTTTCGTCGAGCCAACCCTCCTCCTCGGCGATTGCTACAGCTTCCTCTGACGACATATCGGCCTGTGCTCGTGTAATTCCCGTACAGGGCAGTCCCGCGGCATTTATTGCTGGTATTACACTGCCGCCTTGTCCAAATGCTTTGGCGTAACCGCAATAATCTTCTGAATACATACCTTTGGCATGAGCAGTAGAAGAAAACGATAGAGCAAACGATGGTAGGCGTAAAATGTTTGAAAATGTTGAAGCGATTGAGCGGTCATAAGTACCGTTTGCTAGCATCATATTGCCCATGTTATGGACGATACTGCCCAGGAAGGTGTACTTACTAGAAGTGTCAAATGGACTCAGCGATGCTAGGTCCATCCTTTTTTGAAACTCTTCGTTAGCTATTTTTATCTGATTAAATTCGGCTAACTGGTTAGTTTTTAGAGTCGGTAGTGCTTGCGCCATTGAGCCGGATGAGAAGAATGCCATCGCACTGACTCCTAATGCATCACCCAAATCTTTGTATTTTGCCTTTGGTAGCATATCGTTTGGCGCATATTTCTGTAAAAGACCAGTAAACACTTCTCCGATAACTCTTTCAAGTATTTTGTTAAAGGCAAATATTGCGGCTTCTTTGCCGGCCCAAGATATAACAGCTCCTATCCCGCCTGTTGCTGCAGATATACCTGCTTCAACAGCCATAGTTCCCCACATGGCATAGTCGCTGGATATTGCGTCGCAGGTGGCTTCTACCCCTGCGTCCATGACTTGGTTATAACCTTTAAATGTGTCATTAGTAAAAAAGGAGTAGCCGGGAGCATAGCTAGAGACGGTCTGTTTATGCGTGAGCATACCCATGGCAAATAGCATCATTGACGAGTCTAAAGCTGACCCTCTTGTGTTTTTAGATCCTTGGGTGATGCCTTTTTCCGTGAGTGCTGTACCGATTGCGTCGGCATCATCGCCTGTAAAACCGCTGCCGAACCCGTCTGCCTTAGCCTTTGAATGCGGCGTCAATATAAGATCCCACACTAGGTACACAATTTGGACAAATTGCACGGCAGCCACGCCGATAGCTACCATTTTAGGAATTTTCGAAGCCATACAGCTTACGACAATCACCGTGTATATCACGCCAGCTTTTTTCGCCTTATTTGAGTGTTTATTTGCAAACTCTCTGACTCTTTTTATGGGCTTTTCAGTATCAAATTTTGGCAGTTTTTCTCTAAATGCTTTAAAACGCTCGCCTTTATTACCCTTAAATTTACCGAATGCCCGGCGAGCAATACCGCCGTCTTTTTTAAGGCCAAGTTTCTCAAGGAAATTAACCTTTAAGTGTTTTCCCATCCACATTTTTACGCGCAGCTTGAATGCGCCTCTCCTACCAAATGCTCTGTTGGCGTGTCTTTCATTGCCTTTTTTTAACAACTCTTTTACTAAGTCTTCTCTTTTCATTGGCTTGCCGCCGTTAAGCTCTTTAACGGAATAATGAGTTGGCTGTTTGTCTGGATATAGTTTTTTACCGCTAGTGTCAAAAGCAGAACCATCGGCGTTTACTGGGACGATGCCTTTTTTGGCTAGGCGGCGTAGTCCCTTATTGGATATGCGACCTCCTTTTCTTCCAAGCTGGCTCTTATAGTCCCTTCCGGTGAGTATTCTTCTAAGAATTCTTGGCAGTCGAATATCTTGGGCTACTGCCGATGAATCATTTTTATCAATGAGATTTTCTGTTATGTGGGAAAGCATCAACAGGGGTCCTGACATAAATATATTGGTAAATGTAAAACCTCCGAGGAGGATCGATACAATACCTATTGGCCCGCCTTTTTTTAACACGCCCTTTAGTGTTAATGGCTGTTTCCTGCCGGAACTTTTGCCGCCTGCCGGCTGATAAAATCCGTTATCTTGCGGCGCGGAAGATTCTTGCCTGTCGGCGGCTTCGCTGGCGGCATCGACTCGGCGGCCGTCTATATCTTCCTCGGAGTCGCCGAACTGAGATTCCAGACCAGCAATGGCGGCTTTTTCGCGATCGCTTAACTCCGACTCGCCTAAACCAGCTTGAACTTGATCAAACTTAGCCTGCTCGGCAGGACTGAGCCTCTCGTCGGCTCGGTCATCCGTGGTATAGTCAATCCTTGGCGGTCTCGTTTTTGTTGCCATATACCCTCAATTATACTACACGTCTCCGTATCCGCCGACCGGGGCTTCTGATGGCATTTTCTGCTGGGTTACCGGGCTGGTATTTATTAGGTTATATTCGGTGTCGCTGGCTTGAATTTGGATGTGGACGTGGTTTTGTCCGGCGAAGAATAGGCCCTGTCCGATTGGGAAGTTAGACAAGCGTTTTTGTTCTTCTTCAGTCAATTTGAAGACTTGCGATAAGACGTCGACGGCACTGGTGGATTGTTTAAGAAGCAGTTGAATTGACGAGTTGGAAACGATTGCCCGTCCCATTTTGCTACCGACGAAGTCTTCCACGTCCTGGGTAATGGTGGTTAACCCTAATTGGTATTTGCGGGCGCGCTTTGCTAAGGAAAATAGGAAGCTAGCCGAGTCATCGTAGCGCATTAGCTGCCAAGCCTCATCAACGATCAACATGCGCCGTTTTTGGTCGGTACGGGTAATATTCCAGATGTGATTTAGCACGATATACATGGCAATTGGCCGCAGCTCGTCCTCCAAGTCGCGGATATTAAATACTACCATTCGGTTATTAATATCAATGTTTGATTGCTGTGAGAAAATACCGGCAAATGTACCAGCGGTAAATTTGCGCAGCCGCTGCGCCAACGCCGGGCCAGTACCGCCCATGTGTAGCAGGGTGTCGTATAAATCGGAAATTGTCGGCGGTACGGAATGGTGAGTCAGCGGATCGGAGGTAATGCCGACGCGGGCGTAGGTGTCAATCAAGGCCTGATCGATATCGGCTTCTTCCGCTGGCGATAGTCCTCCTATAACTTGTCCGTCGGTTGATTGTATACCTCCCAGCATCTGCCGCAGCAAACCATGCAGGGTTACCAGGTTGGCTCGCAGGGCATCATCCGCCTCGTCGGTGTCGATTACCTTTGGTAAATCGAACGGATTAATGCGCGTGTCGCTACTCAGGCTTAAGCGGATATAGCTGCCGCCTACTGCATCGCATAGTTTCTGATACTCGTTTTCCGGGTCGATAATCACGATGTCCGAGCCGATCATCATACTGCGCAGCGCTTCCAGTTTGACGGTAAACGACTTGCCGGCACCAGACTTAGCGAACACTACCATATTGGCATTTTCCAAGGAAAAACGGTCGAAAATCACCAAGCCGTTATTATGCATATTAATGCCGTACAACACACCTTTACCGTCGGTTAGGTCGGCTGATGTGAATGGGAAACTGGTAGAAATAGCGCTGGTATTCATATTACGGCGAATTTGTAGCTCATCGGTTAATTGCGGAATAGTACTGTTCAGTCCCTGTTCTTGCTGGCTGGAAGCGACTTTTGAGAATACCAACTGCTGACCGAAAATTGTCTCAATTTTATGCTGTACGAAATTTAACTCATCCATGCTGTCAGTATAAATTGTGATATACAATCCGTAGCGGAAAAACTTTTCGGCGCCAATTTGCAGTTGGTCGCGCAACTCTTCGGCGTCCTGCAAAGCCGCCTCCAATGCCGGGTCGCGCACTTTGCCTTTTTCCGTATTAATATTCATAGTAGCTTCCAGCTGAGTCACCTTTTTACGTAGGTTATTAAGAATTACTTGCGTATCAACCGGATAGATAAACATGCTGATATCCAATACTTCGTCAATATTAATAACCGAGCTAAGCCAACCAGTGTAGATTTGCCGCGGATAACCGTATACGTACATGGTACGGCCGTATTTTGCACCCAAACGGAAATGATCGGTACGAAGTTCAAGGCTACTAGGCGCGATAAAATCGCGCATTGTTCTGACACCTGTCAAGAAAGCTTGTTCGACTTCGGCTTGTTCGCGCGCCCGCTGTTGTGCGGCTATATCAACAACGTCTTTTTTCTTTGCCACTATAATCCCCTCTCTTTTGGTGTCTGGCTTTGTCCTTTGGTGATGTAAGTGGTTGTCAGCTCGCTCGGATCAATAGCTGTTAGCGATTCTCTGGACGATGTATCAGGATTATATGATACGTAAAGCAGTTCGCCCAATTCTCTAGTGTTCAATTGGCGGCTTTTGACTCCCATCTGGAACATACCGCTCATTACCGAATCGAGGCGGTTTTTAATCTCGTCTTTGGCTTTTGTGTAGGCTGCCTGATCGATTCTTGTTATAGTAGCTTCTTTTTTACCGCTGAAAAAACTGCCAAATAATCCTTTGGCCTGCTGCTTGAGTATATTTCCATCACTATTTTGGTAATATGGCACTACTACGTAAAAGCTTTTGTCCATAATGTTAGCCTCTTGCGCTAATGCGTCGATAAAATCCATATAATCGTCCATCAGTACATTCAAAAGCATGTTATCTTGATTACGGCGAATTTCTGCCAGCCGGTCAAGGTACGGTCCGATATCCACCCGCCGCGAGCGGATTAGAATTTGCACAGGAAAATAAAGCGAATTAAGGAAGTTTTGGTAACTAAACTCAACGCCTTCCCGCTCCCTTGCACTCATCAAGTCAAAGTTAATTGATTGACATTCAACTACCGCTCGGAAACTGCCATCACTCATAATAATCATATTATCGCGCATTTCTGAGAATAACAACGTGTTTTGGGTGCTGATCGCGGCGTTTTTCTTCTTGTCTTTTGGCGCTTGCGCCTTAGGCGTTTGGTTTGCTGGCTGCTGCCCGGAACCGATTGACTGCTGCTGTGAGATACCACCGCCAGGAATAACCGCATTGGCTTGTTGCGGTGCTGGCGGCTGATATGATTGTTGGCTTTGTAAGTTTGGCTGCATAATTCCCACCTTAATGTAGTGAAATCACCACTTCGCCTTCCATTTCTTTGGCTTTTTCTCTCTGTTCAATTTCATTGGCTACCCGTTGAATTGTTTGAACGGAAAAATCGCTGTGATTTCTTGCAAGATCCATTATAGCAGGCGAGACGCTATCAAGGCTAGTCTGCGGCGGTGCTGTCGGGGCTGAGGCCTCTGCTGCTGGCTGCACTGGTATCTCGTCTAGCGGTATGAGTGTTGATTGGCGCATGGTTGGGTATGGCCCTGCTTTCATACTGGATGCTATTGATTGTTCTATATCAGATTGTTGATCTACTGGCGCTTTATTATTTAAATCGGGTTGCGTATTGCTTGCGCTGCTATTTGAGCCTGGTGATTGACTAGACTGATCGTCTGTGTACGACACGCCCTGAAGGTCATCCGTTGCTGTTTGCTGAGCGGATGACATTGTTTGAATCATTGCCTGCCGCCGCCGAGCATCCGATTGATTGATTAGATTGGTAATGTTCTGCGCAGTTGCTCCAGTTTCATCCAATGGGTCGAATGCAGCTTGCGCTTCGTTATATAAATCAGCCTGCATTGAACTGTTCTGATTATTAATGCCGCGAATAGCCCAACCGCGGCTGTCTACCAAATTTGCTAAATATGATAAGCGCCGCTGTACTTCCTCTTGGTTATAACCGTTTCCATAGGTTCTCTCTTCAATCTTTGGCGCGGTAACCTCCACTAAGTATTCAATACCGTCAGGCTGCCATAGCCGTTTTTTTGGCTTCAGTATAAACGAGATTATTGCTGCCAGATAGACATCCATGGGCTGATCTTTTCGCAGAGGTAATGCTAGTGCGCCGAAGAACAGGGCAATCGGCACAGGAATTAAGCCCAATGGTAATAATATCCGCCCCAAAATATAAGCAGCCCCTAATGCTATAATGGCGATAATCAAGAAAACAAACTGCCGGAAACTAAACGGTCCAAGCAGCTTGTCTTCCGCCTCCACATCCTGAGGGACTTTATATACAGACATACTGCTTATATTATAGCAAATTACAGCATAGTCTTAAGAACTTGGTATTGCTCTTTGGCGGCTTCGGTAACATTACGCTTAAGCTCTCTTTCTGTCAACGCTTCATCAATCTTCTTCCTGAAGGCAGCTCGCTTCTCTGCTGTGACAATGCTGCCGTGGCGGCTATTAAGAGCCTTCTGGAGCAACTTGACACCCTGAGCATCAGTAATAGAAACATCCTCGGATTTGAATTTACCACCCTCAACCCACTCGGCGACATATTTCAGAAGATCATCTTCATTAGTAATAGAGCCCTTAATTATATCGTCAACTAACTTGCCGCCTAAGAATGGCGCCTTGCCTTTCACATTTGATGAAGCCAGGCCTGCTGCCAGTGAGCCGTTAAATTCTGGTGGCATTACGCTGATTAACTCAACGACTTCGTCCACAGTTCCATTTTTCATCTGATCTTCTGTCGCTGCTTCACGTACATATGGACTGTTGCGATCAAATACTCTGTTGCCGCGATAGACGATACCGCCCTTTGCCAATTCCTGCTTCTCTTGAGCGCTAAATTTGAAATGATTAATAACCTGGTGCGCTTCCTCGATGGATTTGGCGGTTTCTCCGCGGGAGGCTGCGACGGCCGTTGCCAATGCTGCATCCATACCCAGGTTGTTGCCGTGTTCGTCAACATACACATTGCCGCCAGCCATTCTCTGATAGGTGTCATTGTCTAAGATATCTTCAGCCAGTTTTTTATTCTGGGCGCGCTGCGCGTTGGATTTGCGGATTCCTTCCAGCGCCAAGTTGCGGGTAGCCTCTTCTGCCTCATCCATGAATTGCTGATACTGGAGGTGCTGTCTGAGATCTTGCCTGGTTGACCACTGCGCGGAAAGTCTTCGCAACGCTCTGTCGGGCGCGGAACGCGTAATGTCAGACGGGACATGTCCCTGAACTGCTTCGGCGTACCGGTTTTCGTCTTGTGCTGCCAGGACTTCAGCCTGTCTCTTAGCCTGCTTGGCGTGCAAGTCTTCCCGTTTATGTAAGTTCGATCCGCCATAGACATTATCTGCCTGCTGCTGCAACCGCTCCCGCCGCTCTTTTGCTCGGCGCTGGCGGTGGCTCATGTGCCGGCCAGCCCGCCGGATAAACTGCCGCCCTTTTAATTTGTCGTTGCCCAGCGACCGCTTGTTGGCGACTTCTGTACTTTTATCTTTGGACCAATTACGTGTCCTGTCGATGAGACCCTTGTTTGGATTATTGACAATTCCAGCGAAGCGATTCAAAATACCGCCGCTTAGCTTAAATAGGAACGGTGTCAATGGCAGCGCGATGATCTGCACCGCTAATCCTAAAATCACCTCTATGATGGTTGATGCGCTTTGTAAAATTGCTGCGGCTGCCAACTGTGAGCCGCCAAAAAGTAATGAAAATGCCGGAAAGAAAATCAGCATCGTCATGAACATATTGCGCCACTTCTCGAACCATTTTTCCGTACCAGGCAGTAAATAGCAAACAAACGCCAGCGGTGAAATAATTGTCAAAATAACGATCAACGCATGGCGCGCTGCCAGCACTAAAACCACCATTAAAACCGCCAGCAGCGCTCCCAGTAAAACTGGTAGCAACAGAATAATCGCTGATGATAAAACGCCGCCTTCGCCGACTAGAAAAGCCCTGATACCGATCGCCGCCGCCCCGCCGGATAAAATAAGCGCTGTTAAGTTTTCCCAAGTAAATACTTCAATGCTGCCGCCGCTGGAATATCCAGTCGTTAAAACTGCGGTCCTAATTTGCATAAAGGCGTCTTGCAGGGCGTGTCCGGAAATATTCGACAGATCGATGCCGATAGCGCAAATATAATACGATATATTAACTAAAACTGCAGCAATTACTAACCGCGGCAGCAATTTCTTCACGCCGTAATTACTGATTCCTGCCGAGGTAACTTGCGAATAAATAATAACCAAAAAAGCAATAATAAACGCGGCATTAGCAAATCCCAGCATAATATTCCATGCTAGGTATAGACCGCTTTTATTATCGGTAACGTTCAGCGGTTTTGTCTCCAGAGAATCGTTCAGTTTACTGTACAGCCAATCCATCTTATTTGCCAAAAACGTGGAAACCGGGCAAATTATATATCCCAGCGACTCTATGCCACAATCGCTGCTGCCAACATCAGGATTCTCGCCGGCTGGTTGGGTAGAAATTGTAGTTGATGACTCTTTAGTGTAAGTGCTTGGTTTTTTGAAATCATAGACGATAAACTCTGCCGAGGTCGCTGTTGCTATATCGGTGCCAGGCGGAAAGTAAATAACTTTCATTTTTTCCTTGCTGCCAGACTTATCCAGCATGCCGTAAGCGTAACCTTTTTCGTCCAAGCCCATATTTTTCAGCTGGGTTTCATCGGTGATGTTTATGTACGTATTATTCTCATAAACTAAAGACCGGCCGTTCCAGGTAGCATCTACCGCCATAACAGGGGTGGATTGTAAAAACGTGCTAGCAAAAACACTAACGATCAGTCCAGCCGTCAGAAATGCAAACCATCGCGACCGCTTCATCAACTGCCGCATACATGTTCGTAACCACTTCATATACGGGTTATGTTAGCATTTTTTAGATAAAAAGTCAAGGAAATTTGGCGGGAGCTGGAGCTAATTAAGGATTAGCTGGCGGTGGCGGTGGCGGCGGTACTTGCCGCTGGCTGGCGCGATACGCATGCTGCGATGCTGGCGGCGGCGATGCGTTAAGCCCCTGCCGGGTTGGCGGCTGGACATTTGCTGATGCCGAGTGCGCAGCTGACGTTGGTGCCGGTGCATGCGGCTGCGAAGCTGTCGATGTCGAAGCTGGCTGTGTTCCGCTGCTTGCTTGTGCTTGCTGTGCGGCGCCGCTTACTATCTTTTGCAGCTGCTGTTTAGTTTGATTAGACAGATTCTCCATAGCATGGCTGTTACTTAACGCTCTTGAAGCTTGCGCTTTATCCATAGTACCCGCTTGGATTTGCTGCGTAATATTTGCCTCTATACTGGCTTTTATGGCTCCTATATTTTCCTGAGGAGTTGTCCTCATGATATGCCTGTCGCCCAGAGTTCTTGCGGCCTGTTCCCAATCCATGCCGCCGGACTGGATGGCAGCTGCATTTTGTTCGGCCCTTTGCACATCTCCCAAATTTCTGGAGCCTTTTTGGGTAAAACTACGCATCTCGCTGGCATCAGTATGTACAGGCGCTCCGTTTGACTTTTCTAGCCTGTTTATAGCTTCCTTGCCGGCTTCGGCGATACCAGCATCGCGGCTTTTCATCTTCATTAGGGCTTCTGCCATATCGGTATTATCGATACTGCCGCCGTTTTCAAGATATTCGCGAACCTGGGCTATTTCTCCCGCGCTGTTTCTTTCGGCTATTTCTTTAGCAGCCAATGCTTTAACATAACCGTTATCACTTTCATTCAGTGCTTTTACTGCATTGCCGTTGTATTTTCCTTTTAGCTCTGTTTCAGCGCTCTTATACGCCAAGTCTCTGACGAAAGCCTTGCCGGCGACTGTGCCAGAGGCTGAACCTAGTATGGAGGGGTCTGCCAATATCTTATCTCGCAGCCGCTGGTCGGTTGATTCCTTGAAAGCGCCTTCTTGTATCTTTGAAAGGTTTATCGTGTCTTCGTTTCTTTGCATTTGCCTGCCGATAGCATGCTTAGCTCTGCTGGCATACCGGAACGGATTAAGAATACCCCGGTGTCTTGCATCTGCTACTCCTTTGCTGTGGTCTTGCGCTAAAAACTCAGCTTTCCTGCGTCCCCTGTTGGCTCCAGCTAGCGCCCCGGCATAACCCGCTATAGCGCTGGTGGCTGGGGTAGTAACCTTATTCGCAACCCGCATAATGCCGTTCACCATTCGTCCCATAATGGAGTTTGACTTTACGGCGAATATGGCAATTCCAACCACGCCGACAGCCATCATGACTAGCGCCATTATCCGCTCTCCTACTGACGAGTTGCCGTTTAAGAACACGGCTATCGCTGTAAACTTCAGGCAGCCGTAGTAAATAGAAGACAGCGGATACAGGAACAAAAGGCCGGAAAATATCTCTTTCCATTTGTCAAACAGTTTTTGGGTATTCGGCAGTACCCAGGCGGCAATGGCTATTGGCGAGGCGATAGCCAGCACAGGAATGACGCTGGTGCGGAACATCAGCGCGAAAATACCTGCCAACAATCCCAGGATAGCTGGAATGATCAGCAGCAGTATAAACAATAGCGCTGCCGGACCGCTAACAGCTGTAGTAACTGCTACTGCCCCGCCGATAGTCATCAGCGTTAATGCACCGCTTACGACGATATCCTCCACTACCTTTTGCCAGCCGGAAACTTTCGTGTAGTCCATGCTGGCTTGGCTTTGCAGGAAATCATCGAACGATTTGCCGGCAATGTTCGCTATGTCGATTAGTGCCTGCATCAGGAAGTAAGAAATATTAATAGTGATGGCGGCGATTATCAGTCTGGGTAGGATCTTTTTTATACCGTAATTGGAGATACCAGCATTAGAGATCTGCGATATAATCACCGCAATGAAGACGATCGCCAATATGACATTAGCCAAATCCCGCAGCATAACCCAGGTTTTATAAATAGAGTCGTCGGTCTTATTAGAGAGCGGGTTGACATACAGCAGCGATTCAAAAAATCCCCACATGGAGTCGGAAAATCTGGCGGCATGCTCCAGTATCGGGCAGATTAAGTAGCCCAAACCCTCCACTGTACTGCCGCACTCCGGTTTGCCCTCGCCTTCAGCGGCGCCGCCGTCGCCTTCGCCTTCGCCGCCTTCACCTTCGGGGGGATTTTTGACACATTTTTTCTTGGTTGCGTTTGTTAAAAGATAATGAGTCACGTCTCCATCCTCAACCACCGAACCTTCGGGACAAGTGAGTTTTGCGCTAACTACGTCGCCGTCTGGATCGGTAATTGAACTACTTTTAGTACACCAGTACCCTTGCCACTGATTGCCGTTAGGAAGATAGTCCTTACGGCATGACGTTAGGGTCGGTTCTACAGCCTCATAACCGTCTTTAACACAAGCTCTTTTATTGACATCTCCTTCTCCGCCGTCTTCTGGTTTACCTCCACCGTCGACGTCATCAAGCTCATTTGTAGTTACTTCAACAAATTCTTGATGCGAGCCGGCGGGGCAATATAATTCTATAAGTCCAGTTATCGCTCCCCCGCCTACCTCACACCAATAGCCATTTTGAAAGTCGCCATTTTTACCCCAAAGGCCCCCTTTGCGACCATCATTGCAGTTTTTATGACCTTTGCTCTCAGAACCCCCTTTGCTAAGATCTATCTCCACCGTCGGCTGGGCATACGCACTCCTTGGCAGTACAACCGCCACGGCTACTGCTGACATCATGATGGCTAATAACAGGCTTTTTATACGAAGATACCGCATATGTTTAGAATTGTAGCATATATTACCTGGTTTGTGGTATACTGCCCGGCGGTAATTTTTATTGCATTTTATGGTGCATATATTATAATAAGACTAATCAGCCCATGCTGAGGAGAGTTTATTTATAATTCTGGCGCGTCCAGAGGAGAGGAGCCCCAAGCGTTATGGAACGTAAACCACATAACCCAAGTGGTTCAGATAAATACTTAACAGATGGAGAAAGTACAGAGATTCCAGGAATCTCGCGGAGAAAGTGGCTGGCTGGCGCTATGGCTGTTGGAGGACTGTTTACTCTGGCTGCCTGCGGTGCTGGCGAGACGACGAGAAAAAAGCGAAAAGGCGACGGAGAGCCAGATCCGGGCGGAAATGCGCCGGAAGAAGAAAATGACGGCGAGAAGAAATACAGCCCGTATAATAAGTTAAACTTTGATTATGTATATACGGATGTTGCCAAGTATGAATTCGTGGGAAATGAGGTAACGGGCTATTACATGAAGAGCGGCTATACTAGGCGCAATGGAGGACTGGAGAGAGTTAGCGAGCCTGAAACGCTGCCGCAGTTTACTGTTCTGGAACTGGCTGACCGATATGCCGCAGGCGAAGTCAACGACGGAGAGATTCGCCACTGGCTGGGTGGCGTCGCCGCAGAGGAGCATCCTGAGGTGCCTGGTCTGGGCGGGCTTTTTGATGATAAGGATTATCAGCAAGAGGCAGCTCTTCTTTATCAAGCGCCTCCGTTGTCTGAACGGCGGAAAAGAGCCGAGACTATGTGGGAAGCACTCGGTGTCTTAGGTCAGTATGCGCAAGGCTTAGCCCTGGATATTGAAAAAGCAGATCAGATGGGCGATGACGTAACGATAGATAAGGAAGCGTACGAGAAAGTACTCTGGCTGGTGTGCTGCGCTGCGACAAGCGGCGAAAAGGCGGCAAATAGGTTGAAAACGTTTGTTGCTGAAAAAGCCAGGAACGTAAAGTCGCCGAAACAAGCGGAAAAATGCATGGAGTGGTGGACTACCGCAAAGTTAACAGGGACGAAGCCGGTACTTGGCTCTTATTACAGTGAGGACGAGGATGCTCCTAACCGCAGAGCAGGAAGAATGTCTATGCAGTTTTTCGTGGGCAGCAATCCAGAGGTTAATGTCATCGGCCAGGCGCCTGACGGCTTCCTGATCGCCTCAATTGGCGGTACAAAGCTAATCAAGGATTATACAGACCCAGACTATTAATTGGAAATGATGTAAATACCGCGCCTGTTGTTTAATTGGCGCGGTATTTAATTAGTATAAATAAAAAATACCCTTTTATGTAAGGGACGAATCATTATGGCGCGCTCGACCGGATTCGAACCGGCGATCTCCTCCGTGACAGGGAGGCGTGATAGGCCAACTTCACTACGAGCGCATCTGACAGTAGCCATAATAACAAATATCCCTGCTCTTTTCAAGAAACTATTTGCATTTTTCCCTCGGCTATTTTACAATTTTAACCAGAGAACTGTTTATGATAAAAAGAAATATCATTATCTTGACTATTATAGCGGCCGCTGTTGCTGGCGTACTGTTCTCGCAGCCGGCGTTTGCAGAAGAACCGGATAAAAAATGCGGCAGCGCCGGGACGTCGGTTATTGCGTGCGATGGAGCCGACGGACAGGAGGTTATTTTTAACGTTATAAAAATGGTTATTCAGATTATGACGGCCGGTGTTGGTGTTTTAGCGGTTGGTGCGGTGATATACGGCGCAGTATTGTATTCGACGTCCGAAGGCAGTCCTGATAAAGTCAGCAAAGCGAGGACAATTTGGGCTAATACTGTTATCGGCATGCTCTGTTTTGCGTTTATGGCGGCGCTGTTAAATTTTCTGGTTCCGGGAGGAGTTTTCTGATGAAAAAAGCTGTGATAGCGGTTTTTTTGGTTATATTCGGCGCCTGCGGCCACAGTGTTATTTTTTCAAGCAGCCGCGCCTTTGCTGATGAATGCTCTGACAGAGGGCGGATTTTAACGCTGAAACCGTGGTACAGCGGATTGACTGATTCTTCGTGTAATATAAAAAAGCCTGGCGACGGGACTGATGCTCAGGCTAACTTTATCTGGAAGATTGTTTTGAATATTGTTGATGATATGTTCCAGATTGTCGGTTATATCGTTACCGGCTATATTATGTACGGCGGCTTTTTAATGATGAGCAGTGTTGGCTCGCCGGAAAAAGCTGCTCGCGCCCAGAAGACAATGTTAAGTGCGGTCGTTGGTTTAGTGGTTACTATCGCTGCAATTGCTATTGTTAACCTGATATCATCAAGGATAGGTATGTAAGTTATGAGATATTTATATTTTTTAGCAGGCTTGCTGGGCGACAGTTCATCTCTGGGTATACCAAATAATAATTTAGACAATGCAGCCCTTAACCGAATTATTGATTTAGTGTTTATGATTGCCGGTTCGGTGGCGGTTATTATTGTGATCGTCGCTGGGATTAACTATGCCCTATCCCTGGGTGATCCGGCGAAGACCGCCAAAGCAAAGAATGCCATTCTTTATTCGTCTATCGGGCTTATCGTTGTTTCCAGCGCGTTTGTTATTGTAAAATTTATTATCGTAAGGTTTACATAAGAAAGGTACAAGCTTATGAAGCAGCTATTAAAAATATTGTTTGCACCCGCGGTTTTAATCGGTGTCTTGTTTGCGCCATCCGCCAGCGTGTTTGCTATCGACGTCTGCTCCGGGGATAATGGTTCTGCATTGTATTGCCAAAACAAGAATGAGGGCGAGACTAAGGTCAACTCAATGATAAATAGTGTATCCAGGCTGCTGCTGATGGCGGTCGGCGTGATATCAGTCATTGCTATAGTTATCGGCGGTATTTTGTTTGCAACGGCAAATGGCGACAGTTCAAAGATATCAAGAGCCAGAAATACAGTATTGTATGCAGCGGTCGGTTTGGTAGTTGCTATTTTTGCCTCAGCAATCATTGATACTGTGTTTAATCAAGTTAAATAAAAAGAAGGAAGGTAAAATGAAAAAAATAATTTTTTTAGCGCTTATGTCGCTGGGCGTAGCCAGCGTACTGAGCTTGTCTGTGGCTAGCACTAACGCTTCTGCTCAGGTTTCATCGGGTATAAATGCTGCAACTACTGATGAGATGAAAAACAAACAAATTGATGGCAGTAACGGTGTTATCCGCATAGTTTCAAATATCCTGATTTGGGTAGTTGGGATTGTAGCGGTGATTATGATTGTATGGAGCGGATTCAAATATATAACTGCAGCTGGCGATAGCGGTAAGATTGCCTCGGCAAAAAGTTCTTTAATATATGCTATCGTTGGTTTAATCATTGCTATTTTAGCATATGCAATTGTTAACTTTGTCATGGAGCGATTAAATGTTTCTTCGACGCCAGGCGGCTCATCTGGCGGAGGTTCATCCGGCGGTGCTGGTTCCTCTGGTGGCGGCGGCGGATATTCTGGCGGAGGCGGAAGCATCGGCGGTGCTATGGGTGGCTCCGGAGGTGGATCTGGAGGTTCTGGCGGCGGCTCTGGTTCCGGTGGCTCCGGAGGTGGATCTGGCGGTTCTGGCGGAGGCGTAGGTGCTGGTGTTCTTGGCGCCGGCGGTAGAGCTGGTTCTGCTGCTGGTGTCGGTAGGTCGGGTGGTACTCATATTGTTGTTCCTAGGGGTCCCTCCGACCCTATTAGTAAATTAATGAAAAGGGCGGCTGAAGAGCGAAAACTCGAAGAGTTGAAGAGAAAGGAAGCGGCGGAGAAAGCAGCAGCAGCTGCCGCTGCTGCTGCCGGCGTCGGCGGTGCTATAGGCGGTTCTGGCGGAGGTGCCGGTGCTGGTGCCGGTGCTGGTGCCGGTGCTGGTGCCGGTGCTGGTGCTGGTGCTGGTGGCCCAGGCAGCGGTGCGCTTAGACCTGGACTGTGATGTGCGCCGATTATATTGCAACATACCGCGTAAAGCTGTACAATAAAAGACGTAAGATTAACTAAAGGAGAACAAGCAAATGAAAAAAATGAAAGTGTTGCTGGCGGGATTACTGATGGTGCCGGTAGTTGCTTTGGCTGTTGCGCCAGCTGCTAATGCTGACTATAGCCTGCAGGGTGGTGTCGATGACGCCAAGGGTACGGGTATGAAAGATAAGGTGGGTGACGGCGGCTCCTTGGTAAAAGATGCTGTTAATGTTATTTTATGGATTGTTGGTATTTTGTCAGTGATCATGCTGGTTTGGGGCGGTATTAAATATACGACCTCAGCTGGAGATACTAATAAGGTAACGTCAGCGAAGAATACTATTATATATGCGGTGATTGGTCTAGTTATTGCTATTATGGCATATGCGATTGTTAACTTCGTTATTGATAAGCTTGGCGATTAGTTAATAGCAAGGAAACTGCGTCAAAGATTGATTAGCCCCGAGATAATCTCGGGGCTTTGCTTTTGTTAAAATACCTCGGAGAAGATTACAAAACCTTAATCTTCTTAGCTCTTTCCTGCTTGATTTTTTCAAAGGTGATTGTCAATACGCCGTCTTTTAATTCTGCCTTAACGCCTTCTTCGTTGACGGCGGTTGGCAGCGGTAAGGTGCGGCTAAACTCGCCCCAGTAGCACTCCTGGATGTGCCAGTTGCGTACGTCGCCTTCGTCGCCGCTTGATAATGTGCCGCTGATGGTTAAAATCCCGTCGGAAATACTAACATCCAAATCGTTGCGGTCAACACCGGCGGTACGGGCTTTAATAACCAGCTCGTTTTCTGTTTCAAACACATCGACAGCCAGCTGCCCCATTAAATTTTCAGAATCTTCCCAAGTTTCGTCGGTTGCTGCAGTAGCTGTTGCAGTAGCAACGGTGTCGTCGCTATCCACCGGCTCTGGCTCTGGCATTGAACTGTCGTCGCTCCCCAGGAACGCCGCTGTCAGTTCATCGTCCAGTAATAGATTATCATCTTGTTTGCGGGCCATAATCTCCTCCACTGTTTATATAATAGGCTCATGACAGTAGTCTATTACAATTATAGCTGTTATATGCGGTATAATCAACACTAGAGGTTATAAAAGTATAAATTACGATGTTTGATCAGATCTTATCAATTATCGCTCCTCACCGCTGTTACGAGTGCGGTAAAACTGGATATATTCTATGTCAAAGTTGTAAAAAATACATCATCAAACAACGGTTTCAATTATGTATTTTATGCGGTAATCTGCTAAAAACGGGCAATCTTTGCGATAATCACCAGCAGCCGTACGATATGCTGTGGTGTTTTGGGTATCGCCGCGGATCAATTGCCAAGATAATTGATGATTACAAATTTCGCCGGGTTCAGGCAGCAGCAAGTGTTTTGGGTGATTTGCTTGACTCTGCTTTGCCGGCGAAATTGCCGCCTGGCACAATTATCGTGCCGATTCCCACAGCGTCCAGGAATATGCGCCGCCGCGGTTACGATCATATGCGGCTTATCGCCAAAGATTTGGCCAGAAAGCGGAAGGTCGGCTATTCTTCCCTGCTCCGCCGCCGCAATAATGTCGTCCAGCACGCCACCAGGTCGTCGCGCCAAAGAAAGCGGCAAGCTAAAGAGTTCTTCGAGATATCCCAATCGATTGATCAAAAGAAGTTGTATGTAATAATCGACGATATCTTTACGACAGGCTCAACCTTAGCGGCGGCAGCTGACCGCTTGAGACAGGCGGGCGCTGAAAATGTCCAGGCGGCGGTTATTGCCAGGCATGGCAACATATAAATCACTGGTGGTGATAGCGGCTGCCTTTGGCTATTTCCTGCGCGCGGTACAGCTGTTCCGCCAGGATGAGACGGACTAATTGATGCGGGAATACTAGTTTTGATAACGACCAAATTATATTGGCTCGCTGGCGCATTTCATCGGTAACGCCATAAGCCCCACCTATAATGAATACAATATGTTTATTGATGCTATTGCTAATTAAGTCTGATAGTTCTGGTGAAGATAAGTTTTTACCGCGTTCATCAAGCAAAATGACAAAATCATCTGAGCGCAGACGGCTGGATATACGCTCTGACTCCTCCTGGCGCGCCCTGCCGCCTTCAAAACTTGAATGTGGTAGAATTATCATCTCTGCGGCAAACGGCGGTCTCAGACGCTCTAAAAAACGAAAAACGCCTGGTTGAATCCAGGGTTCGTTCTTTTTACCGATTGTTAGAATGGTTATTTTCATCTTAAGTAGTTGTGGCGGAGAGAGAGGGATTCGAACCCTCGATGGGTTGCCCCATACCGCTTTTCGAGAGCGGCCAGTTCAACCACTCCTGCATCTCTCCATAAAGCTAATGTGGTACACCCGGCAAGATTCGAACTTACGACCTCTGGCTCCGCAAGCCAGCGCTCTATCCAGCTGAGCTACGGGTGCATACAGCCTTTCGGAAACCCGATTGGCCATAACAGAAATATAAAGTGCTTTCTCCGCCCAAAAACGGTGAACTTTCGTATTCTACCACATATGAATCAGCGGAGCAAGCTATAGTTTTATCATACGGATGAGTTTTTCCAAGGCGTCGGGCTTAATCTCCTGCATCGGCAGCCGCGCTCCTAGCATATCGACAATTTTCTCGCCCTCTTTTTCAGAAAAATAGAGCGTTAGTCCGGGTGAAAAGCGCTTGACTGGCAGTAAAATTGCTGAATGCTGGTTATTCTCGCGGGTTATCCCAAAAGCCCTAAATTCGCTGAAGTCGTATAGCTTATCGCCGACGTAAATGCCTTTGGGACTAATGGCGTAATTGATGTTTTGCGGTGTTTTCTCTGATAATAAAAACAGTGCCACCGTCATAATTGGCAGTAAAATGGCAAAGGTCGGGCTTTTGAATACTAAAATCGCCAGCGCCATGAGTCCGATAAGAACAACGCCGAAAGCGATGTACCACCACAGCTCGCGGTGGACTTTGATACCCTCTGGGGCTGTCCAAGCAATCGGCTCTTTTAGTCTCAAATCATCCTCTATCTTAGCCGTATCTGCGTTTGCGTCGGTGTCAGATTTTTTCGGCTCAGAGCTATCAGTCTTCGATTTCTCGTAAAATACGGCAGATTCTTTAGTTTCTGGCGGCTGATTGTCTTGGTTTGTGTCCATGGCTATAGTATACCACGAGCGATTTTATCGGGCAATTTTATACGTTAGTGGTCGGTCCGCCGCTACCGCCGATTGCGGTCATCAGAATAAAGTTGATGATGGCATAGGCGAAAATGGAAATTAATAACCCGATAATAGCATAAATGATGGTGTTTTTAGCGGCGGCTACCGAGTCTTTTTTACCGCTGGAAACGACGTAGCGAACGCCGCCCCAAATCAGCATGACCACGCTGAGAACGCCAGCGCCATATAGCATCAAGTTGATACCGCGGCGGATGATTGAGGAGTCGCCATTAGCCAAATTTGCTGGCATGTTATCGCCGCGCGCCGCATTGACGCCGGCTGGTGCGCCGCCCTCTCCGATAGCCGAAACTGGCGCTGTGGCGACCGTCACACCCAAACCAAGCGCCAAAACGCCCGCAACTATTTCCAAAAAACCTTGCTTTATCATGATAAGGCTATTATATCGTCTTTATATGGCAGCGTCAATCGAAAATTTGCCGGTAAAGCTATGAATTACGGCCGATATATGATACACTCTATCTGTAGATCTGGAGGAGTACCCAAGTGGCTGAAGGGGACGGTTTGCTAAATCGTTAGTACGGAGAGATCTGTAGCGGGAGTTCGAATCTCCCCTCCTCCGCCAGATTTTGAACTGATGTTGATGTTGGAAGGGTGACCGAGTGGTTGAAGGTACCGGTCTTGAAAACCGGCGTGCGGTAAAACGTACCGAGGGTTCGAATCCCTCCCCTTCCGCCAGAGAAGATAGCCGCGGCTGGAGAGCCGGGGTTATTTTAGTTTGGCGAGCGTGTATATTTAGGAAAATATACTTGACAAAAAACAAAGCTTGTGCTAATATTAAGAACAGTATTTCATAAAACAGATACAAACAGGAAAACAAAATGAATATAGCACGACAGTTAATTACCATAGCGACTATGCTGGTTAGCGTTCATACGGCAATTGGCGTATTGTTACATGACACGAGCATGGATAAGGCGTTTACCGCGTCTTGGGAATATGTTTATTACGATAAATCGGATGCGGATGAGGCGAAAATGCCGGAAACTAATCCGCACACCCATCCAGAGCATGCGCAGGTGTCTCATATTTTAAAGAACGGTTCATCGCAGCCTCGGACAACGCCGCGGGATAATGATCGTAAACGATTGCGTCAAAAATACGCTGCGCGCGGCCAGCATACGTTTGATGGTTATCGGTTGATTGTCGGCGATGCGGCTTAGGGGTGCGGATTATGTATGATTTTAGGCTGGCGATTTTTTGTCTAGCCTGCTGATTGAGGTCTGGCTTATATCTACCCCGCCTATTTTACGGTAATCACTTTCAATTCAGCGACCAGCCGCGCGATAATTTGCTCTTGTTCGGCCAATTGTTGGCGGGTTTCTTCAACCAAGTAAGCTGGTGCTTTTTCAAGGTATGTCGGGTTGTCGAGCCGTTTTTGTAAGCCGGTTTTCTTTTGGCGGGCTTCTGCGAGGCGTACTTCCAAATTCTCCTGATGCTGATACAGTGTTTCGCTATCAATATCCAACCAAGCTTCTCGATTGGCGACAGCTAGCCGCAATCCTTTTGGCTGGTCAGTCTGCTTGATTGAGTTGAGGCGCATCAAATGCTTAACGGTATCCTGGTTTTCATCAATTAAATTGTCATTACCGTATAACAAGCGGTATTTCTTGTTGCCCGGCAGCTCAGCGATTACCCAGCGGCCTTCGGCGACCAGCGTCTTCAGCTGCTCAAACTGCTCGGCAGCGATAGGGTCGAACTTTTCTGGGGTTGGCCAGTGGTCGTGCATTAAAATGCCATCGGTGTAATTAAGTGTCTGCCAAATTGTCTCGGTGACGAATGGCGCGAATGGATGAGCGATTTTCAGGCTGGTTGCCAGCGCCCATGACAGCAATGGGCGGTTGATGGCGGTTTTTGATGATTCGATGTACCAATCGGCTAGGTCGTCCCAAATAGCGTGATAGACCGTGTCTGCGGCTTCAGAAAAGCGGTACTGCTCCAGGCGGACGGCGACGTTATTAGCGGCGTCATTCAGCTGGCGGATAATCCAGTGGTCGGCCGGTGTCTGCGGCTCCAGGTCAACGATTTGGTGTTCATCGCCAATTTGCGCCTCGACGAAGCGTGCGATATTCCATAGTTTATTGCAGAAGTTGCGAGCAGCGATGACCGCGCCCTTGTTGAAGGCTTGATGCTGGGCTGGTGCGCGACCGGCGATGATACCCATGCGGGTGGCATCTGAGCCAAATTCTGAGACTAATTCCATTGGATTGATGACATTGCCCTTGGACTTGGACATTTTTTGATTGTGCTCATCATTGACCATACCGTGCAGATAGACGTCCTTGAACGGTAGTTCGCCAGTGCGGTACAGACTGAGCATAATCATGCGCGCTACCCATGCCCGCATAATGTCCATGCCAGTTTCCATCAGGCTGGTTGGGAAATACTTGGCTAATTCCCCGCTGTTTAGGTAATCGGTAACGATGTACGGCCACTGTCCAGACGAGAACCAGGTGTCAAAGGTATCTTCTTCCCTGATATATGTTGTACCATTTACAACTATCTTTCGTTCGTCAGTGCGGATGTTGAATATCCAATCGCGCGGGTCGCTTTCATTGACGAATGCCGGAATCGGGATGCCCCACGGAATTTGCCGGGAGATATTCCAATCTTTCAGTTGTTTGAGGTACGCGATGAGCTCTTTGCGCTTGGCAGCTGGATAAAAGGTAATCTCTTCCCTCTCTAAGGCTTCGATGGCTGGCTGAGCCAGCGGCTGCATTTTAATAAACCACTGCTCCTTAACCATCGGCTCAATCACGCTGCCGCATTTATAGCAGTGCCCGACAGCATGCTCAATGTCTGTCTCGCCGCGGCGCAGCTCCAACGACTCCAAAGCCGCCAACACGCGAGTGCGGGCTTCTGCCGGCGTCAGGCCTAGGAATTGCGGCGGTACGTTGACCATCTTGCCTTCTTGGCTGATGATTTGTTTGAGCGGCAGGTTGTGGCGCTGGGCCATCTCGAAGTCGTTCGGGTCGTGCGCCGGCGTAATTTTCACCGCGCCAGTACCGTAATTCATATCGACGTACTCGTCGGCGATAATCGGGATTTCCTCGTCGGTGATTGGCAATAAAATTCGCGTGCCGATGAGGTGTTTGTAGCGCTCGTCGTCCGGGTGGACAGCCACTGCCACGTCGCCCAGCATAGTCTCCGGCCGTGTGGTGGCAATGACGATTTCACCGATTTTATCCAGCGTCGGGTAAGCGATTTGCCACAACTTCCCTTTTTCGTTTTTATGCTCAACTTCAATGTCGGCGAAGCTGGTTTGGTGTTTGGTGCAATAATTAACGATCCGCTCGCCGCGATAAACTAGCCCGTCATCCCACATTTTTTTGAACGTCTCATACACGGTGGCGATGACTTTATCGTCCAGCGTAAAGGTCAAATGCTGCCAAGAAGCGCTGACGCCCAGAGCTCGCAGCTGCAACTCCATGTTGCCGCGTTTTTCTTCAACAAACTTCCAAACCTGGTCGTACAGTTGTTCACGTGAAAAGTCAAAGCGGCTTTTTCCTTGTTTTGCCAGTTCTTTTTCGTAGACTACCCATGTCTCAAAGCCAGCATGATCTGCCCCAGGAATAAACACCGCGTCGTCGCCTTTCATCCGGTGATAGCGGATCATAATGTCCTTCAAATTCATGTCTAGGGCATGGCCAATGTGCAAGTTACCATTGGCGTTGGGTGGTGGCATGACGATGGAATATGGTTTACCGGTGCCGGTCGGCTCCAATGCACCGCTGGTTTCCCACATGGCGTAAATGTTTGGTTCGTAATCGTTTGGGGTGTATTGTTTGGCTAGTTGCATGAATAATTCCTACTTTTCACGTGAAAAGCGAGCATCGCTACCGTCAAGATTTTTCACGTGAAAACTCAGACAATAAGCGTAAATGATCTCTCCACGCGGTTATATTACCAAGCCAATTATACCACAGAAAAAGGGGCGGCAAAACCGCGGATAATGCCTGGCTGGGGGTGTTAACGCAGCGTTTGGTAGGCGCGATACAGCCAGTAGTGGCTGCGCTGCAATGGCAAATCCCAAGCCCCGGCAAAGGTGACGTCGTGTCCGCCAAATGAGCGTTTGAACTTGGTGAAGCCGGCCCACGGATGGCTCTTGTCGGCACCGTCGGGGGCGATGCCGTAGAGGTCGGCTTTGGCTAATCCGCGCCGCTGAGCGTCAATGATCGCCTCGGCTAGCAGGGCAGTGCCAGCGTTGAGCTTGCGGTGAGCTGGGTCTGATGAGGCGCCAGCGTGGGCATAATATAGCGTGTCGCTACTGTGATAAAACAAGGCGGCGGCGATGGGCTGATCATCAAGCGTGGCGTAATACAGTGTGGCTGCGCCGAGCGGGAAGAGAGTGGCGGCTTGCTGGCGGAAATAGCTATCAGGATGCGGTGTGATACCGCGCTGCCGGGCGACTTGGTGGACGAATTTCAGCAAAATATCAATGTCGTGCGGATCGGTCGAGCGGTGGACAGAGACGCCTTTTTTATGGTAATTGCGGTACACATTACGAACTGGCTGCGCCATATGGGCGATCAGCTGGTCTTGCGGCTGAGTTAAGTCAATGACGTGCGAATGCTCGGGTTGGAGCTTTTGGTAGGTAACCTTTTTCCAGCCGTGAGCTTGGAGATAGGCGGCAAAGTCGAGGTTGGTTGGCTCGACGCGCAGGAAAGTGACATGATGTTTTTTGCCAAGGTGAGCTAGGGAACTAAGGGCTGCTGCTAGCGAATGCTCGTCACTAGCAGCCGGGCCGTACGGGCAATACAGGCGGGAGTTGCCGGTGCTGCGCTCTAAAATAGCCAAGTATTCCCAGCCCGGGCCGCTATCGCGAAAGGTGGTGCGCCCGAGCGATTCCTGAAAGGCTTGCCAGGCGGTTGATTGTAAAAAATGTTGGTTCATGTTGTAATCCTCACAACGTTAGATTGCTGTCATTGATAAACTTGGTTGCACTTCCAGGTCGTACGGGTTGGCGGGCGGGTCTATGTGGGTGCGGAAATAGCCGAGCGCAGCGATCATGGCGGCGTTGTCGGTGCAGAGTTGGATGGGCGCGTATTCGATGTCGATAGGCAAGGCTCGGCGCAATTGGCGGCGTAATTCTTGGTTGGCGGCGACGCCGCCGGCGATGACGACGGAGGCGGGCTGGAAATTGTCATAGGCTTTCTTAGTCTTATCGACCAGGGTTTTAACGGCGGTGTACTGGAAACTGGCGGCCATATTATACCTCAATTCATCGTTTACTAGCGCAGGAAGCTCGTGCGACGGAAAGGTGAAGTCTTTGCCTACTTCGCGCTGAACGGCCCTCAGAACGGCTGTCTTGAGGCCGGAGAAGGAAAAATCGTACTCGCCAGCAAGCTTGGCGATGGGTAGATGAAAGGCGCGGGGATCGCCGAGTTCGGCTGCCTTGGCGATGGCAGGGCCGCCAGGGTAGGGCAGGCCAATGATTTTGGCGACCTTGTCAAACGCCTCGCCAACGGCGTCATCTTGGGTTTGGCCGATGAGTTGGTAGTCGCCGTGATTTTGGAGTAGGACGAGCTGCGAATGTCCGCCAGAGACGATGAGGGCGAGGAGGGGGAAGGCGGGTTGATGG
>CAUOLH010000006.1:0-68516 GCA_963456375.1 uncultured Candidatus Saccharibacteria bacterium | reverse complement strand
TAAAGCCGTTATGCTCGCACCACTCGGCGTGTGGTATCGCCATCAGCGGCCCCTTGAAATACCGCGCCACCTCCGCTTCGTCAAATGGATTATAAACGCTTGACTGATCGTCAAATTCCTGTTTATAAAAATAATGCCCCAGCGTAAAATCCAGGCTGGCTTCGGATACATTGTCTGGGTCAAACGGCGTACAGACGATCGTCCCCTCCTCGACCGCTGCCAAAATTTCCCGGTTTGAATACACGCTCATGCCGCGCCTCCTCATTGTTTATCTTACCTCACTCCCCCGAGTGATTCTATTATGGCAATATTTGCCCACGAGGGCAAGCTTTTCGTAAATTTTACATCATGCTAGACTGGGGTTATGGAGAAAGCCATCATCGTTGCTTATGATACCAACCGCGCCATTGGCCGGGGCGGCGATTTGCCGTGGGGACGGAGCTTGCCGGCGGATTTGGCGAATTTCAAGCGGCTGACCAAAGGCGGCGACGTTATCATGGGCCGAAAAACTTTCGAGTCGATCGGCTGCCGTCCGTTACCAGAGCGCGAAAACATTGTCATTTCTTCGCGGCCAACGGGCGTTAAGGGTGTGCTGACCGCCATGAATTTGCCGAGCGCCCTGGCATTGTCGCGCTACCCGACGTTCATTATTGGCGGTGCCCGGGTGTACGGCGATGCGTTGAAAATGCCGGAAATTGATACTATTTACGCCACAGAAATTGACGCGTCATTCCCGGATGCGGATACTTTTTTCCCGGAACTGGACATGACTGTCTGGCGGGAGATTAGTCGCGTCCATCATCCCGCTGACGCTGAAAATAAGTATGATTTTGATTTTGTAACGTACCAACGGACTGCTTAGAGTTTTTGGCTTGACAATGGTTATGTTTTTTGCTATAATAGGAGACATGAATAAAGAAGTACATATGCCCATTACTGGGGGAACAATTGAGAATTTTACAGTAATAGACCCAGCTGCGCCAGACGCGCCGCATCATATGGAAGGTTTGCCTATTGGTGATATTGAGCTAGCGCCAGATAATTCTGGAGATTATCAAGCTAGAGCATTCGTGGCAGAGACGGTGAGAAGAAGTGATGACAGTACTATCATGGTCGGAAGGATTGCAACAATATCGTGCCGCGGCGGTACTGACAAAATGAGTCTTGCTTGTACACCTGCCTATGTTAGTCCACCAAAGCCAAATATGCCGCAGTCGCGTAAGCACGCATAAATCTCGGGCATGATTACACCGCAATCGGCGCCTTGATCGGCGGGTGATGCTCATAACCTTCCAGGCGAATATCGTCAATGGTGAAGTCGTCGATATTCTTAATATCTGGATTCAGCCACAGCTTTGGCAGCGGCAGCGGACGGCGCGATAGTTGCTCATCGACCTGCGCGCGGTGATTGTTATAAATATGCGCACTATTCAGGGTGTGGATGAATTCGCCGGGCTGCTTGTTGGTCACCTGGGCGATCATCGACAGCAGCAGCGCGTAGCTGGCGATATTAAACGGCACGCCAAGGAACATGTCCGCCGAACGCTGCGTCAGCGCTAGATCTAGTTTATCTTTCTCGCCGTCCCCGCCTGGACGAACATTAAACTGGAACATGGTGTGGCAGGGTGGCAGCCCACCAGCTCGGGCGATATCGTCAATTTCCGCCACATTCCAGGCGCTGACAATGTTGCGCCGTGACGTCGGATTATGTTTTATCATGTCGATGGCGTTTTGAATCTGGTCAATCGTCCCGCCCTTACCGTCCGGCCATTTGCGCCACTGCACGCCGTAAACTGGACCCAAATCACCCCACTCCTTGGCAAACGCGTGGTCAGCCGCGATTTTTTTAATAAACGCTTTCATGCCAGCGCGCCACTTCTCGCCATTGATTTCTGGAATGCTTTGACCGGTTTTCTCCAGATAATTCTTGTACGGCCATTCGTCCCAAATGTGTACGCCGTTTTGCGCCAGATATTCAATATTGCCAGTACCTTTGAGAAACCATAACAGTTCATGTGTCACGCTGTTGAAATATAATTTCTTGGTGGTCATGGCCGGAAACCCATCCGCCAAATCATAGCGCGTTTGCACGCCAAACACCTCGGTCGTGCCCGTACCGGTGCGGTCGCCTTTTTTTACGCCATTATCACGGACATGCCGTAGGGCGTCTAAATATTGTCTCATACTTCCCTCCTCGCCTTTCCTTAATTATGACAATATTTCAATACAAACACAAGTGAGATTGGCGGTAGTTTTAATAATATAAACTCTATATTTAGCGTATTTTTATGATTTCCAGCGCTAATAACTGGTGCTTATGCTTCGATTTGCGCCAAAGGAGTTATATACTAGACAATATGCGCGAACCAACGAGAGAATATATATTTCCGCAAAGCCCAGAGGGTCAGAATAGTGTGGTGATGGATATACTGGAGCTGCCTGTGTATGAGCTTGAAGATGATAAAATGCGGATTCATGATGTGGTTTGGGGAGACTGCGAGATTGGCGACAGGCAGCCGTATGATTCGCTGCTGATGGAGTTGGCTCGTTCGCCGCTGTTTCGCCGGCTGCAAGCAGTGGAGCAGCTAACTTTGCCGCCGCGTTTTGCGACGCTACCGAATACGACATACTTTTCGCGGTGGCAGCATGTCTGGGGCAGCTTGGCGTTTGTTCGAAAAATGACGGAGGGTGATGAACGGTTTGACGATCGGCAAAGAACTGTACTGGAACTAAGGACGCTGTTTTCTGATGTTGGGCAGACTGCCTTTTCGCATTTGGGCGACTGGATGTTTCAGGGGATTCAGGGCGGCGAGAATTTGCATGATCAGGATTTGCGGGATTTGTTGAAGACGTTTGGTGTTGACGCGCTGCTGGAAGAATACGGATTGACGCTTGATGAGACGGTATTTCCAGAGGTTGATGATTGGGTGGAGTGCCCGTCGCCTGATTTGTGTGTTGACCGGGTTGACTATGGTTTGCGCGAGATTTTGCGCTGGTCTGGCAGAGCTACGGATATTGCTCGTTACCAGCAGAACCTGCAGAATCCTCAATCGCTGTTTCGGATTAACGATCAGCAAATGCTTGAGGTGACAAATGAGGATTTCGCGCGGCGATTTGCAGCTGGGTATAGTATTTTGTCGACTGAGCACTGGATACAGCCTGTTCATCGCCTTCAGTTGGAGCTGTTGCAGACAGCGGTGAAACGAGCACTGCTTGAAAGTTATTTTAGCGATGGTGTTTCCTTGACGTATCCGGTGCATCCGCGCGACCGAATATACGGCATTGATGCGGATTACCGGTTTGCACTTGCTGCGGTTGGCGACGGCGGCGCACTGTCTCGTACGATGCAAACTATCGCCTCTGACCAGCGGCAGATATATGTTGCAGCTAGGCGGCTGGATTTATGCCGGTTATTCTCGGATGTTGCCATGTCATTTCCCGATTTTCCTGACCCGCTGCAATCGTATTGCCGGCGTTCGAAAGAGTTTGGTCTGGTTTCGCCGCATGTGGAAATTGCCCAAAATGATAAGGCTAGACAAGGGATTCTGAATGAGATGGGGCGTGTCTCGCTGGGCCTGCCGCCAATGAAGCCTCGGTCAATTGATCCCTCTGTTCTGGTTGATGGACAGGCAGTGAAATTGAGCAATATTGATCCGAGTTTTGGGAATTATCTGGCAGGACAAAATGAAGCGATGCGGCGCGGTTATCGGGCGGAATTGTTGGTAAATAGAGAGTTCGGCAGGAAGCTGCTTGGTTTATGCCAGCGCAACCCGGACAATTTGCGAGAAATCGTCAGGCAAGCCGGGATGTGTGGCGCCGGACGTCGGTTTGACGGTATCTATGAGTTGTGAGTTTTTTAGTAGCTAATTGTATAATTGGGCGTGGCTGCCGACAGCGGTGAAAATGGCTGCGTCGCTTGACAAATAGCGAAAATGTAGCCGCAGGTCGCCGCCGGCACTGATGGAATAATGTCCACTGTATTCACCGGTCAAGGCGTGACGGCGCAGTTTGGCGGCGTGCGGGTTTTTCATGAACAGTATGAGTGAGGCTTCAGCCTTTTTACGCTGCTTTTGAGAAAGTTTGGCAAATTGTTTATCAAAGTTCCGGTGCGTTTTGATCACCATTTACAGACTCCGCAAATGAGATACTAAGTCATCCGGGTTATCAAATGTCTGAATATTCTTACCCTCCGCAATATCCTGCTCCGCTTCCTCGATAATCTCCTTCAAGTACGGCGTCGGCTCCAGCGGTGCGCTGAGCGTTACTCGCCCGTTTTCCATCGCCTCGCGGGCTGCTGCCATCACGAAAGCGCTGGTGCTTAATCCCAGTTTTTTAGCAAACTGGGCAATGGCGGTTTTAGTTGCTTCGTCGGTGCGGATGGTTAATTGTGTACTACTCATATACATAATTATAGCGCAAATACTATACAATTGCAATACATTAGCGATACAAAAGCTGTCAAATCTATGACAATTTGCTCAATACCTTATCCACCAACCCGTACTGCACAGCCTCAGCTGGGCTCATCCAGTAGTCGCGCTCCATGTCGGCCTTGACTTTAGAGAGTTTCTGGCCGGTGTTTTTGGCCATGATTTTGGCCAGCATTTCCTTCACTTCCAGCGTTTCTTTTAGATCAATTTCCATGTCGGTCACCTTGCCGCGTGTGCCAGAGGACGGCTGATGAATCATCACCTTGGCATGCGGCAGGCAGAATCGCTTGCCTTTGGCGCCAGAGCTAAGCAAAAACGCACCCATGCTGGCCTGCAAGCCGATGCCATACGTCGCCACGTCCGGCTTGATAAAATTCATGGTGTCGTAAATCGCCATGCCATCATAGACGCTGCCGCCCGGACTGTTAATGTAGAGCGAGATGTCCGCTTCTGGATCAACGTACGCCAGATGTAGCAGCTGCGCCACCACGCTGTTAGCGGTATGCTCGTTGACCTCCTCGCCGAGGAAAATGATCCGCTCATTGAGAAGTCGTGAATAGATATCAAACGCCCGCTCGCCATCGGCTGATTTTTCGATGACAGTAGGAATAAGGTAGTTGGTCGGTTTGTTCATAAATATATTATAACATAATTATGCCTAATATTTATGATCAAGCTAATGGGGCTTTTTCTTATCGGTTTTCCTGGCGTTTAATAATAGTTGGTTGCGTTCGCTGGTACGTTGTTTGGCCTCTGCTAGTGCCGCTCGTCCTTCAGGGGTGTCCAGTCCTATAATCCTCATGTATTCTCCTTCATCGCCGTATCCTGACACAACAACGATATTCAGCTGCTCGTCGGCGTAGATCACGTTCTCTGTGTTGTCGCCGGGAATGATATCGCGAAATAGGCTAATATCCAGCAGCGCTGTCTCCCTGCCATCGTTCCAGGTAGCAAATACGCCGATCGTTTTCTGTGCATCGGTAGACTCAAACGGCGTGTTTTCGTCTTTTACGCTTTGGATGATCGGCCCGAAGAACAGCGTGTCGGCGTCTGGTAGTATTTGTTTCAACGCATGGTCTTTCGGCAGCAGTATTTCTACCCCGAACAGCTTGCTCGGTTCATAGGACAGCGGATATGTGCCTGGTTTCGGTTCAGCGCGGATGACGCGCCGGCGCGGATCCAGAAAGGCTATGTTTGCCGGCGAATAAATCGGGCGCCCTTCCGGTCCTGCTTCTTTGTATGTATCGGAGTTCCCCATGACGGAGCGCGGCGAGGCGTATTGATCGACTGTATTATCATAGTTCTTAATCAGTCCGCAGCCGCTGAGAATTAGGTTTTGGATAGTGTCAACTGCGTACAGCTGCGTTGGTCTGCCGCTTGCGTCTTCCAGATGGCAGTTCATGACTCGTTCGTGTCCCAATCCTTCGCCCAAGCCTCTGGGGCTTAGGAGGTGGCCGATTTCATGCGCGTAAACGCCGCTGGCAAATTTATTTACTGCTGGTATACGAATCCAAGGGTAAGATCCTTCTCCCTTATAGATAGCTTCGCCGCCAATCTCACCGTTTTCTATGCCTGCGCAGTCAACAACCAGCATTACTATCGAAGTTTCGCCTAGCTTGGCATGATAGTTGTCTGCTATTCTTTCCAGCTGACCATCGGAATAATACGCTTCTGTCGTTCCCTGTTTAGTTTGGCGCGAACTGTCGGGTTCGGTATTGTTGTTGAAAAGTGCGACATTAAAGCGGTATGCACCGCTGGTTGTGTGAGTAATTCGGGTAGTTTGCTCGGCTATATCTCTTCTGATCTTATCGTCGCCATCATAACGGGCCATACCGTCGGCGGCAACCGTCACGACGCCCAGATCGACGGTAACTGGATAAAACTGCGGGTTTCTTTCCTGGGATACGCCGGGCGTGGGCATGTGGCGCGGGCTGTCGCCAGACAACCAAGAATATCCAATCGCCAACCCACCGCCAAAAGCAATAGTCTCAAGGAGATATCGCCTGGATATTTTGTCTGTTTTGCCTAAAGGCCCTGAGCTAATTCGCTTGACATATTGTCAAGTTATTTATAATTTACCGTAAACCAAATTCGCCAAAATTACGAATTCAATTTCACGAGCTTATCGACGGTTTTATCGGTGATCATTCTGTTGGCAATGTCGCGGTGAACATCTGGATTGTCGAACTGGGCGGCGGTTTTGGCGTCCTTGCCGTACTGCTGTTTGAATACGCTGATTTGCTCCAGTAATTCTTCGCGTGACACTTCGATTTTCAATACTTTCGATAATTCAGCTAAAACTAATCCGGCTTTCACGCGTTTTTTAGCTGTTGGACGAGCTTCTTTTTGTTGCCAATCGTCCTCGTCTTTGAACTTTTGCGAACTTAAATAACTATCAAACGACAGCCCACGGTATGCCAAATTCTGCATCAAATCCTGTTTTATCGACCGCAGCTGATCTTCAATCAGCAGTTCCGGCAGCGCAACCTTACTAAGTTCTGTCAGTTCGCTAACCAGCTCGTCTTTCAATTTTTCTTCCGCTTCGCGTTTTTTCTGCTCTGCTAGTTCGCGCTTGATGTCGGCCTTTAGTTCTTTCATTTCAGTGAATGGCCCGCATTTGGCGGCAAATTCATCGTCAAGTTTCGGTAATTCTAGCTCGTTTACTTTGTGCAGTTTGACGCTAAACACGACCTTTTGCCCAGCCATTTCTTTAGCGTGATAATCCTTTGGAAATGTCAATTCTAAATCGAATTCGTCGCCTGCTTTATGGCCGGCTACTCCCTCTTCAAACCCGGGAATAAATTGCCCGCTACCTAGCTTTAGGGCGAAATCTTTAGCTGATCCGCCGTCAAACGCCGTACCGTCCTTTTTTCCGGTGAAATCGATAATTACTTCGTCGCCGTTTTTTGCGGTGCGCTTGGCTTCGGTTTTCTTAACATAGCTTTGGCGGATGCGTTCAATTACTTCGTTAACTTCGCTAGCCTCGACTTTAGCGGCGGCTTTTTTGGCTTTCAGGTTTTTATAATCGCCCAGCTTGACCGGCGGTACAACTACTGCTTCGGCTGTAAATTCTAGTTCTGTGCCAGGTACAAACTTTTTAACCTCGACATTTGGACGCTCCAGCGCTTGGATGTCTTCGTTAATAAAGGCTTCGGCGACGGCTTTGGAAATGGCGTTTTCTAAAATCTGCTCCTGCAAAGCGCTTGGGTTAACGTGCTTGGCGGCAACGCTGGCGGGTACTTTACCTTTGCGGAATCCGGGAACTTTAATATTGCGCGCCAATTTTGCCAGGGAAACTTGCTCGGCAGCCGCCAATTCGCTCGGTTCCAAAGAAACCGACAATTGGACTTTGGTGTCTGATAATTTTTTTACAGTCGTCTTCATAGACACTAATTATAACAGAGATACGGCTATATCTCAAACAGCGAGTCGTCATCGTCGCTGTCGTAGCGCCGATCTTTGACAATTGTGATCATTCTGTCAAAGTCAACTTTTTGTTCGTTGGACTCTGCCAGATTTTTTACCGTGTACATGCCGTTTTTAATTTCATCTTCGCCGATGAATACTGCGAATGGAATTTGTTTTTTAGCGGCAGTTTTAATCTGTTTGTCTAGCTTGCGGCCGGTGATGTCCAGTTCAGCCTTTACGCCTTCGGCCCGCAGTTTTTGCGCCAGCGTATCAGCGCCGGGCAGCGATTCTTTGTCTACGGGAATAAGATAAACGTCGGTGTGCGAGGATAGTTGCGGCAGCAAGCCGTGGACTTCCAGAAATTGCTGCATCGTCGTTGCGCCCAGACCAACGCCAACTGTGGCTATCGGTTCAACGCCAAACAGTCCGACTAGGCCGTCGTATCTGCCGCCGCCGAACAGCGCCCGGTTATTTTCCGGCGAATTGTCAAAGAATTCGAACACGGTGCCGGTATAATAGTCCAACCCGCGCATCAGCGTTATGTCAAATATAGCGTTTTTTATACCTTTTTTAACCAGCAAATCCATGACTTCGCGAATTTGTTTAACGCTAGGATCGCCAGCCAATTCTTCCGGCAAGTCGTTCACCGATTTCATGCCAATCATCTCTGCAAGTTTTGGCAGGCCTTCGTTTGCCTGGCTGCCGAAAATCTCAACTGCTTGCTGCTTAAATTCCTCTGCGGAAATTTTATTTTTTCTGTCAAGCAATTTGGTCATCATTGAGGCGCCGACGATATCTAGTTTCAAATATCCGTCCATTAGCCGGTTGATTAGCTGGCGGTGATTGACCCTGACGGTGAACATGTCTTGCTTGGCGCCGAAATTGATTATGCTGGCATGTCCCATCTCAATAATTTCTGCGTCGGCTATGGCGCCGTCCACGCCGAACAAATCGGCGTTTAATTGCCAAAACTCGCGTTCTCTGCCCCGCTGCGGCCGCTCGTAGCGCATAAAATTGGCGATTGAATATAACCGTGCCGGCATTGGCATTTCCTGCCGTCGCGCTGCTACCATCCGCGAGATTGACGGCGTCATTTCTGGCCTGATCGCCACCATTCGTCCGCCGCGATCCTGGAAAGCATATGTTTGCTCGCCTGCTAGTTCTTGGCCTGATTTTGCCAAATAAATATCTAGCGGCTCCAGCAGCGGCGCTCCGTATTCCTCGTAGCCAAAACTTTCCACTGTTTTACGCCAAATGTTAAAAATGTAATTTTGCAAGCGCTTATCCTCGGGAAAGTAATCCCGCGAACCTTTGTAGCTTTGGGTTGATAAGCTATTCATTATGGTTACATTATGGCACCTTAGAGCGCGGATTTCAATAATTGGCCTAATCAAAACCGCCGCCCGCAGTAAGCAGGCGACGGTAAAACGAAAACAAATCGGTTGTAAAATCAAACAAATTACGCAAGCTCGACGGTTGCGCCAGCTTCTTCCAGCTTTTTCTTCGCTGCTTCAGCTTCGTCTTTAGAAACTTTTTCCAGAACTGGTGCCGGAGCGCCATCGACGATAGCCTTAGCTTCGCCCAGACCCAGGCCGGTGATTTCCTTAACGGCCTTAATGACGGCAACTTTCTGTGCGCCGACTTCTTTCAGGGTGACGGTGAATTCTGTTTTTTCCTCGGCAGCGCCGTCGTCGCCGCCAGCAGCTGGACCAGCCACCGCGACTGCGGCTGCAGCTGGCTCGATGCCGTATTCTTCTTTCAGGTATTTCTTCAATTCATTAACTTCCAGAACTGTCAATTTGACCAGTTCTTCAGCCAATTTTTTAATATCAGCCATGATATTCTCCTTAGATTATTAATTATTTATCATCTCGAGTTATCCAATCTTCAACGCCTCCTCTTTTCGCGCCGGGCGCCTTCAGGGGCGCTCGGGCTGCAATCGCTACACGGAGACTTATGAAGACCGAATAACTCGAGATGATTGATTGCTAAACTTAAGCTGCAGCTTTGGCTTCGATGTCGTCCAGTAAGCCGTGCAAGTTGCCGCCCAGCGCGCCCACGGTGTCGTGGACTGGTGAGAGCAGCTGTGCCACCACTTCGGCGATGAGCTGGTCTTTGCTTGGCAAGCCAGCCAGCGCTTTGATGTCAGCTTCGTTGATGCTCAGACCTTCGCCTGAGAAGCCACCAGCCAACTGCAGTGCTGGATGCGTTTTCGCAAACGTATCCAGAACTTTGGCTGGCATGACCTCATCTTCGGCGCTAATGGCGTAAACCAATTGGCCGGCCAACAAGTCAGTGCTGGTTTCTTTGTAAGTGTCGACTCCCTGCAATGCTACGCGCACCAAGCGGTTTTTAACCACCTTGATGACCACGTTTGCTTCGCGAGCAGCCTTGCGCAGCTCTTGTAATTCAGCTACGCTCAGACCCTGGTACCGCGCAAATGCCGTACCCTTGGCGTCTTTCAGAAGTTCGGTTAGTTCAGCAACCAAAGTTTGTTTTTTATCGCGTGAAATTGCCATAAAAATCCTTTCTTTGATTGAGCTAATTTGTGTGATTCGACCGATTTGTTAACGTGCGGTAATGGAGAATCTGGTTCTGATCTGCCCAAGTTTTAACTGGGCAAATAAAAACGTCTTTGATTCTCGCACTACCAAAGACGTGATTAAAACAGTTTTGTTTCATCCCTCGGCGGCATTTTTACACCTCAGTTCCCTTCGGTCGCACGCTGTCTTTGGTAATGTTCCTTAGAATTGTAGCAGAAATGACAACGGGATGCAAGACAATGTTGGCTTTAATTTAATGGATTTTTGTATGGGCATTGACGAGTGCGTTTATTTCTACGGTTTCTAGATAGCACATCTCTTACGAATGGCGTCGTACCCCCAGACACCGTATGCTTCGTGGTTATCAATTGCATAATCAAGCTGTTACAATATAAAGAACGCGCCTTAACACGGGCTTGACTGACTAACCTTGGAAAACTATAAGCGCTATAATAAACTCGAGGCATGAGATAGTAATTTTATTATAAAGGATGGCGAATATATGAGAAAACTATTAATGCTAATATGCACAATGGTACTTGTCGCGGTTTTGGAGGAAACTTTACATTTCCTTGGTACAATACGCCGATGCCGTACGACCGAGGTCAGATAAATAATCTATATAATTAATTGGTACGCTAGAAAAGAGGGTAATATGAATAAAAATAATCGTCATGGAGATAGTTTAGTGAACAAGAAAAAAGCGTCTATCTTAATGATAGCAGTGTTATTATTGGCCGTTACTATTGTCCTATATCTAATATCATTTTATCAGGTTAATACTCGCAAAAATACGCCAATGCGGACAGTGCAGATGTCTACTATGCATCCTGTCTACGGGTCTGTGGAGTCAATGATCAATGCAAAAGAGACTTCGCTGGTGGCAGAAGCGGTGGTTATGGACAACGGAACGGTACGGTCAGTTCGCGACGTGGCTGATGAGAATGTGTCACCAGATGTGCACACTGACTATGTCATTGAGCTGACAAGAGTTATCAAGGGGGACGCTAGAGTTAAGTCGGCAACTATTGCTCTTATGGGTGGTGCTGTGAACGGAACTAATTACGTCCTAGAGGGTGTGCCGACCTTAAAGAAAGGTGATCATATTCTAGTGTTTGCTTCTAGTGGGCGTGATGGTAAGTATTATCCGCTATCTGGCGGGACGGCGATTGCTGTGCGTGACGACAAAGGTCGGTACAGTTTGACCAAGGAAACAGTTGCTGGCAGTGATGATAATGAAAGAAGCTTTACCGCTGATAGCTTGCGGAGTATGGTAAAATAGATTTCAAATAGCTCCGCCAAATTTCCCGGCGGAGCTATTTTATAGGCGTAGTTGGGTATTACAAGCTAGTCTCGACCTTAACGCCAGGCCCCATAGTGGTGGCGACGGCGATAGATTTGACATAAATGCCTTTGAGGCTGGACGGCTTTTGGGCGTTCAGGCTGGCGAGGAAAGCGCGAGTGTTTTCTACCAGTTTTTCGGCGCCAAACGACACTTTACCAACCGCCAAGTGGACGATGGCCTGCTTGTCGACGCGGTACTCGACCTTGCCGGCCTTGGCTTCAGACACCGCTTTAGCGACGTCGGTAGCGACGGTGCCGGACTTTGGATTTGGCATCAAGCCGCGCGGGCCGAGTAGCCGAGCATACTTGCCAAGCTTCGGCATATATTGCGGCGTGGCGACTAAGATATCAAAGTTCAGCTCTTCCTTGTCGAGCTGCTTCAGGAATTCCTCGTCGCCGATGATGTCAGCGCCAGCTTTCTTAGCAGCGGCATGTTCGGTTTCCGGTGCGAAAACCGCCACACGAACGTCTTTGCCGGTGCCGTGCGGCAGCGCTACGGTCGAGCGGACGTTCTGGTCGGCTTGGCGCGGATCAACGCCCAGGCGAACGTGAATTTCAACGCTGGCGTCGAATTTGACCGGGCTGGTCTCAGTCGCCAGTTTCAGCGCTTCGTCAAGGCTGTATAATTTACTTTTCTCAAGCTTCTTGGCAGCCTCTTGGTATTTCTTGCCGCGGCGCTCCAGGCGCGGACGCGTGATCGGCTTCGGGCCTTTCTTGACATGAGCTTCGGCGTCGTCAGACTGCGGCGTGGTGTCGCCGGCTTCTTTGCGGGCTTCCTTTTCGGCCTTAGCTTCGGCTTCGTCGAGGGCTTTTTGGCTGCGCTTGCCAGCCTTAGCGACGACAGCTTCGCGCTCGGCGATGACGTCTTTGTCTTTGGCTTCGTGCGACTTATTGTCCTCAGGCGCGCCTGATTCAGCTTCGGCAATCGCCGCCTCAATCTCTGCGATAGTATTCTTCTCGCTGACTGCTAATTGTAGTTCTGCTGCTTTCTCTAGCAGCTCGGCTTTCTTGGCCATACTAATCCTTTCTGTGGTACAAGCGGCGACTCGCGACCTCTCAAGCGAATCTGCCTCCCAGCATTGATTTGATGATGGGCTAATTATAGCATAATGGGGCGTCGGCGGCTAGCCTCTTGTACTAGCCCGCCGTTTCCTTGTCTTATACAACTGGCGCGATGCTCAAAAAGTCGTCAATTGGCACGAGATAATACGTAGGTTCGCCGCTGCTTGCATCTGTAATTCGCAGCATTGGCTGTCCATGGCTGAGCGGGAAATCTGCCGCCGAAGTTATTTTTTCCTTCCGATCAATCATTTCCGGTACAAAAAACTCAACAACATCGCCGTTAATCTCAAACATCTCTTTGCCCGGCTCAAGTATTGCAGCTGGCAGACTGGCAATGTCTTCGGGAGAGTATGATTCGTAAACGTCAACAGGGATAGCCCAGCATTTTTTGGCCGTGCAGCGTATTTGGTATCCTTGATATAAATTGTCGAAGGTGTAGACTAGCTTTGACATCGCCTTATCAATAGCTTCTTTCTCGTCAAACATTCTTTGCTGCTGCTCAATATCGTCAGCGTTTATAAAATCATCGCTTTTAATCAGTTTTTCTGCAGCACTTGCGGCGCTGCGTAAGCATTCTATCAAATCGCAGTCGGGTTCAAACTCCATGGCGCGCGGCGCGTTTTTGCGAATACATTTGCTTAGGTGCGTTGTATCGGGGATAATATAGAGCGGATCACCAGCCGGATTGTTAGAATCTTCCAAAGCAATAACCAGTTTTCTCTCCCCGTCTATTTCTAACACGTCAAGGCCTCTGGATAATAGCGTAAACTTTGCGTCTTCGCCTTTAATATCTCCCGAGGATTCTTTCCGATACAGCATACCCGCTCCAGAAAATATGCCGTCCTGGCAGAAATTATCGCCGATAGTTTTCTCCAGATCCTTTATCAGCTCGGCTAAATCGTCCTCGGAGCAATACGTTGTGCTTTCGATATAATCTATCCTGTTCCGTATCGTTTCATCATTAAAAAAATCAATAACGTTAATGTCAATATCAACCGGCTCGTCAGTTATCTCTATATCAATAACGCCGCCGTACGGAATGGCATGAACGAAGCTGTCTGTATCGATTATTAGAAAATGAGGATAATTATCCCTTATTTTTACGGAAATATTTTGGGCGCGAATGCTGCCGCGTGCTGTGTCATCATCGTATTTCAGTTCGGGGTGCAGCGTTACAATTGATACAGTATTATCGTTAGCAATAGCGTCAAGACATTGATTGATATCTTTGACGGCTTTTATTTCAAGCGTGGTCTGCTCGCTCGGCGAGGCTGCCTGGTAGCTTGGTTTCGTCCGCAGGGCGCCGATTTCGCGGACTTGGTTCATGATATAGGAGAATGTATCGTTCGGGTCTTCATCTGGCGTTGGCTTTTCTATATCAAGCTGCAGCAATGTTTCTGGCGACAAAGGAACGGCTGTTTCGCCGATTTGAAGTGCTGCCACGCGCTGGTCGGTCATGATTTCGACGCCGCCGCATTCTTCGGTTGATGTAACATCCGCGTAGGTGAACAGCCCTAACTGGCCGGTGATTTGCTCGGTGCTTAATTCGCCGTTTGGCGATTTATGGGCGATTGTCGCAGTGGCTGTCTCGTCCAGGTATTGAGGTTTATAATAGCGCGATAAAAGCTCCAGCGCCAATGTCTTAGGATGGCGTTCCTCTGGTATGTCTTTCGGGTCTTCACTGCTATAGGCGGCTAATTCTTGGTTTATCTTATCAATATTTCCCCAAAAATCTGCCTCGTCTAGTTGCGACAGCAAATCTATCCGTGCGGTTTTGAACTGGCGGCGTTCCTTAAAGACTAGTTATATACTATTGGCTGGCATCAGGGCAAGCATAGGCGTATTTGGGCGCGACTTCTGTTCTTCTCTGCGCGCCACTTATCCAAACATAATATTGCAAGGAATAATAAAATATTGTAGGATTGAGGGATGAAAGAATGCATGAGAGGTACAGGTGGAAGTAGCGGCAACTTTGAAGGAAATGCTGACGACGGGTCTGGAACGTCTGGACTGAATATTCCAGGGCGGTGTGTGGGTTGTCCTTATGCGGGCGATATCAAGCGCAGGTTTGATACAATTGTCGACCTGGAAAAGAAGCGTATAGAAGCGGCTAACAAACATGCATGTATTTTATTAGCTTACGCTGGATATACAGATGAATTGCAAGAGGGAGTAGGCTTGATTGTCGATGAAGTTTCAGCCGACGCGGAAGCAATCATAGAGGAGGCTGCCAAGGCAGCGCAGCGTGAAATTGACCAAGTAACCGCGAATTGCCATGGTCCCGTAACAGCTACAGTAGAAAGCCGAAGCAGCGAAGGTACTGTTGTTGAGTTTGTGGGGTGCGATAGCCCTACGCTTGATGAGGGTAAACGCACTGGTGAATATGTTTCTTTTGACAGATATAATCCAGATTTAGCGCTGGAACAGGCACGGCAAGCTGTCTCGGCTTTAGGAAGAAGCCTGCTGCCTGATAATGACGATGGCAGTGAAGAAGGAGAATATGTCACTCCCCCGCACTGGATAGAAGAAATTCGCGGTGCCGGCGACGATAAGTCTTAGCGGTATTGGCAGGTGGCTGATTTGTATAACATAATATATTTGCAAAATTTAGTAGAGTATGCTAGGATTATAATCTATGGAAAGAAATGGTAGTACAGGTGGGGATGATAGTAAATTTGAGGAAATGATGCAAGAAGCTGGTCTTGGTGATGGATTCACCCCCCCCAAGATACATGTGCCGAAATCTTGCGAAGACTGTCCGCTTCTAGTTTCTGAAGTAGAAAAATTATCGAGACTTGCATCTGAACTGTATAGTGTTGCAGAAGCGAGTCTTGAAGGTTACTCATCAGATGAACTCTCACGAGCCACTGGCGATCGCCGCGTTATTGGCGAAAGCTTGGAGGTGTTTGATGAAATAGTCGGCAGCGTTCAGGAGACTGTTCATATCTTAACGAGAAAGTGTATTGGTCCTGTGCTTACTTTTGGCATAAGCGATAGGACTAACGCTGAGGTTAAGGCGGTAGTGTGCGACAGTCCTGAATCGGACACCGCTTTGGGAGAAGTTACTATAGAGGAGCCTGTTATTATTTACAGAGGGAGAGCTCGAACAGCAGAAGAGTTTTTGTATGATTTTGTCAAGCGGCACGCAAAACCCAGCGGCTCTGCTGGCAACAACCAAGATCAGTAAAAACATTTTAGACGCGCATTATTACATATTTTTCCATTTTTTGCTACACTAGTAATTATGGAAGAAAATACGAATATCACAATTACAGACATTTATGCGCGGCAAATTTTAGATTCGCGCGGTAATCCGACGGTGGAAGCAGACGTTGTGCTGAGCGACGGTTCGTTCGGGCGGGCGGCAGTGCCGTCAGGCGCCAGTACTGGTTCATTTGAGGCGGTGGAGCTGCGCGATAGAGATGAGCTGGCGTACGGCGGTAAAGGCGTTTTACGGGCGGTAAATCATGTCAATAGAAAAATTGCCGAGGCTTTGAAGGGCGATGATCCGTTTGATCAGATTAAAATTGACCAAAAAATGCGCGAGCTGGACGGCACGCCGAATAAAGGCCGCTTGGGCGCGAATGCTATCTTAGCGGTGTCGCTGGCGGTGGCGAAAGCAGCTGCCAAATCGCGTCAGATGGAACTATTTGAATACGTCAATAGTTTGGCGGGTTCGCCGAGGATGTCTTTGCCGATGCCGATGATTAACGTGATGAACGGCGGTCAGCATGCGCTCGGCGCGACTGATTTTCAAGAATATATGATTATTCCAATTAGCGCGGCAACGTTTGCCGATGCGATGCAGATGAGCGCGGAAGTTTTTCACACGTTGGCGAAGATTCTGAAGTCCGAGGATTATCCGACAACTGTCGGCGACGAGGGCGGCTACGCGCCAAAGGTTCGCGGCGGTAATATGGAGCCGATGCAGCTGTTGTCGCGGGCGATTGAACAGGCTGGTTATAAATTAGGTACAGATTTCGGCTTTGCGCTGGATGTGGCGGCAAGCGAATTGTATAAAGACGGAAAGTATAATCTGGCGACAGAAAAGCGCGTACTGAACGCTGAGGAGATGATTCGCACGTATAAGGCGCTGCTGGGACGCGTGCCGGTTTTGTCGATTGAGGACGGTTTGGACGAGGAAGCGTGGATGGATTGGCAAAGATTAACTGCTGAATTAGGAAACTTTGCTCAGCTGGTCGGCGATGATTTGCTGGTAACTAATGTCCAGCGGCTGAAGCGCGGCATTGAACTAAAAGCCGCCAATGCGATCTTAATTAAACCGAATCAGATCGGTACGCTTACCGAGACTATTCAGGCAGTACAAGTGGCGAAAGATGCCGGCTGGAATACGGTGATGAGCCACCGCTCCGGCGAGACTGAGGATGTGACGATTGCGCATTTGGCGGTTGGCTTGGGCACTGGCCAGATAAAAACCGGCTCGATGTCGCGTTCGGAGCGAATCGCCAAATATAACGAGCTGCTGCGAATCGCTGAAAAATATCCGGATTTGAGTATTTTTCATCCGTTTTAAGACAGGCTGAGCCAGCTGTCGTTTGGAGGGCTGGCTTCTCATATTTCGTTTTTGCTCGCGCGGGGGTTTCTGGCGCGGGCGAAGTTTATTTCCTAATATATATCATCTGATTTTCATCGCTAAAAGCGACGATTTGCGATGGCTTCGCGCCTGATACTTCCCCGCTGTCGACATAAACTGCTACTGTTTCGCCAAAATATTCAATTGCTTCTGTGATGTTCCTGGCTGGCGGCAAGCTCTTAGGGTTAGCGCTGGGCGCTAGCAGGCAGCCGGTGGATTTTATCAAACTAGCCAGCGGCGAATTCGGCACGGCGCGAAACGCTAGCGTCCCGTTACTGCGCGGCAAGTGCGGCAAAAAGCTATCGCTAACGCGGATGGCGATTGTGGTCGGCCGATGGTTGGATAATTCTTGATAGATTTTACGCTGCTGGCTGGTTAGTCCGGGAATACTGCTTACGTCCGCGACTAAGATTATCGACGAGTCTTTCGGACTGCGCTGCTTGGCTTCGTATAATTTTTTCATGGATTCGACTGAATCTGCCCGCGCTAAAATGCCGTAAATTGTGTCGGTTTTTGTGACGATAAGCTGGTTATTTGCCAGCGCCTTTTTAACGGATTTATCTAAAATATTCTTTACTATCATATGAAAATAAGTCTAAAAATTTCAAGCTTTGGCATAAAATAACCCCGACGGGTATCGGGGCTATTAAATTTTCGCCAGTTAGTCGGCGATTTCTACGCCCATTGACCGGGCTGTACCAGCGACAACTTTCATAGCACCTTCAATGTCAATCGCGTTTAGCTGGTCTTTTTTAACCTCGGCAATTTCCTGCAGCTGCGCGCGGGTAATTTTGCCGACTTTATCGACGTGCGGTTTGCCGCTGCCCTTCTGGATACCGGCTTTTTCGCGGATTAAGTCGTCCACCGGCTGCCCCAGACAGTTCCAGGTGAAAGTGCGGTCTTCGTAAACTTGAAGATGTACGATCACATCCTTGCCCATCATGCCTTTGGTAGCTTCATTGAATGGATTGATGAAGTCCATCATATTCAAACCCCACTGGCCGAGCGTCGAGCCAACTGGAGGTCCGGCAGTCGCGCGGCCGGCTGGAATGCGTAACTTTAAGTTACCGATAATTTTCTTTGCCATAACTCTTTCCTTACTGTTTTGTAGTGCGTAACGCGTGTTATTATAACGGAAATTATGCTACAATTCAAGCATGAGCATGCGAACTATTTTGCCGATTCGGCGCGTTGTTAATATTTTCGGCGCAATTGGTTATAACCTATTGGTTCCGGCGTGCGCTATCGCTATCGGCGTAGGTTTACTGCAGCTAGCCTGGAGCGGCGCGCTGGAGATAATCGGCATACGTCCAGAGATAATTTGCGTCCCGATTTTACCGTCCTCGCCGCCTGAGGCTACACCACCCAGTTTGCCGCTTGCAATTAAGGCGCTGGATGTAGTATTAACTTCGGTAGTTACGATAGCGGTGCTGTGCGCGGTAATCGTGCTACCGTACTGGCTGGGACGCTTCAGCTCGGCCGTGCTGCGGCGGGCTATAAAGCTGTGCGGCAAATCTGTAACGTTGAACTTACTGCTGTTTGGCAAGGTGCTAGTTTCTCTGGTTGGCGCAGTATTAGCTTTGGCAATATCGCTATATGATCCGCGCCAGTGGCTGATAACGGTAGTATTACTGGCGGCAATTATCGCGGCGCTAGTTGTTTTCGCAGTGCAGCACTGCCTTGCTAAAATTAGCAAGGCAGTAAAAGCGGCGGACGTTTGGTAAAAATAGAACAGGACTTGGACGCCGCTTTAACGTTTAGGCAAGTTAGACTTTCTTTACCTGCAGTGCGTCCAGCTCGACTGGCGTGTCGCGGCCGAACATGCTGACCATAACTTTCAGCGTACCCTTAGAGGCGTCAATTTCGCTAACTGCGCCGTCAAATCCCTTGAACGGCCCGTCAATAATTGAGACAACTTCGCCTTCTGAAAAGTCAATCTGGTGCTTTGGCTCTTCGACGCCCATGCGTTTTTTAATCTTATTAATTTCTTTTTCAGAAACTGGCGTTGGCGTGGTGTCGGCGCCGACAAATCCGGTTACGCCCGGCGTGTTGCGGATGATATACCATGTTTCATCGGTCAATTTCATCTCTACCAGGACGTAGCCTTGGAAAATTTTGACATCAATGATCTTACGCTTGCCGTTCTTAATTTGGATTTGCTTTTCCTTCGGCACCATAACGTCAAAGATCTTGTCGGCCATATCGACGCCGTTGATGCGCTGGCGAATAGACTCGGCGACTTTTTCTTCGTAGCCGGAATAAGTGTGAATGGCATACCACTGGCGGCTATCATCGTATCGTTTTGAACTCATAACAATCCTCCCTTATTTCAAAATCTGCTCAAACGCCCAGTTGAATCCAGCGTCAAGCAGCAATATTACAATAACAAATATAAAAGTAAAGGCTAGCACGGCGACGGTCATTGCCCATGTTGCCGAGCGGGTTGGCCAGCGCACTAACTTTAGCTCGTGCCAAGCGCCCTTGAAATAACCGCCAACTGCGCTTAAAGCGTTTTTTGGCGATTTTTTGGCAGTTTTTACGGTTTTTGGTTTTTTACTTGTCTTAGTTTCTGTAGTTTTTATGGTTTCTTTAGTATTTATATCTTTGGTTTTAGCTGATTTGTTGGCTTTTTTCGGCGCATCGCCGGTAGCTTTAATGCGATGAACCGTGGTTTTGCCGGTGCTTGACTTGCCTTTCTGTGCCATAGTTTCTCCCAATTTAAAAAGTCTGTTTTTCACAGACTGTCAAGTCCAGTATAGCTCATTTGCCAGAAATTAGCAAATCACTTCTTGAACGGTTTAAGACTGAAACTGAACGCCGATCCATGATTTAGCCGGCTTTGTACTTCAATCTTACAGTTTAGTTTCCGCGCTAATTTGGCAGCGACGTATAAACCCAGGCCCGAGCCGCTGGTCTCGCGGGTGCGGTAATCTTCGGCGCGGTAAAATTTATCGAATATTTTACCCAAATCAGCTTTGCCGATACCAATTCCGGTGTCTTTAACTTTGAATTTGATCTGTCCGTCTTTTTGTTTTTTGATAGATATTGTCACTGAGCCTTTCGGAGTGTATCTGATGGCGTTGGTAATAAAGTTCTGCAATAGTTCCTGCAAATATAAACTGGAGGCCTTGACCTCGCCCAGGCTGCTGCCGATATCCAAGTTGAACGCCAAGCCTTTTTCGGCGGCTTGCGGTGCGTACTCGTCGTTTAGCTGCGCTGCAAATTCTGCTACGTTGATGATTTCCGGCTTGTCGTCAACGCCGCGTTCGGCGCGGGATAACGTACTCAAATCGTTAGCCATCCTGGCAAGGAACAGAATTTGTTTGTGCGACTCGTCAATTGCCTGAGGAACTTTGTCGGCGGCGCCCTTTTCAATGAGCAGCTTAGCATTGCTGAGCGATCCTTCGGCAATCGTGATCGGCGTACGCAGCTCGTGGCTTACCACGCTAATAAACTCGTCGCGCTCCTCTTCCAGGCTTTTCGCCTTGGTGATGTCGCGGAGAATCAGGACATAGCCGTCCGGCGACATTTTATCGCCGCCTTGTACGGGCGCAAATGTCACTTCCAGGCGCAGTGCTTCGTCGCTATCTACTTGCATTATGATATCGTCGCGCTGGCGGATAGCGATTGACTTGGACAATTCCTTAAACGTGTCGAGCGGCGCCTTATTAGTGGTTTCCAGGCGTAAAATCTCGTCAATTGGCTTGCCGCTAATTTTATTATTGGTATCAATAAGATTTAACGCCGCAGAATTATACATGGTAATAATGCCGTGCTCGTCAGTGCTGATAATGGCGTCGGTGATGTTGTTTATCAGGGTTAGGACTTTGCCCTTTTCGACATTTTCGCGCTCGCGGCTTTCATTCAATTTGCTGTTAACGATTTTCTGAGTGAAATAAATCGACGAGGCGACCAGGCTGCAGACGATGACTGATGTGCCGGAGAGAATTGCCATGATGGTGTATTCGGGATGGGTTTCTATGTTTAAGATAGAACTGATAGTGATGGCTGTAATGAATGCCAAAATACCGGCCAGCAAGCCGTTTTTGCCCAGCATAGCGAACGTGATAATCATCAATAAAATCCAGTAGGCGGTGAACGGCGAAATGAAGCCGGTTATAAACAGCGATTGCGCCAGCGATAATACATAATACACAAGAAGAATAAGTACCGATGATATGCCGCCGTCAATGATCCGTGATAAAAAGGCCGTAACGCCTATTACCAGCCAGCTCATGGATAAGACAATTGCCAAATTTGGCGGCAAGCCGATAGCGGTTTCTGATATTGGCATAATGCCGGATTGAATTAATAAGCCGTGAAACATTAAGGAAATTGAGGCAACTAAAATGCCGCTTTTTAAGGCGATGGATGTGCGTTTTTCTTTTTTTAAGACACCCTTTAACATGTCAATAGTATAGCATAAGCGCAAATATCACGCATGGCGGTTTTACGGTTATATTAACTATATGTGCGGCGAATATTTTTTTAACTCGGCGCGGTGGATTTTATAGCCGGGGTCGAATTGAGCGACTTCGCGCCAAAAACTTGCCGAATGATTCATGTGGCGGGTGTGGCAAAGTTCATGAATAATTACGTAGTCAATCAGTTCAAACGGCAAGTTCATTAGTCCAATGTTCAGGCTAATCGTGCCGGCCGATGAGCAACTGCCCCAGCGGCTGGAGGCGTGAGTGATTTTTGTCCGCTTAAAGGAAAAACCGTGTTCTTCGGCCAGGAATGACAATCGCCGAGGTAAATAACTTTTGGCTTCCTTACGCAGTGCCGCGACGATTTTTTGGCGAATAAGCTGCTGATTAGCGGCGGCCGTTATGTCTTCGTTTTCATTTATGTTGGCAATTATGCGCGTGCCGGCGGTTTTTACGGTTGTTGCTCCGGCGGTCGAGCGAATAATTAAACTGTGGCTTTTGCCGATTTGCTGGTCTTTTATATAAGAAAATTGCGATTGATGCTGGTCTAATAATTTGCGGATTTGTAAGCGCGATGTTTTTATTACAGTTTTGGCGGCTAACAACGGCGCGTACGTTGGCATAGTAACGCGCAACCGTCCGTCCGGCGCGATTCGCAGGCTAATATTTTTTGCTAATCCTTGTTTTTTTACGACAATTTCCCCGAATTCCGAATCGGTGATTGTGGGCATAATCTATCCTATATCAATACGGCTATTTACGCGAAGCTCTCTATGGACTTCCGGTCTCGGCGCGCTAATACTCAGATGCTTCAGCACGGCGCGCGCCTGCGTGCTGAAAGTATGCCGCCCGCTGATTACTGCGTAAGATTCGCTGTCGTGCGGCGGCGAAAATTGTTTAAGTCTTCTTTCAAACAGCAGCTCGTCGCCGCCTGATTGCTTCATCCAGCGGTTTTTAGATGTTGCCAAATCTGTCTGCACCCAAACTAATAGAACTTTATAGCCGCGTTCGCGTGCCATCCGGTTAATTTTTATCCGGGTTGTTCGCTGGTCGGTTGCGCCGTCCAAAATGACGGTATGCTTAGTTTTTAAGAATTCGTCTAAGATTGATAATGTTATGTCGGAGATCAATTTAGTATCATCCGTCAAGGCCTCAAACTGGCTGGCGTCGATGACTGGCGCGTTGAATATCTTAGCAAATTCGGAAACAAACTGAGTTTTCCCAGAGCCTGGCGCGCCGACCATGGCGATAATGTGCGGCGATGATGGTAGTAGCGGTCTCATATGAAAAAATTATAGCAGAGTTTTGACTAATAAAAAAGATTCCCTTGCTTTCAGGGAATCGGACGAAGCTTGGCAGGGGCGCTAGGAATCGAACCTAGACCGGCGGTTTTGGAGACCGCTATACTAGCCGTTGTACTACGCCCCTTCGCTCGGCAGCGTATTTATTATAGCAAACTATCCCGCCCTAAAAAAGAGGAAATGAGCCTTGTTTTATAAAACCGCTGCTGCTGAAACGATTACATAACGACTTTTCGCGGCTGGTGAATTTGGCGCTGCTGGCGAGGCCGCGGCGCGTTGGGGCTAGGGTTTTTTGCCGGTTCGTTCGGCGTCAGCATTCTGGTGGCTTTTTTACGCAGTTGGATGGCTAGTTCTTCCTGTCCGGCGTTGTCGTATGCTTCTGATAAAATCATCAAAGTTTGCGGAATCGGCTCTAATTCAACCGCCTTTTCTAAGGCGCTAATCATCTTCTTACTGCGCCCCAGTTTTTCCTGAACTTTAGCATAGGCGATGTATCGTGCTGCCAAATCGCCTTCTATTTCCAGGGCTTGCTCAAACGCCAGCGCTGCCTTTTCATAATTTTCTGTTTCGTAATAAATCAGACCGACGTTGTGTAGGCTTGAGGCGCTTGGCTCCAGGCTTTGGGCGATCTCGAAGCACTCAATGGCGTCTTTGTAGGCGCGCTGCTTGGCGTATAAAATCCCCAGGCGGTTATATGCCGTGGCGTTTTTTTCATCGACGCGCAAGATAGTCAACAATGCTTTTTCAGCGCGCAAATATTTGTTCTCGCGAATCGAATCCTGGGCAATATTCCATAATTGATCAAGTTTATTGGTAATTTTTGTCGGCAAATCGCCCGTTTCTTTGATTGACGGATGATAAAAAACCGCCCAAATCATCAAAATTAGAATGAGTAGTAGTCCAAACATACCGCTATTAGTATATCACAAGTTGCAGTAAAGCTAGGCGTACATTACCGTTGGCTTTCAGCGATTTGGCGGCTGTTTCGGTGGCGGCGAGCTTGCTTGATACGGCAGCGTCAATGCCGCGGGAATGTACTTGAAAACGTATCATATTGACGATGATGTCGGTGAGCAGCAGCGCTTTTTGGCGGTCGGTAAAGTATTTGGCGAGCGGTTTTAAGGCTTGATAATTATTTTTGGCGGCTAGTAACTGCTTGGCGTCGACAGCGATTTCTTTATATTCGGCAAATTTTCCCGGGCTGTTTGCTAATTGGCTGATTAGCAGCGGCCGGCCGGCAGCCAGGAAGAGGATTTGCTGCTTGGCGCTGGCGTCCAGGTTATGCTGAGATAGCAGTTTGGCGTCTTGGCTGGGGGAAGTTTTATGAAGCTGGAGTAGCTGGCAGCGGGATTTGATGGTGTCTAATAGCAGCTTCGGGTTTTCTGCGACCAGGATAAAATGGGTATTTTTATTCGGCTCTTCCAGCGCCTTTAATAGCGCGTTTTGAGCGGCTTCGCTCATCAGATTGGCGTCATTAATAATGATCACGCGGCGCTTATTGGCGTACGTTCTTAGATTGGCTATTAGGCTGCGCACTTGCTCAACGGCGATGGTTTGCTTTTTTTCTGCGGGTTTGATGTAGAATACATCGCTGTCTTCTGAATTCGCCAACTCATTAGCCGCACCGATTCCGTCTAGTCCCTGCTCTGCCGCGATAAGCAGCGCGTGCGGCAGGTTGCTCGCAAATTTGCTGATTGTAGAGCGATCTTTGATGGACAGCGTCGGTGTTTTCATAGTTTTTCCTTAGGTAATGCCTCAGGGAAATAGATAAAAAACTCCTCTGGGATGGCCGCCTCAAACATCTTTCGCTCGCCAGACGGCAGCGTGATTTCTAGTTTGTGGGCGTGGAGCATCAGGCGGCTGGCGTTCGGTTTGCCGTAGACGCGGTCGCCGAGGATTGGCGTGTTCAGGTATGCCATATGGACGCGCAGCTGGTGAGTGCGGCCGGTAGTAGGTTTAAGTTCAATCAGTGCCTGGGCGTCAGTCGCCGCCAACACGCGGTAGGTCGTCTGGGCGGGTTTGCCGTTCGGGTCAACGCGGAAGGTGCTGGGCGCGGCTGGGTTGCGGCCAATCGGCAGGTCGATTTTTGCGGCGGCTAATTTAGGTACGCCGTCGGTCACCGCGAGGTAGGTTTTTTTGGCGGTGTGCTGGGCGAATTGCCGTTGCAGGTGGGCAGCAGCGTCAGGATTTTTAGCGATAATCAGTACGCCTGAAGTGTCGCGGTCAAGCCGGTGGACGATGCCCGGCCGGTCGGTGCCCGAGGCAAATGAAGTTTTGGGGCGAATAATTTCCGCCACGGTTGGTTCGGTCGATAGCCCGCCTTTGGCGTGGGTTAGGAGCCCGCTTGGCTTATTCACCACCATCACGTCATCATCTTCGTACAATATCGGCAGCTCTGCACTGGCCTGCTCCTGTTCTGGCAGCTTGACAGCAATCTTGTCAGTCTCATCCACCTCAAACTTTGGCGCCGTCACTACGCGCTGATTAACCGAAACGTAGCCGGCTTTGATGTATTTTTGCCAGAGACTGCGTGAAATTGACGGATCAAATGTCGTGGACAAGTGGACGTCCAGGCGCTGCTTGGTCGGCACGATTCGAAACATCATGACGAATTTGCCCTGAAATGGCGTTTCAATGCAGCTCGCATCAAGCGGGTTTGGTAAAATCTCAGCGTTGGCTGGCTTATTGGGCCATAATTCGTCAATTGATTCCTCGTCAACGATCGAGCCGTAGAGCACGGCGAAATGCTGATTGTTTAAGATAAATTCCGCCACGATGTGCGACTCGTCGGTCTGAACTTTCAGGTGGCGCAGGGCTTTGACGGGCGTGTTGTCATCCGCCAGGTGATATAGCCTGGCGATCTTGAGGACGGTGCGCGGCGAAATTTTCACGCGGTATGCCCTCGGTCGCTTGAACGGCTAGAAATGTGTAGCGCTTGATGTGGCGGCGTTCCTGGTTCAGTGAGACAACTTGCCATCACCATACTATCTCCGCAGCCCCACGGCTGTTTGAACGCGGTGCAAGGTTTCGTTGGCAACGATGTTCATATCGCGCTCGCTGGACTCTAGTTTGCGTTCGATGGCCTGCTCATCAACTGCCGCCAGGCGCGCCCGGAAATTCGCCAAGAATTCCGCCACTTCATCAGCCACGATTCGCTTGAAATCGCCGTAGCGCTCCATGCCGGTGTATTCGCTGATGGTCTGCTCCAAGCTGATGCCTCGTCCAGCGTCTTGGCGCACCAACGTCAAAATCTCCAGCAAGTTGGAAATGCCGGGTTGGTTTTCCCTGTCGTATTGCACCTTGCCTAGCGAATCGGTGGTGGCGCTCATGATTTTTTTGTGTGCTACCTCTGGCTGGTCACCGAGGAAGATGACGCCCTTGCCGGTGTCGTCGGACTTGCTCATTTTTTTGGTCGGGTTGGCGAGGTCTTTGATGCGTAGGCCTTGGTCTTTACCGAAAAATCGGTGCTGTTCGGCGACCGGTTTGGGCACGGTGAACAGGTCGCCAAATTTGCGGTTCATTCGCTCGGCAATGTCGCGGGTAAATTCCAGGTGTTGTGTCTGGTCGTCGCCAACCGGCACGTAGGTAGCGCCGTAAAGCAAGATGTCGGCGGCCATCAGGACTGGGTAGTTGAAGAGACCGACGGAAATCTGGTCGCCGTGAAGCTTGTCAGACTTATCCTTAAACTGCGTCATCCGGCTCATCTCGCCAAACCCAGTGAAGCAGTCCAAAATCCACGCCAGCTCGCTGTGGGCTGGGACGCGGCTTTGGCGGTACAAATGAATCGCCTCGTTATTCAGCGGCAACCCGGCAGCCGTGTAAATCCGGGCGTTGTTGAGGATGCTGTCGTACAATTTACTGTGATCAATCGGTGTAGTGAAGCTGTGTAGATCTGGGATAAACAGATTGATATCAAAATCAGCCGAGCGGCGCTTCGCCATATCAACAATCGGTAAGATGGCGCCAAAATAATTGCCAATGTGAATATCGTTGTTGGCGCGTACGCCGGTGAGGATGACGGGTTTGGATGGTTTCATTGTATTCATTATAACACTCCTTTGGTTGTTAAGTAACGTAATAAAATGTTCATTGGGTCAATGGTGTTTGGTTTTTCGGCGAAGGCGCAGGATAATTCGGTGCAGCCTAATAATGCTGGCAGACTGCTGGGGTAATTATTGATATAGTTTGCTGCGTTTGCCTGTTCGGATTGGATTGTTATTGGTATTTTATCCAGCGCTGACTGCGGTATTGTCTGCTCAGAAATTACTGCGCGAATTATCACTTCCAGCGCTTGCTCTTCCTCCTCACTCGGCGTTAACACGGTCACTCCGGCGGCTTTCAGCGTCTTGTCATATAGTCCAGTGCGGATGGTTGTCGGCGATGCTAGCAATCGAATTGTTTTATAATGGCTGCTAACATAATCAATTGCGGCATCCACCATGGAAGTTATGCGAATATTCAGCTGCCGTTCAATATCTGGCTGTAGTAAATGCGCGGTATTGCAGGCAATTATGATAACGTCGTCCATCGACGCGTCAATGTTTTTCAGTTCGTTTATGATAATTTCCAAGGTTTCGCTGCGCCGCGATTCATTGGCGATAAAATCAGGAACCGGCAGCGACAAATGAACGATGTGCGGAAAATCCGTGCCATCCTTCGCGCCGTTTGCTAGCGCCTGCCGAATCATCCGCCGGTGCAGCTCCAGGCTTGCTTGCGGCCCCATGCCACCGATGATAATTATTCTTTGTTTCATGATTCCTCCTTTGGGTTATATAAAAAAGACCGCGCGCGGCCTCTAATCATGGTTAGTTTTTCAGAAGAAATTTACGAACAATTCAACAAGCCGCGGCAAAAACGCGTGCTTTGCCAGGCGGTGACGATGAATTGCCGTTTTATAGTCATGGGGTGATTATAACGCCAACGGCTAAAATTCGCAAATATTCTACAAAACAGCTCGCTTGGATATGCGCCAAACCCATAAAATGATGTAAATAGATAAACCGATTGAAAATAAGAGCGATAGGACGGCCATCGGATTTGCTTTCCATAATATTGTCCATGTTGGCGGCGAAACGATAAATTCTACCATTGCTAAGAACCCGATTTTAGTATAAATATGCAGCGATTCAGCCAAACAAACGGCGAAACCTATTACCGTACCGAACACAGAGGCTACGATTAGTAAAATGACATCAAGGAGCGGCGGTCTTTCTTCCTGGGTTATGAAACTATATATTAGGTAGACGATGCCCGCGCCGATGGGTCCAGTTAGATACGATACGTAGTTCCACCGCCACAGCAGCAGCCATAGGCCAATTATCATGGGGATACCCAGTAAAAATGCTAATAAAATACCAATCCAGCGCGGGCGGTGTCTACGCTGTAGATTATAATATGGAGGTTCTTGGTTCATGTTATTTAGTATAGCATTTGACAGGAAGTATGCGGTTTGGATTTGGAGGATTATTTATCTGGCGGCTGCGCTTGGTCTAGGATCTTTGACAGTTCGCTAATAAGTTCACGCAGTTGAGGGTTGCGCAAGATTGCCCGGCGGGTGGCTGGCGTCCAAATGAGCGTGCGGGAACGTAAAGTTTCTGCCAGTGTTTCGCCCGACGGCGTCAGTAGGCCTTCTTTATCCAATTGAAACAATTCAGGCAGCAGCGCGTCGCAAAGCAGTGCCAATGGGGCTTGCGACCGGGCAATGATTCGATCATGCTCATCGACCGGCATAGAAATTGGATCAAATCCTAATTGCTGCAAATGGCTGGCTGCTGCCTCGGCGTTTGGCTGATCGCTGGCGACAACCGCTCGCTGAGCGCTATTCATTAGCAAGTGGACAACGGCAGCTTTCTGGTCAAGCTGATCGTTAAATCGGCGGCTGGTGTCCATGACGCTATCGTGTAAAATTATCAGTCCCCTTACGGGCGGTACGATAAAATTTTCCAGGGGCGCGCACACGTGAATAATTTCACAATCGGATAATTCTTCTACGCTAGTGTGGCGGTCGGCTATGTCAAATTCGCGGACTAGAAAGCCGTACTTCTTAGCGCGCCGCACCAGTTGCGAACCCAAATCACCCAGCGAACCGATAATGCCGATGGTTTGTTTTGCTAATGTCATCCAGCCTCCTTTGACTTTATGGGGATGATTATATTGTTAAGTATACGCTACTTGGCGTCGCTATGTAGACTATCGCCATGTTCTGCTGCAATTTCCGTAAAATTGCTTGACAGTGGGCTCTATTATGGATACATTTATCAGCCTTTGCAACCAAAGTCTATTACCACAAAGACAGCGACGCAGCTCTATTATGGATACATTTATCAGCCTTTGCAACCCCGGACGAACAGTCGCTTGAAGAAGTCTCGGCTCTATTATGGATACATTTATCAGCCTTTGCAACCGCAGAGGTCGGCGTTTCGCCCGAGTCAATCGGGCTTGAGACGCCCCACTTCGCGGAGAATAGCTTTTCTCCGCCCGACTCCAGAAGGAGTACAGTATGGGAAAGAACTGGTGGAGTGAGCCGATGGGCGGTTGCGACTCCGAGGGCAACCCCATCACCGTGTCGTTCGGTAGCGGTCCGAAGGAGGGACACACCCTCATCGGAGATGGCGACCGCAGCGGTGGTATGGGCGTCGGCGGCGGTCTCGCCGACGGTGCGATGCACTACTCGTTCCTCAGGAGTAGCAACCACGACCACTACGGATCCGGCAACGGATCGAACGACAACGGTACCTCGCGCGGCCAGTACACCGTCCCCGGTCACTGACCCCATCGTCCTGGACATGACCTGAAAAATGTCTTATCCTGAGTATAATATAAAACTGCTCACTTACCCTAGAGGATTTATTATGCCAGAATGGACAGAAAAAGATTTTGAAATATATGACGCGATTGACTGGAAGCTGTTCAAGGAGATTAAAGCGTTAACCGATGAGAACTTAAATAATCTAGCTGTTTTACGGCGAGCATATCAGTTGTCGCTCATAGCGCTTGATTTAAGTATTAGACATTCAGACGACAACGGTGCAGATGCACTAGTTATGGACTTACACGAATACGTAGGAGAACGCTTGTTTATCGCTGAAGGAAAGAACGACAACGATAGTTGGGCAAAGGAATTCGCTAAACCGATTGATCAGTTCATTGCTTATGGAGAAAAGAAGTTTGCTGAGTAGGTTAAATCTGCTGTGATGGTCTGCAATATCAATACGCAAGCTCACCCTATTATAATAAACTCACCCTTATGTAAAGTATTGGATACATTTTTGCTATAACATGAAAAAGAGCAGACAAACCTATCCGCTCTTCAGTATCTTATCTGTATTTATATAAAACAAATTTACTCAATTTATTTATTAATTATATTAATTCACATATTTAATCTTTAACTAAGACTACTTAATTATAGGTGAAAAGTCAAAAAAGATATGAAGTAATTGTAATGACTTATTTGATAAAGTATAGTTGCTTATATATTCATGTAAACCTTCATTTATTTCATTTTTTACTAAAAACAAATCCCCTTGACTAATTGTCCCAAACCTATTTTTGTTTATTTTAGAAAGTTCTATCGAATTATTAGGAATATCAATATTTTTCACAACAAATCCGAACATAATATTTTTATTGTGGTAAGATGGATATTTCGGTGGTTCCTCTACAAAACGACTAACTCCTTCATTAATATATTTTTTATTTAAACTCGAACTTCCATCAATTCGTTTGCACTCAATTATATAGTAGTCTTTTTTGTTTTTATTTACCCAATAATTATTTGATGTCACTTTAATATCGCACCTTCCTATAAAGGTGTCTGTATTTTCATCAAATGTTTCTGGCACTTCTATTTGGAATGAGATCGGAAACTTTTCACAACCTAGTTTAGTTAAAGTAGAAGTATTGTCTAAATAACGAAAAAATAGATGGTTCTGTATATTTACCTCATTATTCTTAATTTTATATCCTAAAGAAATACAATTTCGCTTCATTGAGCTACAACATTTTTCAATGGTCTCAATAATACAAAAATAAAAACCATTTTGAAAATCTTCATTTATTGATTTTTGCTTAAAACCTCCCATTATTCATCACCTCCCGATTCCATTATTTGCTCCATAACATCGGAAAGATCAAGTTCTGCAATTGCAGGATGCCAGCATTTATAAAAATTAGGCTTTATAATAAAAAATGAGTTATCAGAAAAGTGAATGACATCTCTAATTTGATGAAACTTATCGTTGTGAGAAAATACACAAAATCTTGATAATAGTACTTTATCATCATCAATACTTTCAACTAAATCAATCGTGGTATCAGATTTTCCACCTAAAACTGCCAGCTCAAATATAGAAAATCTATTTAATACATTTGGATACAATTTAATTGCAATATGCTTTTCTGCATGTTTATAGATAGCAGCAAATTGTTTTTTAAAACATTCACTATAGTCAACTAATTCCTCAGAAGATACCTTTCTGTAAATACTCTCAATGTCTATATTCGTTAGTTCCGGTATCTGGATTTTTATTGCATAGTCAATAAATTTATTATCTTTCAATCCAAACTCCTGCAATACTAAATTATCTAGGTTTTCGATTTCAGAATCTAAGTCTGATAAACAAAGAAAATCATCTTTCTTTTTTTCACTCTGAATGTACTCTGTTTTATTTGCAATATCTTCAGAAAAAATATAAGGAAATTCTAATACTTCCCCCATAAATCTCTGCTCTCGTTCTATTCCTATTGAAGTTCCAAGCATTAGATTCAAATAAGCATAAAATGAGGAGTTTAGCAAACCTACCAAGTTCATAAAGAATGGTCTTTGCTCCTCGCTTCCTTTAATAATATACATGGTCTTTTTACAAATAAATGTTTCATCACTAAAAGCTGCTCGTAATTTATAATTATTGCAGTTTACGCCAGTTGGAGTTAATACATAAGGAGGGAAAAACAACACTTTTTCTCTAGGACGATGTACTTTCGTTTTCGAAAACAAAGTAGTTTTATTTGAATTCACAAAAAAGTGATCTACTCCTTTTTTCGAATCAAGAAGCCTTTTGTTTAGTAAATGAGAAGCGTCTTGCTTATCACCATCTTGGTACTCTACTCCTGCCCCCATAATAATAGGAGGTTCTTGTTTTTCGATTGCATCGGAAATTGTACAAAAACAATTTTTAAGTTTCATCACCAAAGTTAAATCAGCTGAAAAACCGTATACAATAGTTTTCCAAGCCCAATCAAATCTTATCAGCATATTCTGTGCTACATACTTTATATCATTTTTTTCAATAACAATAACATTAAATAGTTTGAAGAAAATATTTGGTTTTATAGATGTATAATTTATAATATTGTCTAAGTTATTTTCTTCTGAGTAACTAAAAGAAATTATTACTGCTGGTGCATCGGCATTTTCAAAAACTAATTTTCTTACTGAAGACATTTCAATTATGCTATGAATTTTAGTTTTATTTAACAAAAAGTTTCTGAATCTTTTTGAAGGTTTCTTTTGGTTATACAATAATTTAGAATGTAAAATAAAACAACAAACAGTATGTTCTTTACAAAAATCTTTAGCTCTGAAAACAAAACTTCTACAAATCTCATTATTTTGTTGTTTATCAAAGTATCCATTCTTTTTACAGTATTCTAAATGAAGACCTGTTTTTACATTGCCCCAAGGTGGATTACCAATAACAAAATCAAAGTTGATGTGACTTAACCTTCTAAGTTTCTTTTCATCAAAAAAATCACTAACAAATAAATTTTTTTCTTTTAAATTCGGTAAAGTAAAAGTTGATAATGATTTTGGATCTTTGTAGTCTAAAACAGTTAAATAAAGAGAGAATATTGTAACATCAATCGCTTCCTCATTAATATCTATTCCATAGATATTATCGGTTAAAAGAGATTTAAGCAAATTATCATCGTTACAATACATTTTTCCATTTAGGTTTTCTTCTACCATACATCGGTAACTATCAACTAAAAATACTCCTGAACCACATGCAGGATCTAATATGGTATATTCATTATGTTTTTTTAAGAAACCTAAAGTAGTTTTATCCAAAATGTATTCTACAAGATAATTTGGAGTGTAAAATGCATTATCTTTTGCTCTTACTTCTCGTCCAAGCAATATTTCATAAATATTACTTATCAGCTCTACCGGAATAATATTAAAATCATACAGTGCAAATAGTGACAATTGACCATCATTCATTGAAATTGTTCCAGATAAAAAATCTGCAAGCATATTAAATACATCTTGTGTTAATTCAGGGCATTCAATTTCATTACCTAAATCAAAAAGATTTCCATTAAATTTTGATTTTAGATATTTAAATAGATTGTATATTGAACTTTTGTTCCTTAAGCATTTCAGAAGTTCTTTCTTTGAGTGCTCAATATCACCAGAAAAATTTTCATAAGCAAGGTTAACCCCTCGATCTATCAAAAACCTTATAAAAATGAGTCTCAACACTAATTTTGTAGCAAATTCTATATGATAGTTGTTTTTTAACTCTTCCGTCAAATAAGTAATATTAGCTAACAAATAATTATTTAATTTATTGTTTGAAAATCCTTTTGAGAACTTTTCCCAGAAAATAGGGTTTGTTATTTCTAAATAGGAAAATTCCGTTGCAACAGAACATGTGTCTAACGGGATTTCCGTTGCCATCTCAAGAAAATAGGATGTTAAGTTCAAAGACAATCCATTGTAAATTTTAACTGTTTGATCATCGCAAAGCATAGCAACAGGAATTTGAGCATTCCAAACTTGTTTACTGATAGTTTTAAAGGAAACTTCATCAAAAAGCTTGTCAAAAAAAAGAATGAATGGGTTTCTGTCTATAAAGTAAATTGCGTACGGTTTTATCTCATGAACAATTTTAGATATATGATTATTATAGTCAGAATCATTAAATTCACTATAATAAATTAGGTTTTTCGAATTTTTATAACCAAGTCTTTTAATAACGGTTTCTATTGGTAATTCATAGCCTTTCATTTTTAAACATCCCTCTTTTCTTTTTCTCTGGTTTTTCAATAAATAGTAAGTATGGTTCTATCTCCAAAGCATCTGCTATTTTTTGTACATTATCCAAGGCTATGCTTCTTTTTATATTGATATTTTGACTGAGATCTGGTTGTAATCTTTTTATAACATCTCTAAAGAAGTATTCATCATCTTGACCCTCAACTAATAATACCTTGTTTAAGAATAGTATTCGCGTCGCCTGGGTATTATTTAGTATTTTTGTAAGACCCTTATGGTCTTCTGTTATTTCAGGTACATACATTACAGAATTACGTTCTTCATTTAGTGAAAATCGTTTTATGTATTTTATCGTGTTGTCACTTATGAAGCCCTCGGAGTGTGTTACAAGAATACACTGAATTTTTTGTTCTTTTGCTAAATCTTCAAGTATTTTTAGATATTTAGATTGGAACTGATAGTGTAAATGAATCTCTGGTTCGTCAATTACAACAAGACCACCATTTACATCATCTCGACCGTACGCCTCAAATATCAAGTGTATAATCGATTTTTGTCCAGCGCTAAGACTGTTTATGTCACCCAGCTCTCGGTCATTTTTTATATCACGGAATCTAAATTCGTACGACCACGTTCGTATATTTGTCGGTTTTATAGAAAGCTTTAGATTTAATAATTTGAGCCTTTCATTTATATTTGTAATCAGCGGCAGGATGTTTATAGCGACAGTGGCGTCGTCGATATTTTTACCTTCCTGTATTAGCCTAAGGTGTTTTTCACCAAGTTTTAGTTTTACAATATTAAATATCAATGGCTCAATGCCAGATTGGTCGTTATTACTGCGATAAGAAGAACTGCGTTTTATATTTCGTAATTGACTTGCGGGATCAGATTGTAAAGAAGTTTGCAGGGCAAAAGTATCATAATTACGAAAAGCAGACAATATAGAGAAAGAATTTCCGAGAGGTGCCATATGATCGGTATGCTCATTATTGTATATTGCAATAGCTTCGTTAATCGCTTGATAGTATTCAAGATAAAACTGTACATGAGTTGGAACTGAGCTAATATAAACGGTATCGCATACATCCTCTTTGTGATTAAACGTAATATCTATATCAATATCCATGTCATTGTCTATGGGTGCAAAGTCTTCAGGGGTATTTATATGAGAATATGATCCCAATATGTTTTTTATATGACCATAGTTGTCTGCTATGTGATTTATGTTAGTCCTATCAATATTATCAAGTGTAGTTGATATTCTTATTTTTTGTGATTTCGAATCCGAATCCCAGTTGGACTGAAGTCGAAAACCCATGCAATTAGGCGGATCGTCTACTTCGAGAGCATCCTTTCGATTTGCTGCTGACAATAAAAATTTATACTCGTCAACTTCACAATGCCTAAATAGGATTCTTGTGAACACAAAATTCATAGCCTCTAAAACCGTTGACTTGCCAGATCCGTTTTCGCCAATAATAATGTTAAGGTCTGGGTCAAATTCAATCTTAAAAGCGCTGTTAATGTCTTCCTCATATTTGAAGCTTAGGATATTCGATAATTGTAAATAATTAACTCTCATATGCTAATTATTATACACTCACTAGCCCTGCTTTTGGTTAGGAGCTATAAAATATAGCTCTTTCGAGCTATATTTAAAACATGTATTTTTTGGAAGCTATTTTTATGCTTTCAGTTTCTTATCCTTCAGCTTCAACACCACATCCGCCTGCTTAGCCAGCTGCTTGCTGTGAGTGACGACGATGACGCATTTGTCGTTTTCGTGGGCGGCCCGGCGCAGGATGTCGATGATGTCGGCAGCGGTGGTTTCGTCCAGGTTACCAGTTGGCTCGTCTGCCAAGATAATCGGTGCGGAGGACACCAGCGCCCGACCGATTGCCACGCGTTGTTGCTGCCCGCCAGAAAGTTTCATGACGTTGCGGTGAATGTGATCGTCGTCCAGACCCATGGCATGCAACGTTTCGTTGGTAGCCTTGGAATTAACCAATTTCAAGTTTTCCAGCGGCGTCAGATAATCGATCAGGTTATAATTCTGAAACACCAGCGAGATATTGTGCTTGCGATGATGCGAATACCCCTGCTCGGCGATATCTTCATCATCAAACAAAATCTGCCCGCCAGTCGGTGTATCCAGCCCTGCTAGCAGCCCCAGCAGTGTCGATTTACCGGCACCAGAACTACCGACGATGGCGTAGAATTTGCCTTTTTCAAATTGATAATTGATGCCGTTGAGCACATTGCTAGTGCCGTCGGCGTATGAATAGATGATATCGCGTAAAGTAAGTAATGACATGATAACTCCTAACTTAATTTTGCTAAAATTTGCTTTGGTGATTGGTGCATGATTGGTGCGGTGGCAGCGATGGCTGATAGCAGAACGACCACGTAGCCGAAAGCGAAAGCCTGCAGGTAGGTCGCTGGTGGCGCGGCTTGCACTACAGTCTTTTCTATGCGCTGGCTTTGGTCGGTTTGTGCCTTGAGGGCGGTAGAAATCTGCGATGAGGTGACCGAGCCGATGGCGAGCGCGAACACCGAGCTAACTAGAGCGATAATCGCCAGCTCCGCCAAGAACTGCCCGATAATCTGCCGCTTCGACGTGCCGATAGACAGCAAGATGCCAATTTCATGCAAGCGGCCGCGCACCCAGAACACCAGTACCAGCGACAGCACCGCTAGCCCTGCCGCGGCTGCGCCGATGGTGGCAATCGTCAAAATGTTTTGAACGCCAGCAATGTTTTGGAGGACGCCAGCGAATGCCGCCCCGTTGTCGGTCAGGCTGAATTTTTGCCAATCGACGTTTAGTAGGCTTTTAGTGCGGTCCGTTAACGACTTCAGCTGGTGCGGATTTTCGGCAAAATATGTCGCCCGCGTCAATTGTTGGCTACCCGTCAGCTGCTGCGCCGCGGCCAAGTTGGTAATGAGATGATTCTCCGCCATGTCGGACTGCAAGACCGCCGGCTTTTCGCCTTTGCCGCTGAAGATTCCTGCGACAGTTACTGTCACGCGCCGGCCGTCTTTGGTAATGTCCAGCTTGTCGCCTGGCTTGATATTATTTTTCTCAGCGAAGGTTTTGTGAATGAGGACCGCGTTTTGATCGTGCGCCCCCAGATGCTTACCCTGCTCTAATTGGTAAAATCGACCAGTGAACTCGCCGAGTAAATCGCTCTGTGTCGCACCCGTCACCTTTGCCTCGCCAGCCACGTTAGAGTCCAGCTGCACGCCACTACCCCCTACATCAACCAATTGCTTACCCGGCAGCCCCGCGGTGGTTTCTGCCTGGAAATTGTGCGCTTTGACATTATTCAGGCGCTGCACCCGCTGCGCGATATCCATCGGCACCTCGCCCGACGGCTGCTTGCTGGCGATACTAAAGCCGGCGCGAATATTACGTTCAACCGATTGCTTCAGCTGCGCCATCGTCTGCTGCACCGTCAGCGTGCCGATGAGCAGCGTGAAAATCAGCGTCATGATCAGGGCGATGGTCAGGCTGCGACGCCGTTTGCGCGCCACAGCCGTCCAGGCTCGTTTGATAATCGTCATCATTCGCCCCTAGTCCACTTCGGTTAGTAATTCTTTTGGCGTTGATTGGGTAATCGGCCGCGAAGCCAGGAGCACCGCAATGATAATCACCACCAGCCCAGCACCCCACACTGCCAGCAGATCCGTCGGTTGCACACCAACCGTCACCTTTTCTAGCGTGCGCGATGACGTCACCGAATCAGCGTCAGCACCGAGTGACGCACCGTTCAAGGAGCTGCCAGCTTGACGCGTGGCATTCTGCGCCGCCTGCGATACCACGTGATCGCCCATTTGTTGAGCAATCAGCCCTGCGGTAAAGTACGACGCACCGAAGCTCAGTACCGCGATCATCGCCAGCTCAGCGATATATTGCAGTACAATCTTTGACTGCGGTACACCCGTCGCCAAGAGCACGCCCGCTTCGCGCTTGCGCTCGTTCATCCACAAGTACAGCACCATGCCGATCACTGCTACGCTGACCAGCGCCGTCGCCCACAGCATACCGTCGATCAGGCCGTACACGCCATTGACTGCGCCAGTCACGCCGGCCAGCTCCTGGCTGTTCTTATTTAGCTGGTACTTTTGCCAATTGACCGGCAATTTATTTGCCCGCGCCATCACCTCGTCCAGCTGCTTGGTACCTTTGGTGAAGAACGTGGCGTCCTGGTAAATCTCATTTTGTTCGGTATAGGCGTTCAACTGGCGAGTTGTCGTAAGATCAGTCAGAAACAAATTCTCGAACAGCTCCACCTGATACGTCGCCTGCTTTGGGTTTTTGCCGTTAAACATACCGACGATTTCTACCTCAACCTCATCCTTGGATGGATGTTCGTTATCGGTGTCGTACTGATTGGCCTTTAGTTTGATTTTACTGCCAAGCTTCAGGTTATTAGCCTTGGCGAAGTCTTCGTGCACCAAAATCTTGTGTGAATCGTTCTCGGTGATGTGCCGGCCAGCGATGAGCTTGAGCGCGCCAGCCCGGAACTTCTTCTCGGACTCAGATTTATTGACGCCGATGATGGTGGCGGCGTTGCCAAACTGCTTGTCTTTCTCGGCGTCATAGCCGCTGCCACCGCTTGGTAGTGGCACCAGCTTGGTATTGATAAAATCGACCGTGGCGTTCTGGCGCTTGACATAGTCCGTCACGCCTTCCAGGTTCTTCACCACGTCGATGTCTTTGTTCGACACCGTCCCCGAGCCGCGGGCCGTTCCCGGATTGGTGCGCGGATTATTGCCCAGCGTAAAGCCGGCCTTGAGCGTTTTGTCTAGCGACTGCGCTGCCGCGTCGGTCGAATGCTTGATGGCAAATCCACTCAGCATAATCGTCGACATACACAGCAAAATCGCCAGCAAAATCAGCGTTTTGAGTTTTTTCCTGGTGATATACAACCAGGCACGTTGTACAAATGACATAGATCTCCTTTCTTGGTTCTATGCCAGTGTAGCAGGGGTGTGTGAAGGGAATGTGAAATGGGCGGGAGTTATCTGGCTATTTCTTCTCAAGCGCTGCAACTCGTTTCTTCAAATCATCCAGTTCGGCGCGTAGTTCGCTGGTGTTTGCTGCGGGGCTGTTTGGTTCTACCTTTTTAGTTTTAGCGTCTTTTTCTTGCTGAGCTTTTTGCTTCTTGCTTGCTTTTACGGCAATATGCATAGAGAGAGCGCTACTTGATACTACGATAATAATACCTATCATAGATACTATGTCTAGGGGTTTGATATTCATACGTATTCCTTTGTTTATGATTTATTGATAGGCTTATTATACACCTTCTTGAATATATGAACGACACTGGTTAACTAGTTGAGTACTCTAGACTATTATATATGAGCCGTTTCTTTTAGGTTTAGCTTTACTTCCGATATTAAAATGCCATTTTCATTATTGTACTGCATTGCATCGACTAATCCTTCGCTAAAGGATACTGTCATATTAGCTGTATTTACGCTGTATAACGCGCTATATTTTTCTGACAAAAGATTTGATAAAGAATTACTCATTCCGCAGTTAAGAAGTGTAATCTTCTTAGGATCACTAGTTCCATATTTAATTTTTGAATATAGACTTTCTTCTATAAGATCTAGTGAGTTTAAAATTTCAACATATTTTACTATTTCATTATCAATGAAGTCGTATTATTCTTTCAATCTAACAATTGCTAAATTGACCCGTTCAGCGAAACTTTTTGCTGTAATATCAACCCAATATTTCTTATAGCTATTATCACCTCGAGTTCTGTCTCCCCATTTTCCTACGTACACATACTTAGCCTGCTCTCCGTCTAGAGAATTCCAATAGTCAACCACAAGCTTAATCATATCTTTGGTCTTAAACCCATGTATGCGCCAGTCTATCAACATTCTATAAAATCTTTGTGCCGATTCTTGCTTTAAGCGTCTCATGTTTTCGTTACTATTATCGCTGTCTGATATTTTAGAGAAGAATAAGATTTTCATAATTGTAAATACACTCTCGAGCGTCGAAGCTTTTCTTATAGCATCTAACTCAGAGCTTATAGTATCTTCCCAGTCAAAAATATCAAAAATTCCGACATTGTTCTGAAAGCACAATTTGCCCACTGGCGTATGAGCCTTCCTTACTTGACTATCAGCCATATTGCTATCTGTAGATAAGTTCTCTAGTATCTCCTCTGCTTGATTAATTTTTGAATCATCATTTTCTGAGTTATTTTTTAGTAAAGGATTTTTAATTGTATCCTGAATATCATTCTCGTCCTGAACTAATATTTTTGCATTTTTCGTAAAACGTAGAGCGTCAAACGAAACATCACAATAGTTTCCTTTAATAATATGAATCTCAGGGGTCAAATAATTCAAATTTCCTTCATGAGGGTCAAAAATTTCTTTAAACCTACAAACCCTACCGACAAGGTTTTTAAAAGCAGATGGCGTTAGATAGCTCCTTCCTTTCTTTGCGTTAAGAATAAACATTCGTGTCGCTGGAATATTTACACCCTCCAATAATGTAGAGTTTGCAATCAGCATATTTAGCTCAGGCACTTCAGAATATAGTTCCTCTATATAATATCGTATTGTTTCCGGAATAGAGCCGTGATGGTATATAACTCCCTTTTTGATATATTCAGCTAGTTTATAGTCTTCATGAACAAACTCTTTTAAGTCCCTGGTGGCTTTTGATATCCTATCATTATTTATGGTGTCTATTCTTTCTGCCAGTTCTTTCGCAAAATCTTCAAGCTTTCTTGGAGAATTGAGATAAATTATATTCTTCTTATCTGCATTAGCAATAACGATATCTGCATCATTAGACATATTTTCTGTCTGCACGGATATTAATTTTTGCCTGTCAGCAGAGAACTGATCTAATATTTCCTTTTTATTATTTTCTATGTCGTAAAAATAAAAGGTCTCAGACTTTACTGACTCGTCAATAGCAAACCATTCTGTTGGATTATGGATAAATTTTAAAGAAATACTGTCTTTTGACTTGAGAAAAGGTGTTAAATATTTGTAAATAATATCGCTATTTCTCTTATGACATAGAACTATGGTAGACGCAAGAAGCACGCTTCTTGCGCTGTCTTTAGAGAATTTTTCAAGTAGGTTGTGCGCCTCGTCAATAATGAGAACATCAAATTTAAGATCAGGTTGAATCTGTAACAATCTAAGTAGCCTCTCTTGAGTTAAAACCGCTATACTTCTTCTGTCGCTTTCAATATACATTTCTGGTTGTGTAATAATCTTTTGATTACCGATATGATTTAGTATTCGCTTTTTTGTTTGAGCTAATAACGATTTAGTGGGGGTTATGATACAAATATTTTTGTTTTCTCTAAAGTGGTCGATAAATGATAATATTAGCTCCGTTTTACCATAAGAGGTAGGTGCTACGATAATTTGGGATTTATCCATGAACTCTTTTGCGCTATCATCAAGCTTGGACTGCCAGGCGGTTTTGTATAAATTATTAACCTTAAATTCTTGGTTGACAATGCTGTTTATCATTGTTTGTAGGTTGTCATATTGGTCTGAATATCTCATCTGTTCATATATAAACTGAGAAATTGGGATTAGACCTTTGTTGATACTAATCTCGTACAGAGGTTTATAGTCTCCAGTGAGTTTACTATATAAAAGGAATAGTCGATATCCTAGTTTTTGTATATCTGTATTATCACGGGTAACGAAATAGGACCCTAACTCTAGAATCTTTATTAGGTCTGTCTTTGTCATCTCTGAGGGGTTAGATAATAATTTCCAGTATAAATCTTTAAATCCAGTATTATACAACCTTTTCAGTGTTAGCTTATTCATCACTATTCTCCAGGTCTTTTAAGAAATCTATCACAGCCTCCATTGTCTGTTTTTGAATTGCAATAATTTGTAATTTTGAAAATATTCCAGAATTATTTATAGTATTGTGAATATCTAGAATTTTTTGTCTGTTAATTTCTGAGGAAAATGGACAAAATACCGTTCCGCCGAGTATGACATTTTTATCTGAGCTGGTACCACTATTTGACGCTCCCTCTACTATATTAACAACTGTTTGTTTTTCATCTCTATAGTCCAAATATCTTGAAACAGAATTTGTAGCATTGGTCCATAGCTGAGAATTCTCCCTATTTAGCTTATTATTTAGGTCCGTTTTGGCTTCACGTATCTTATCTCTGACTTTGTCTGTCGCGTTTTGTGAGCCATTGGTACGACCAGCTTTAGATTCGATAAACCATAGGTCGTTATCATCCATTGCGATAACATCGAAACCTTTTTTAAAGCTTCTCTCTTCTAGATTAAATAACGGCGAGACGATATCCATATCCCCAATAGCCCTAATCATTACATTCAATAATAACTCTCCGATAATGCCAGTTTTTTTATTTTCTTCGCCAGAAATACGCACATTAAATTCTCTTATGGTCTCATCTAGGGAGTGATACTTTGAACAAGAAGAAAGTGCATATTTGCCGTAACAAATAATTTGTAATTCGTTTTTTATCTTATCCTTCATTTCATCAGAAAGACGCCGAATCTCAATAACTTTACAATCGCCAAAGTTATATATAGAAACACCGTTCAAGAGTCTACTTATGACTACACACACCTACACAGCCTTTTATAAAAATATCTATCTCTTAGATTTGTTTCTAATTGCTATCTTCCGTTATATTATAGCACTCTCAAAATTCACTCCTCAATAATCAGACGTCCTATCTATCTCCCACTTCGCGCCGCCAGCGCAAACCACATAAAGTAGCCCTCCAACGATTCGTCTTCCATGTCGGCGAATAATTCGCGGGCGCGTAGGACTTCGCGGAGTTTTGGCGATTTTTGGCGGGCGAGTTGCTCGGCGGTGGCGTCCAATAAGTCCAAGCCGCGCTGCCAGGCGCCGGTCATAGCAGCCGTATCGCCGCGGCGCCGGGCGGCAAACGCTCGCCCGACCTCTGAGCCGATGTTGCCCATTTGCTCAAATATCGTTAGGCTCTGCCACTTTTGCCGATTAAAGACGTGTTCACTCACGGATGGCTCCGGCGATGATATCAATAATTTGCTGGCGCACTGTTGGGTCGAGTCATCAACAATCTTCATGATTTAATTGTAGCACGAATAGGCGGGATGGTGATTGTGTCTACTATGCCGTGGCATACCCCCACTCAGCAATTGATAGCGTAAATATTATTATCAATAAGCCGTCAAGTTTAACTTACCGTCCACATACTCTCCCAAAAATACATCGCTATACGCCTTTAGCCCCTGCTTTTTCATTTCTTTGAGCAGCCATTTCTCGTCCTTGCCAATTACCTGCAAAATATCAGTTGCAGTTGTCCATCTGTTATCAATGGGAATTTTGGATTCTCCTCCCCTTCGTGAGTGATAATCAATTCGCCGTCTTGTTCCACCACGGCTCTTTTTACTTTTCTCGTTGAATAGATATGGTGAGTTCGCAGCTTGAATGATACATCATGAGCGCTTAGACCAACTTTCTTGCAATTTTCAATATTGATTTTTCCATTATCAATGATTATCAACGCCCTGCTGTCGATCAGCTGCTTTGCTTTCACGTTATACTGCTTTATCCATTTCAATGTCAGCACCAGCGCGCACCATATGCACAAAATGCCGATGTAATCCAAAATCTAAATGCTGTTATTATAAATAACACCGCCAATGATGCCACCCAGCACATAGTTCTGCACTTGGTCGCTGGCAGATGACGGCGACAAATTACCTTTTCCGGAAACGTTGATGATTATTGTCAGCGTGAAAAAGCCAATCAATAATTTTATTGCTACTAGGATGAATTCATTCATGATTTAATTTTAGTACAGACAGCTAGTGCTTCGGTATGACATGTTTGACGATGGCTATTTTGTATCAGCCGATGAGAACTAACTAGCCCTAATAAATTCATACCCAAAAGTAAGGTATAATATAACTTAGAAATAATAAATTAACAAAAAGGTACAAAAATGAATTTATTTTTATGTTCGCACTTCTCAAGTGTTGGATCTATCATAGAAGAGCAGGTTGCCAATAAAAAGATTGCCTTTATTCCCACGGCATCGATACGCGAGGGTTATACGGGCTATGTTAGATCGGCGCGTAAACTATTCAAAAATTTGGGCGCTCAACTAATAGAAATTGAAATATCAACTGAAGAATCTTCAAAGATAGAAGAATCACTCAAAGAAGCTGATATTATTTATTTTACGGGTGGTAATTCATTTTTCCTTATCGATCAGTTGCGGAGAACTGGCACAGACAAACTTTTAAAACAACAACTTAAGAATGGTAAACTATTCATCGGAGAGTCAGCGGGTGCTATCGTGTGTGCGCCTGACATCTCTTATATAGAGAAGATGGATCCAATTCCGAAAGATTATTCTCAGAGCAACAATGCAGCACTAAATCTGATTGATTTTTACGTTTTGCCGCATTATCTTACCGCGCCGTTCAAAAAGGTTACGGAGCAAATTGTGCAAACATTTCCAGACATTGATTTATGTGCTATCAATAATACCCAAGCGATTATCGTAAAAGACAATACAAAGAATATTGTAACTATTTAACCAAACCTCACCACAAACCGCATACCCTGTCCGTGTGGCACAAACTCATAGTCCAGGCCCTTAGCGTTGAGCAACATTTTCACGGTATAGAGACCAATGCTACTGCTGTCGGCGTGTTGCTTCTTGTCGCTAGGGCTACTATAAAACGGATCAAAGACGTGCTTGAGTTGTCGTTTAGTGAGCGGTTTGCAGGCGTTTTCGATGGCTAGTTCACGCTGGTCGCAGGTAAGTTTTATAACACTTCCGGCGTCGCCATGGCGCACCGCGTTTGACACCAGGTTTGAGATGACGTGGCGTATCATGTCGCGGTTGGCGCGAATGGTCGTCGGTTCTGTATTAACCGCGAAAGTCATGCCGCGTGTTTTCGCCAGTAGTGTATAATCATTAACCACCTCGGCAATTAGCTTGTCGATCCCCAGCCGTTTTTCCTGACGCAAAGCTTGCTCGGCGACACTGCCAGAGCGCAAGATATCATTCACCATCGCCGCCAAGCGATCAACCTGCGCTACCGATTCCGCCAGATACTGATCGCGATTTTTATACTCGCCGATGTTGAGCTGCATGTTTTCAAGCATGATCCGTAGCGCCGCCAATGGCGTTTTTAGCTCGTGCGAGGCCGCGCGCAGAAAAGCGATTTTTTCTTTCTCAAGCTGCGTGATCCGCTTATTTTCATGCTCCAGCGAGCGAATCGTTTGCCACAGATTTTGGTATAGCTCGTTAATGTTTCGCCCTAGCACGCCGATCTCGTCATGGCTGTTCACCGGGTAGTACACGTCCTTTTCCAGTCGCTGCATAGTCGTGGTCACCGCCGCCATCTGGCGAATCGGCCGCGTCACAAAGCGGCTGTAGATGTAGGAAAATAGCAGCGCCACGAGCAGCGAGCCAAGCATGGTGTATGGCAATATCTGCAAAGTGGCGAGTTTGGCTTGGGTGACAGGTGCTACGTCGGCCAGCAACTTGACTGCGATCGTTTGACCTTGGCTATTCGCCACACTGCCTTGCTGCAAAATCACCGAGCGCGGATCGACCGTTTGTCCGTCAGCAATTTTCACCACGCTAGCGTCGACCGATTTACCGCTATCCGTCACGATATTAATAGACTGAAAACCTTGAAAATACTGGTCGCGCCCGTCAATTGTCAGCGTGATATTGACGTTTTTCATGGTAGCAAACTCTTGGCTGATCCGACTCATCTCCTCGGTAGATTTGCCCCGCAACTTGGTCGTCAGCGCCGTGAGATTATCCGCCGCCTCGCGCTCTTTTTGTTGCAGATAAAATTGCGGCATCAAGGTGTAGACCAGCGCATGCACCAGGATAATCAACGCCGCAAACAGGCCGATTGACACCAAAAATGTTTTGGGGAATAATTTAAGATTCTTCATAGCGATAGCCCACTCCCTTCACCGTGATGATGCAGTCTAGGTGCAATTTTTTGCGCAAGTTTTTGATGTAAACGTCAATCACTCGGTCGAACGGCACCTCATCGTCGCGCCACAATTTATCAATGATAGCTTGCCGGCTCCAGACTATGTTTGGATTGTCGACCAGCAGTTTGAGCAGCTGCACCTCCTTGGGCTTGAGGTGCGCATCAGCATTATCATAAAATCCCTGATAGGCTGCAAAATCCACCGAAGCCAGGCCGCGCTGCCACAAGGTTTTTTTGACAGGCTGCTGGCGGCGAAGCAGCGCCTTAATTCGCTTCTCCAAAATCACCAGCGAAAACGGCTTACTCATATAATCATCTGCCAGCTCATCAAAACTAGCAACTTGCGTTGGCTCATCATGTAGAGCTGTCAGCATCAGTACCGGCACGTCGCTGGTCTGGCGAATTTGGTGCAATACTTCAATGCCGCTCATCCCTGGTAGCATAATATCCAGGATAATCACATCCGCCCCAGCAAATTTCTCCAGCGCCTCCTCGCCACTGGTCGCCGTCACCACCGTAAAGCCGCGCTGGCGGAGGAACTGTTCGGTGCCTTGACGCACGGCGGGTTCGTCTTCAACGAGGAGAATAGTATTTTTGCGCGCCATCAAAACGCCAGACCGCCCGTCTTATACTTAGTTATAGTAATTCTCCAGCGCAAGCTTTGGCGCTTCCAATCACTTTTCATACACTCGCACGTACATGTCGTACAGCTCTTTTTTGTACTTTTTAACAATTTTATCATCCGGCGATAGTAATTCGTGCCCGGCGCCCATGTAGGCTGGCGTCGTCTCGTAGCTGAATCTGGCGCCGCTGGCTTTAGCCATACCTTCGGCGATAGAAAGTGCCATGTCTTTGTCGATCAAATTGTCTTCGCTGCCGATTATCAAGCCGACATATTTCAGACCTTCGGCTTTGAGATCGTTGCGATAATTCTGCTTGATAATGACATAATTCGCCAGCGCCCGGTACGACAAGATATCGTCGAAGAACTGATCTGGTATCAGATGGTTGCCGTAAACATTGCGCAGCAGTGGCATTTGCCACTTCGGCGCTTTTGAAGCGTCCGGCTCGTAGTACGGCGCTATCAGCAGTACTCGCGAGAACAACCCGCCGCCATATTGTGCCAGCCATGTCGCTAACGTACCACCGCCGGAGTGTCCGATAACACCCAGCTCGTCGCCCAAACCGCTGACTAATCCGGCGCTGTCGCTCATGAATTTCACCAATTCGGCGGCGCGTACTTGGCTATGTAATTTCTTATCGCTCAGTCCGTGGTGCGGCGCCCGCGGCACGTAAACATTGTACCCGGCTTGATAGAAACGCTCCGCCAACTCCGCTGGGCCGTTCGGACAACCGCTAACACCGTGAATAATCATTACCGCTCGGGCAGTTTTCTTACCGTGAGTTTTCAATATCGGACGGCAATCCGGACGCACCTGGCTGTTGGCGGTATCGTCAGCGATAACTTTTTTAATATCCGCCACCGACTGGTTATAATCGCGCCGCTGAATATCAGCTTTCTGCAAGTCAGCGCTGCGGCTAGGCCACAGAAAAGCCCACGCGGCAAACACTGCTACAAGCGCTACCGCCACGCACACTACTATTAGTATTATTTTTTTACTGCTTAATGCTGCCATCTTTTATACCTTTCGTTCGTTATTTTTAGTCCATGATTCGAGTTGCTGGAGGAGAATTCTATCACTTTGCGTTTTCGCCGCTTCGTTAGCTTGGTAATCGCCGCCAGTGCGCATACCGTTTATAACGGGCGGACCAAAGAACACATGACCAGCGTCTGGATATATCTCTAGGCGGACTTGACTTTGTTGCGGATAATTCTGCTTGATAGTCTGCGCCATTGACGATGACGGCCACACGCTATCTTTACCACCGGCAAACATCAGCAAATTAGCCTTGACCGGTTTTAGTGAAATAGTTGCTTCAGATTTATTATTTGTTCGCTGGATAATACTATCGTACATTGGCGCAAATTCTAACGGACGACCAATTAGCATGTCAATTAAAAAGCTAGTCCAAGTTTCAGGAGATGAATCGTCCAATTTCAAAAACGGCAGTTCTTTATTCTTGTACGTCCAAGACGACTTCTGGTTTGAATAATCATTCGACAAACCTTGCCACGTATAAGCCGACGGCGCATACAACACCAAATTGTCAACATCTTTCGGATAGTACGACGCCAGCAGCAACCCCAGTTCAGCGCCTTTGGATTGCCCGACTACCGTCAAAGGTTTCGATTGGCGGGCGTGCGAAGCGACATATGATTTTATAGGTTCAAAAACTTCTATAGGAACATGCACCAGCTCTTTTTGCAAGTTATTTTTGCCAAAGAAATACATTGCAAAAACCTCGTAGCCGTTCGTAGACAACAGGGCTGCCAGGTTTGGATTCACCGACCCCTCGCTACCGCCGAACAGTACGATGGCTCCTTTGTGCTTGATTTGCTGCGGCTTGAAATGATAACCGATGGCGTGCTGCTCTTTAATCTCTGATATATCGACGCCGGGTATAGAACTCTTGGCGATATCATCGCGATTCAATCCTTTGGCGTAGCCGTACTGATCGCGTGTACTTTGCTTCACCTCCTCCAAACGCGCCGTCTCTGCGCCGTTTACCCAGCGCAGAATAGCTATAACCAGCGCTGATAGTCCAATGATTGCAACTAGCCACAGCACGATTTTCTTGATGATTCTCACGATAAAGCCTCCTAATCTCTTACTCTATACTATCCTTAGCCTCTTGATAAGCTTTCAAAATGTTTTCAAGCCTACACTATGCTGAAGACGTCTTTGCAGATGATGGTTTTGATCATGTAACAATTATACCAGCTTCACGGGACTGACTATAAATTATCCGCCAATCACCATGAACACTTCGACAAAGAATATTATTAAATTTTATAGATAATTAACGACGTTGCTTATTATATTATTTTTGCGCTGCCAAAATCTTTGCCTGAATTTCGTCCAGTTGAGCGTCGTCCATTTTTGGACCTTCTGCGGTAGTTAACCACCCGCGATACACCTCGCTAAACTCAGTTTCTTTGCTCCACACATCGGTCTGGCTAGCTAAATCGCCATGCAGCGGCACTAACTTGGCATGAACATGCGCCACGCCCGTACCTTCAAAGATCAACGCCACTCGCGGCGTATTAAAGGCTTTTTCTAAGATATTAGCAACCTTTTTCACCGCCAGCATCATCTCAGAATACAATTCATCATCCAAGGAAAATACGTAATCGCCTGGATTTTGTTTTGGTATTACCACGGTAAAGCCCGGTGTATTTGGAAACGGCGTCAAAAATGCTAAAAATTTCTCGTCCTCCCAGACCTTCCAAGATTTCATTTTACCTGATACGATATCGTCAAAAATTGTATGATTCATAATTGCTCCTTTAGGATAATTATAGCAACTATGAGCCGTCTATTTCAATTTATTGTTGCAGGTATTTATCGCAGCTTCAATGAAATCATCCTCGCTGATTTCATGTTCCACTCCAGCCAAATCGAGCCTATCCATCACGAGACTGACTGTATCGCCAATTTCATCTTCATAGATTTTGCAATTTACTATACTTTCGTAAACACTCTTTGCTCCCAAAAGCATTAGACACTTTCGCTCCTTTTCCGTAAACTTATTTTTAAGCAAAGAGTCAATGATATCAAGATCTCCGAATTTTCTGGAGTCCCGTCCTTCTTGAAGTATCGCTTTAACTTTGTTAGCCTCATCTGTTAAATTTAATTCTCGTATAAAATTCTCATCCTCAGACGCCAAAACATGAAGGGCGCGAGACGTTAATTCATCAAAAACAAAGTCGCTACCGCCAGCAAGTTCTCTGGCGAGCCTAACCGGGTCAACCGCGAACCTAACTTCCTGGGCAAACCTTTTTCTAAAATCCTCATCATCAAGCATAGCCTGCTTGCATTCTGGAAAACCATCGCCATCATCCATCCCAAGCGGCGAATATTCTCTTACTATATTTTCATACTGGACAATTTTTTCTCTTAGGGCTAGATATTGACCTTTTTCCGCTTCTGTCATTATTCCCGAATACATGCGCTCATCTATTTCTTTAATAGATATCGGCGGCTTCGCTCTTAATGATTTTCCACCAAGTATATCTGAACTGTCCATGTACTCAATGTCGTCGAACGCATCAGTAACAAACGCGCGCCATTTCTCTAAGCTTTCAATCGCAGCGGCGGCATCGTCTTCATTTATTTGAGAACGTACCGAGTCATAGCTTAAGCGTCTTTGCAAATCGTCAAGCGCATAACCATAGTCGCGAGGACTTGAAAGAAGAATGCCGCCCCTGTATTTATTAATTTCTTCCTTAACACTGTCTACTTCTGACTGCACGCATTGTTCTAATAGCTCAGACCTTTCCTCTTGAATTCTTGCCATAAGGGAGGTCTTTATTTGTTCTGTAGTGTCATTGTCAAAAGGCAAAGCCTTTAGGTTGCCCAAAGCCTGGCGAATACCGACGCCGCAAACTAAATCGAACTCACCTAAAGCCCTCGAATGGCTAGATACGAACTTACTAGCCAACTCGTAAAGCGGATCTTTTAGAGCATTAGCCATTACTTCTTGATTATTAGAAAACCACTCTCTTGCTGCCGAGACGTTTGTATTTCTTTCATTATCAGTACTGGAGGGAAAAATAGGCTTTTCTGTACCAAATGTTGTCAACCAATAAAAACCTACATACTCCATGACCTCAGGTTTAGCAGTAGCAGCTCCTAAAGTATACCGCATAACATCAGCGACAGACGCGTCTCCCGCTTTATAATAATCGTAAAAACCACCCTTAGTACGGGACAATATGTCAAACTCAGGAAGGTCGCTAAGTTCTTTTCTGGCTGCTATAATCGGATTTGTTATTATTCCCGATCTATCTTCAGCCTGAGCAGGCAGTTCTTCTGCACTTAGTAATACTGCTTCGACATCTTTTGGAAATTCAAACAAACGCAGATCTTGCTCAATAGGCGCCGCAACTTCCGACACCCATGGATTATACCTAATATCTCCTACGCTCTCATAATCTGTACTCATGAATACTATTCTACACCTTCATTGATATTTTAGCAAATAACTTATAAAGATTAAGTTTTCCTGCCTATTCTTTGAGTATGCTTCTGACCCGCCGCGGATGATACCTGAGCGAGGCGTTTTTTACCAGATGGGCGCAGTTTTTTCGGGACGGAGCGGAGAGTTTTCGGCGCTTTGGCTGCTCCTTTCAGAGCTGCGCGTTTAAGCTTCGTTGGAACAGTTTTAAGCCGCGGCGGCTTTTTACGCGGGTATTCGCCCGCCAGGTGCTGCTTGATAAGTCCAGACAAACGTTTGGCGTAGGCGTCTGTTACTTCGTGGCCTTGCATAGTCATTGACCGACGGATGATGTTTTTATGCTCTTTGGCTAATTTCTTCAAATTTCCCTCGACGATCAGCGGATCAAGCTTGCCAGATAGAATAGTAATTGGCAGCTTCAGCCGGGCAACGTCATCCAATGCCGTTTGATTGATTATGGCAGTGTTAAGGGCGGTCAGGAAAGAATCGGCAGTAACCTGGTCGGCTTGAAAGCCAGCGTCAGGCCAGATATTATGATGGTCGGCAAATTGCAGAATGCGCTTTGAACCGTTCGGATGACGGCGAATAAATCGATAAAAAGCACGCAGGGCTTTCTCTGGATGATGAAACCGCTCGTCTATTTGCGGGCGATACATCGGCGGACTGCACAAGATGAGCGAACGACTTAAATGCGGATGCTGTTTGGCTAGCTCCACTGCAGCCAGCGAACCCATGGAATGTCCGATGACAACGTCGAGGCGAGTAATTGCCTTTTGGCGTAAAGTAGCAGCGATGCTGGCAGCTTGGTCGCGCACATCATAAGACTTCCAATCAGGCTTGGGCGAATTGCCAAAACCCAGCATATCAATGGCGATTACCCGCGTGTCCTTCGGTAGGTACGGTTCCAGCGGTTTCCAAGTTTGCCACGACGTGCCCAGCCCGTGGATCAAGAGAATGGTCGCCTTCGGCCGGCTCGGACGAGAAAAATAATGCAAATTGAGCACATACGGAATACGCAGCCAGCGATGGATGAAGCGATCAAACATATTAACAAGTGTATCATTTATAGCAGTAAAACGCGATTTGAGATACGGTTGAGGTAGTGTGGTCTAAAATAAATATGAAGCTAATAAAGCAACATTTTGCCTAAATAATCAACACGGTACGTGCCATGATATAATAGCTTCTATGCAAGGAGAGCGAAAGATAAAAGATAGTTCCAGGTGGGATAATATGGTAGAAAAAGCTGGCGGCGAAGATAGACTAACAAAAAAAGCCGCTATCCACGATCTTGGTGTTGTAACATCAACAGTGTGTATGCTTTTTAGTCTATGTCTGAATAGACTTGTGGCTTTGGATAATTATACAAAAACGCAAGAGGAAATGAACCGAGCAGGACTTGCTGAACCAAGCTGCACCGGCAAAATTGTTGATAAACAGCATACACCGGAGCATGAAATCATTATTCCAGCAGGTCAAACATATACAACAATAGAAGTTCCTGAGTCGCAAACAATAACAATGACATTAGGCGAAGGCTGCCGTCCCGGTACTCCCGGCAGAGAGGTGAAAGTAGGCGTCGAGGATGAGTTGTGGAATAAGGTACAACCGGGCGATATGCTTTACCATCCTGACGGATCTACTGATTGGGATGTATATGATAATTATCCGGTTTCTATGGATGATTCGACCGGCTCAAAGGAGAATAATCCAATGAATAATAACGGCGATGATGTCATTGTCCGCGATTTGCCAACTGTCGGTACTGGTCAGGTAAGCCCAGCTGCAGCTCGGGAGGAATATTCCGAGCCAGCTGCCAGCGAATTCTATATTAGCCCTCAAGCACTGGAAGAAGCCGCAGACAATTAGCACCGTACGCTATCGCGGCTTCTTGTTTTCGCCGGCGACTATCTGCACGATCATGGCTATGATAAACGTTATTACGCCAGCCATATTGGCGACTAGGCAGACGGACTTGTATTTATTAGGCGCTAGCACCTGCAGCAGCGCGCCCGCGCCCATCAGCGCGAAAGATACGAAAAATAGCGGATGAAGTTTAATGCGCGATCTCATACGGATCATATTATATAGCATTGCCGATAAAATGAAAATCCGCCCAGGTCAAACACTGGCTGGGAGCGCCCGCTAGGCGGATTTGCAAAAGAGCCGAATCGTAGGGAGGCAACCGCTAAAAGTTAGCTTCGCCTGGCTGTTCGCCTCGTCTTACGTCGCTGTCATTTAGTTGATTAAGTGCATCTAAAACAGTGTCTTGTGCTTCTAGTAATAAATCTTTAAACATTCCTGCAACCGTCTCTGAATCAACGACAGCAGCTCTATCGCCAAGTTCTCTGTGGGCTCTCACTCCTAAGAGGTAGCCAACAAACACGGCTTTCTTTACAACTTTCGGGTCAGCAAACGTACCCTCAGTTTCTTCTGCTAGCGCTGCGAAATCGCCTTCTTTGGCATTTCTACTTTGCAGGTTGGTAAGCATGCGCCATGACTCTGCCCTATCGTCTGAATGCCCCCCCATTAAACTTTCATTCACAATACGTAAAACTCCTTTTCTTTAATTTATAAGTGTTGGTACTGTAGCATGAAACTGCTTAAAATGCAAATACCAGAGGCAAAGTCAGCGTATGTCGTATTTCAGAAGAACTTGACAATGAAGTCGGCTAGTATTAACCAAATAGCAGATCGCGTTCTTAATAACTTACAGGAGAACTATTCGTTAATATACGACAGTATCAGTTCTATTAAAGCTGGTATATTTTTATAGTCGTGGTCGTTACTTTCTATGCGCTTTGCAATAGTATTTTCCAGATTTTTTGTCATTAAATGTACTCTATCATATGATCCCATGGGATCGCCGGCTGCTTGTATATATAGCGTTGGTGTTTGAAATTTTTGAAGAAGTGTTTCGTAATCAATACGCCTCTCCCTTGCATATTCAAGAGGAAATCCTATAAAAATAGCCTTCTTTAAGCTCGCACCTGTATACATATTTGCCGTGGCAGTTACGAGAGAACCCGCTGACTTTGCTATTACTACTAACACATCGTTGGTCGATAAATATTCAGACAGTTTTTTTGCTTCTTCTGAAATGTCTATTTCACCGCCATCCTTCCAGTGGGTATAGTTAAATACTGACACCGAGTATTTTTGTATCTCTAATAGCTCATCTCGTAGCTTCATTATCCAGCTAATATTCTTCTTACTTGCTCCAGCAAGTAAAAGTATGTTCACAATATTCTCTTTACTGCCTTGCATGATATTATCTCCAAAGAATCCATAAGGCGCATCATAAGCACTGGAGTCGGTTAAGATCATTATAGCATATTTAGTAAAGTGCTATTTCTATAATTTTCTCACTATAAAATAAACGCCCTTCATAGCGAGGGCATTTATTTTATTTATTGCGATGTTTAGTACACCTTCAACAGCAACTCACCGCCAAGTTTAGCCTTGGCTGCTTCAGTGCCAGTCATGACACCTTTGGAGGTTGAGATGAGTACTAGACCGCGGCCGCTTTTCACCTTTGGAATCTCGCTAGCGCCGACGTAAACGCGACGACCAGGTTTTGAGACACGGGTGATCTCGTTGATGGTGCTGTTGGTACCTTCTTCGTTGATGGTCACGACCAGCACGCCACGAGGCTTGGCGTCCTCTAGTTTAACATCTGCGAGGTAGCCGTTTTTGACTAATTGTTCAGCGATGACTTTTTTCATCTTGCTGGACGGAACACGAACTTCCGTCTTGCCAACCAGTTTCGCATTGCGAATGCGCGTCAGAAGGTCGGCGATTGGGTCTGTAGTTTGCATAGACATTGTCGAATCTCCTTTCCTTCTTACCAACTACTCTTTGTTATGCCTGGGATTTCGCCCTTGGCTGCTTTTTCGCGGAAATTGATGCGGCTCAGGCCGAACTGGCGCATGTAACCACGTGGACGGCCGGAAATGCTATCGCGGTTCTTGTGCCGGGTTGGGCTCGAGTTGCGAGGCAATTTCTGCAAACCGTCGAGGTCGCCAAGTTCTTTCAATTTAGCGCGTTTGGCTGCGAACTTAGCGATCAGCTTCAGGCGCTTTTTATCGCGAGCGATCATTGATTTCTTAGCCATTACCTGACGCCTCCTTTCTTCTCAAACGGCATACCAAACTTCTCGAGCAACGCTTTTGAAGCTTCTTTGTTACCGTTCTTGATGACAAATGTTACCTGCAACCCGTGCAAAATCTGTGTTTCCTCGAACGTCAGTTCTGGGAAGATTGACTGTTCGATGATACCCAGGTTGTAGTTGCCGCCTTTGTCAAACTTCAGGCCAACGCCGTGGAAGTCGCGGACGCGTGGTAATGCCACGTTGATCAAGCGATCCATGAACTCGTACATCCTGCTGCCGCGCAACGTGACGCTAACACCAATTGGCGCGCCCATGCCTTTACGGATACTAAAGCCAGCGATTGACTTCTTTGCTTGGCGGGCAACTGGTGCCTGACCGGTGATTTTCTCAACGGTGTTTTTGACAATTTCAAAGTGACGCTTGTCATCTTTCTTTTTGCCGGTGCCAACGCTCACGATGATCTTTTCCAAAGCTGGCACTTGGTGCACGTTCTTTAGATCTAGTTCGGCTTGCAGTTCCTTCAGGTATTTCTCCTGGTACAAGGCTTTCAAGCGAGGAGCTGGCACGACGGTTTTCTTCTCTGCCATTATTTAATCTCCTTATTTTTTGCTTGGCGAGCGACGCGAGTTTTGCCGCCGTCAGCATTCTTTACTAAACCAACCCGGCTGGTTTTGCCTGACTTTTCGTCAACGACCAGCGCGACTTTGCTGATGTCCATCGGTACGTGGATATCTTTCTTGCCGCCTTTTGGATTGTACTGGCTTGGCTTGACGTGGCGGTGTCCGACGCCAACACCTTCGACCAAAACAGTCTGATCTTTGGTGTTAACTTTCAGGACTTTACCAGTCGTACCCTTGTTCTTACCAGCAATGATTTTTACGGTGTCATCTTTGTGAATACGAGCCATTAGAGTACCTCCGGAGCTAGGCTTACGATCTTCATGTAGCCCATGTCGCGAAGCTCGCGTGGTACTGGGCCGAAGACGCGGGTAGCCTTTGGCTGCTTGTCATCGTTGATAATCACCACGGCGTTGTCATCAAAGCAAATGGTTGAGCCGTCTTTGCGGTGGATTTGGTCGCGGGTGCGAACCACCACGGCCTTGACTACAGATTTCTTTTTGACGTTGCCGGTTGGGCTGGCGTCTTTGACTGAACAGACGATCACGTCACCAACGCGAGCGTAGCGGCGGCGGGTACCACCGAGGACGCGGATACACAATACTTCTTTGGCACCCGAGTTGTCAGCTACCTTGAGGCGAGATTCTTGTTGGATCATTTGTCATCCTCCTTAGCCTCTTCCTCAGCTTCGCCAGAAACTTCAGCCTTTAGTTTGATAGAACCGCGAGACTTCTCAATCACCTTGACCAGCGTAAAGCTCTTGGTCTTGGAAATTGGGCGAGTCTCTTCGATTTGCACCTTGTCGCCTTCGCCTGCTTGATTGGTCTCATCATGAGCAGTGTATTTGCGAGTCACGGTGTACTGTTTGCCGTAGAGCGGATGCGTTTCGCGGCTGGTGACCGTCACAGTGATGGTCTTGTCGCGCTTGGCACTCGTTACGACGCCAATCAGTGTTCGTCGGGCCATTACTTGCTCTCCTTTTCGTTAATTTGTGTCAGCAGGCGTGCGATATCCTTGCGGAGTGAACGCAGCGCTTTTGGATTAACTAATTCGCCAGCAGCGTGAGAACGTTTTGCCTGAAGCAGGTCATTTCGCTTTTCGGCGAGTTCCTTCTTCAAATCATCAACCGTCTTTACGGCTGCTGCTTTTGCGGTTTTCTTTGTCTCAGCCATTATGCGTCCTCCCGCTTGATGAACTTACATTTGACTGGTAGTTTGTGGCTAGCCAGGCGCATTGCCTCACGAGCGACTTCCTCTGAAACGCCCTGCATTTCAAACATCACTGTGCCGGCCTTCACCTTAGCAACAAAGAACTCTGGATTACCCTTACCACCACCCATCTTCAAGCCAAGTGGCTTGCGAGTAACTGGGGTGTGTGGGAAAATCCGGATCCAAATCTTACCACCACGCTTGATGTAGCGGGTCATTGCCTGACGAGCAGACTCGATTTGGCGGGAGTTGATGCGCTCGTTTGATTGTGATTGCAGTGCAAAGTCGCCGAACGCGATGTAATTACCACGGGTTGCTTGACCACGGTTTTTACCGATACGCACTTTGCGGTGCTTGGTTTTCTTTGGTAATAGCATTTAGCGACTCCTTTCTCCCTTATAAATCCACACTTTCACGCCGATTATACCAGCTGGTGTCTGGGCGCGAGCACAGTGGAAGTCAATATCAGCGCGCAGGGTGTGCAGCGGCACTGAGCCTTCGATCACCTTCTCGCGGCGTGCCATTTCAGCACCGTTCAAACGACCAGCCACCTCGATGCGGATACCTTTGGCACCAGCGCTCATGGTATTTTGTGCGGTCATTTTGGTGGCGCGGCGGAAGTTGATGCGGCGTTCCAACTGGCGGGCGATGTTCTCAGCCACCAATTTGGCTGCCAATTCCGGTCGGCGCACTTCTTCGATGTTGATGCGAACAGGTGACCCGACAATCTTCTCAACTTGCTTTTTCAATTCATTCACGCCAGCACCGCCACGGCCGATCACCACACCAGCTTTCGCCGTGTGAATAGTTACCGTGATCAAGTTGGCACTCCGCTCAATCTCAATGCGATTGATGGTTGGGCGTGAGGCAAATTTCTTCTCAATCAATTCGCGGATTTCGTGATCCTGGCGAATTGCCTCCGCAAACTCTTTCTTATTGGCCGTAAACCAACGAGAGCTCCAGTTCTTGTGAACTTGTAGGCGGAAGTTGATTGGATTCACTTTTTGACCCATTTACTTCTCCTCCTTTTTTGCCGTGGTTTCGGCGGCTTTTTTCGCTGCAGGCTTGGCAGGTTTGGTCTCTGCTTTAGCCTTGGTCTCTGGTTTTTTCGCAGGCGCTTTCTTTGGCTTCTCCACGCCAGTAACTTCAACCAAAATGTTTGACGTCTTTTTCTGGAACGGCAAGGCACGACCGCGTGACGCTGGCTTAAAGCGGCGCAGGCGCGTGCCAGTGGTAACGCTCAACGTGGTAATTACCAAGCTTTTGGCGTCCAAACCGTGGTTGTTGATGGCATTTGCCTTGGCACTGTCGATGGCCTTTTTGACAGGCATAGCAGCGCGTTTTGGCACGTGCTCCAAGATAACCAATGCGTCAGCGACGGTGCGGCCGCGTACTAGTGCCGCCACCAAGCTAACCTTGCGTGGTGTTTGGTCAACACCTTTGGCGTAAGCGCGAACAGTATAAGTTGTATCAGCCATGATTACTTCTTATCCTTTCCGCCGTGCTTACGGAACTTACGAGTTGGACTAAACTCACCGAGTTTGTGGCCAACCATGTTTTCGGTAATCAGCACTGGCACGTGCATCTTACCGTTGTAGACAGCAATCGTTCGACCGACCATTTCTGGGGTGATGGTCGAAGCGCGCGCCCACGTTTTGATAACGGTTCGATCGTCAAGGCTGAGAGCAGCGACTTTTTTCGCAAGCTTCACATCGACGAATGGACCTTTCTTTAATGAACGACTCATCGTGATTTACCTCTTCCTCTTCGCGTCGTGACGCGTGCGTACGATTAATTTATTTGAGCCTTTGCGGCGGCGAGTTCGATAACCCAGCGTCAATTGACCCCATGGCGTACGTGGTGCTTTACCAGTACCGTGGCGACCACCGTCACCACCACCATGTGGGTGATCTGCGGCGTTCATGACGACACCGCGAACCGTTGGGCGAATACCCTTGCGGCGGCGGCGACCAGCTGAACCGATCTTCACGTTCTGGTGCTGGACGTTACCGACTGTACCGATGGCAGCGGTTGCTTCCAGGCGAACTTTGCGAACTTCACCAGATGGCAATTTGATGGTTGCGTAATTGCCTTCTTTGGCCATCAACTGAGCTTTGGTACCAGCAGCGCGAACCATTTGCGCACCTTTGCCGGCAGTCAGTTCAATAGCATAAATCATCGTACCAACAGGGATAGCAGACAGCGGCAGGTGGTTTGAGGCCTCGATTGGTGCTTCCTCGCCAGTCTGAATCGTCTTGCCCTTGACCATCGAGGTGTCGGCCAATACGTAGTGGTACAAATTGTACTGATCTTTCACTCGAGCGATGCGTGCTGAGCGGTTTGGATCGTACTCAATTTCTTCAACCGTCAGAGTCAAGCCGCTCGGCAAATTGTGGTTCACCAAACGGTAGTGGCGGCGAACGCCACCGCCGCGATGACGCACGGTGATGCGGCCTTGGTTGTTGCGACCGGCATTTTGCTTTTTGGCTTTGGTCAGACTTTTGAGCGGTTTCTTCGTCGTGATATCCGACAAGTCCTGGCTCGTCATGCCGCGACGAGCAGGAGTGGTTGGATTGTAAGCTTTTACTGGCATTACTTGGTCTCCTCCATCTGCTGCTCTACTGCGTCAAACACATCGAGCTTATCGCCATCTTTCAGCGTCACGTAAGCCTTCTTCCAATCCTTGCGCGTAGTCGTGCCAGGATAGCGGTTCTTGCCTCGTGAGAAACGCACAGCTTTACCGTCTTGTACCAAGGTTTTCACCTTTAGGACGGTAACGTCAAATTGCGCTTCAACTGCTGCTTTGATCTCGTTTTTATTCAGGTTGAGCGGAACACGGAACACGTACACGCCGTTGGCGCTCTGTGCGTATGCTTTCTCGCTAATGCGTGGGATAATTGTCATCTGTTTCATATTACGCTTCCTCCTTACTCAGCCACTCAGTGATTACTGGCAGAGCTTTCGGGGTCATGACAATAGTATCCGCATTCAGGATGTGGTAGACGCTGAGGTAGCTCGCACGAATTACCAATACGTTCTGAATGTTGTTTGTCGCACGCATCAATTCTGGCGTCTTTTCGTCGACGACGATCAGTACGCGGCGCTCAAACTTGTTGTCAGCCAAGAAGGTTGCGACTTCTTTGGTCTTGCCAGTCGTCTTGATGTCTTTGACGACGATCTTCTTCGCTTCATTGGCTACCGTCAAGGCTTGGCGAATTGCCACTTTCTTGGCGGTTTTAGACAATTTTTTGGTGTAGTTTTCGTTGCCGCGTGGGCCAAAGACCACACCACCGCCGCGCCAGATTGGGTTACGGGTTGAACCGAAACGTGCTCGACCAGTTCCCTTTTGCTTCCATGGCTTTTTACCACCACCGGAAACTTCACCGCGCTGCTTGGTGGTTGCGCTTGCCTGGCGGGCGCCCGCGAGGTAGCTGTCATATGCCAATTTCAACAGTTCGTGGTTTGGCACTTCAACAGCAAAAATGTCTTTAGGAAGTTTGGTTGATTCAGCCATTACTTGTTACCTCCTAAAATGATCAGCCCTTTTCGTGGCCCAGGGACAGCGCCCTTCACCCCGATCAGATTGGTCTCTGGATCAACATATGCCACTTCCAGGTTCTTGACCGTAACACGCTCGTGACCCATGTGGCCAGCCATCGTCTTACCCTTGAACACTTTTTGTGGATACATCGAGCCAATTGAACCTGGCTTACGAGTATTACCTTTACCACCGTGCGTCTTGCGGTGACGCTTAAAGTTGTGGCGTTTAATGGTTCCAGCGAAACCTTTACCTTTGCTGGTTCCGGTCGCATCGACAGAATCGCCGACTTCGAACGCGGAAACGTTGATCTCATCGCCAACTTTGATACCCTCAGGGATCTCGTCGACGCGGAATTCCCGAATGTGCTTCGGGGTCACTTGGGCTGGCTTCACGTGTCCAGCCACGGCCTTGCTCAGGTTCTTACCCTCTCCATAAGCGACCTGTACCGCATTGTAACCGTCGGTTTCGACAGTCTTCACCTGAGTCACGGTGACAGGGCCGGCTTGGATCAGCGTCACCGGAATGGCTTTGCCGTCTTCAGCCAAGAGCTGGGTCATACCAAGTTTGGTACCGAGAAGTGTTTTCACTTTTCCTCACTCCCACTTAAATACTCCTGATGACGTGCGGTTTCTGGGTTCTGAGTGAAGCGTTCATGACAAGCACTTCAACCATAGTCAGACCTGCTCATTCATCAAGGAGAACAGTTGATATTACGCGTAATAGAAATTACCTTTCTATTATAGTACACTAAGCGCTAGGCTGTCAACGAAACTAAGGTCTATCTTCTGGGGAATCTGACTTTAGATAGACAGTTGCTAAGTCTGCGCCAATAGCATATGGTTTATTCATCCTTGTCATATAAGCGCCGACTAGTATTGCTGCTTCTGTTGAATCTGCCTCATATTTTTCCGATAAATAATCAAGTACACTCAAACCGCTTGGGTAACATAAACCTGGGAAAGCTTGGTGTAATTCTGCAATAGTTCCTTTGATAAGCTCAATTTTTTCTCTAGATTGAGCAACGCTCGCCGAGGTTGCTAGTGTATAGCCGTCCTGCTGCAGTGATTCTGCATAAGCTTCAAACTGCTGAATAGCTCCTTTTATATCACCTCTAAACATTCTCTCGTCAGCAGCAGCTTTCTCTTGCTTCTTTTTGTCCGCTCGTCTTACTCTAATTGCATCCTTGGCGTTATCAAGCATCTGTTCTAACTGTTCTTCCTGCTCCTCTTCCGTTAGATCAAAGAACCTCTTGCTTTCTCGAACTTTTCTGTTGTATGTATCTTTGCTTCCAAGCACAATAGAACCTTTGATATTTTCTTCATTAAGATTAAGAGCTTCTAATATAGCAATTCTAGCTAAAGCCGAACTTCCCGGCTGAAGGAACTCATAAAGAGGACTGTCTTCGGGTAAGCGGTCATTAAGCACCTCATCGCTTATAACAGAATCTGACACTCTGCATAATCCTGTATACTCCTTTATCGTACTTTCTGCATTTTCTGGAGATATTTTTCCTGATTTGACTTCCTTGTCTACCAGTTTTTTCGCCAATTGCCTTTTCCAATCCTCGACAGCCGCCCCTGCCAATAAACGCGAAGTAGCCCGCGTAGCTTCATACCCAGGATCTGCCCGCAATTCGTCCGCTTTATCAAAAACAGCCAGCGCCTCCCGCGCTTGCGGATTGAGCTGATCTCTTGGCGGAAGTACAGGCCAGGCGTCTGGGCGAATCTCTTCAAAGTATTCTCTAACCTCTGGATCTGGCGTAGACCACGGTTCAATTGCGATGAGTTCCGGGTAAACACTAACACCTGCTAATGGATTTGATAAAGATGGGGGGTAGATTCAATATTTTTCATGTTTTAGACTGTAACTAAAAATGGTTAAAATGTCAAATATACGTTACGACATCCGCTTTTTCCAAGGTTTCTTTTAACCATCTCAACTGCAAGCGTCAATTAAATCATCACGCCGACTGGCGTAAACGACGTTAAAATTGCCATTAAAATCAGCGTGACGTACCAAATTTTTCGGTTAAATTGGTATTTTTCAATTTTCAAAACTAATAGCAGCGCAATCAGCAAGCCGGCCGGCACAGCCTGCATAGAAAAGATACCTATTTCAAATGGATTTTTCAACCTAATCCACAAAGCGCTAAGGACTACGAATATTACCAATTTAGTAAAAAATGCGCTATCATTTTCGTAAATTTTCTCGCGACCCTTGCGATTAAATAGCTCGCTGGATTTTGAACGGTTGCGTGCGTAGGTGTGCGGTCTTTTTTGTTTTGCCATAAACTTGATAGGATTATAGCATAAAAAATCCGCCCCGTCCAAGAGGCGGAAGTTTCTGACGTAGTAAAATTACATACGAATTTCGGCGTCAACGCCAGCTGGCAAGTTCAAATTCTGCAAGCTGTCGATGGTCTTCGGCGTGGCGTTAGTGATGTCGATCAACCGCTTGTGGACACGGCGCTCGTAGGTTTCACCGCCTGTTTTATAAACGTGCGGACTTTTTACCACCGTATAGGTACTGCGACGAGTTGGCAATGGCACTGGGCCAGCAACGTTTGCACCGGTGCGAATTGCGGTGTCAATGATTTGCTTCGCTGATTGGTCGATAACCTTATGGTCGTACGCCTTCAACCGAATGCGGATTTTAATTCCTGTGTCTTGAGCCATAGCTCCTCCTTTGTGCGACCCCGTAACCTCTGCTCGCATCGCGGATATTATTTCCTAACGGCTGGCCGAGTTCTCGGGGCAATTTAATAATACTCGACAATTATATCACGATGTCTGGTGTATGACTAGTCCAGACCTCCACTAACACCTCAACTGCACATCATAAGCGCAAAAAAGACACGATGCAGTGCTGCTTCCGTGGTTTAATGGGTTTGTAGTCAACATAAACGCATGGAGGAGATATACATCGTGTCTCGTATCAAGTATACACAACTTTGCTATGCCGAGCGCATTGTCATTGAAAATAGATTAAGGAACGGCGAATCATATAATACTATCGCCAAAGCTATCGGCCGCTCCGAAAGTACTATCTCGCGGGAGGTAACGGGATTCGTCAAAGAACAGATTAAGAGGCTTCCAGGCAGAACAAGAGATAAGTTGCACAAACGCGTGAATAGACCATATATAGCCAAGCTAGACGGCCGGCATTACCGCGGCAGAGCTTTCGTTTGTGCAATACGTCAGGTAAAAGATGATGCTAGCAGCCGCCAAGTACTGCTGTGTAAGATACATAACTATCGGGCAATCCAGGCGCAGCAATACGCCGCGGAACGCCAAAGCACCACTGTGCGAAGCAGCAGAAAACTTCTATGCCCTGAATACGGCGCAACGCTCAAATATATTCAGGACAAACTTACTTTGCGCTGGTCTCCCGAGCAGATCTCGCTGCGTATTAACGCGCTGCTTGCTCGCCCCGGCCTGAAGGACGCCGACGGATGGTCGGCGTCCATGGGTTTGCGCCCAATATCACATATGACTATCTATCGGTACATTTACCGTCTTCAAGGCAGCCAGCGAACAACGGCTGTCTCCCGCCTGCGGCGGCGCGGACGAGCGTACAGAAGCATGCCCCGGCTACCTTACAGCAACACTAGACAAGGTAAACGCTCTATTCATGATCGTCCAGCGGCAATAGACAATCTAGAAAGATTCGGCGATCTAGAAGGAGATACTATCTTTGGCAAGGATGCGAAAGATCGCTTGTTAACTCACACGGATCGCAAATCCGGCCTCGGCTCCATTAGCCTCATACTTAGCTATAACGCAGCGAGCATAACAGTCCAAACTGCAACAGATATAAGCAGAATCTTTGGGCAGGACAATACTAAAACCATTACTTACGACAATGGTATTGAATTTAGCGCTTGGCGTTCTGCGGAAAAAGCTATCCAAGCAGATATTTACTTTGCCGATCCGTATAAATCAAGCCAGCGCGGAAGAAACGAAAACTTCAACGGCTTAGTGAGAGATTTTCTGCCGAAAGGTACCGACTTCAAAAAACTAACGCCGCAGCGTATATTAGACATAGAAAATCTATTAAACACCAGGCCTAGAAAGCGCCTCGGCGGACTAACGCCGCTCGAAGTCTTTATGCGTTCAGATGTGCGGTTGGAGTGTTAAGGTAGGGCTACAAACTGCGGATTATCTCAGATACGATTTCGGCTGAATGACGTAGCGCTGCTTGTTCGCGCTCGGTCAAAGGATAACCCGCCAGAATCTTCACGCCATCCGACGAAATAGCGGATGGCAAGCCCAGCACGACATTGTCCAAACCATATTCACCCTCAGCCAGCGAACAAACCGGATACACAGTGTGGGCCGAATGGCGCAGTGCCGAGACAATCTTAGAAATAACGAAGCCAATAGCGAAATATGTCGATTTTTTCGTGTCAATCACCCGGTAGGCGCGGTCGCGGATTTTTTGCTCAATATTATCCACCAACTCATCAGTAAAACCTGGATACTCCCTGATTGGCACTTCGCCGACTTGCGCTGTCTCAATGGTTGAGAACGAAGAGTCGCCGTGCTCGCCGAGAATGTAGGCGTCAACCGCCTTACTATCAACATTCAGCGCGTCTGCTAGGTACGACTTCAGCCGTGAAGTATCCAAGGTTGTCCCCGTGCCAAACACTCGGGTTTTTGGCAGTCCCGATTCCTTCAATGCCACATAGGTCAATACATCAACCGGATTACTGACGACGACCAGATACGGTTTGGCACCGGCCGCCATAATGTTTTTCACGATATCACGCATAATGTTAGCATTGACGCCAACCAATTCCAGCCGCGTCTGTCCTGGCATTTGCGGCGAGCCAGCAGTGATTACCACGATGTCATCAGTAGCGATATCGTGGTAATCGCCGGCGCGCACCTCGACATTACGGTCAAGTCCCATGGCATCGTTAATATCTGCTGCCTGGCCCCAAACCAAATCCGCGTTACGGTCAATCAGCACGATCTCCTCAACGACACTGCGCAGCGCACACGCATACGCCGCCGTTGCGCCAACCATTCCGCCGCCGCCAATAATCACCAATTTCTGTTTATTCACCAAAATCTCCTTTTGATTTTTATGATATTCGCTTAGTTTATTCTGGCATAAGCTGTAACGAATTGTCAAGGTCTTTACTTTTCTATGAATTAGTGTATAATGTGAAGTGGTTAGGTCGAGACGGCTTAGAGGGAATCATAATTGTCCGATGACGAACAGGAGAGTAATATTATGAAAAAACCAAGTGTTGAATTTCTCGCAACCGCAGTAGAAAAAACTAGCGTCCGAGTTATCGCTTGTTTGGCGGGTTTGGCAGTTGCAGCAAGCGGTTTAGCTGGATGCGAAAGCACTTCCGCCAGCGGCAGCCCTGGCTATTCGCTGTCTGCCAATAATATTATTGAGCGATCGAAAACTGGCAGCCCAAAAAGTGGCTGGTTCGGACACTGTTTACCGAGCAAAGATAGTCCAGAGCGTTGTCACATAGAGTTTTGTGATGGAAGAACACTCGTCGGCTTTGTAAGTGAAGATGTAAAGACAAATTATACTGAGGTTAAAGATATTATTAATGACGAACTCATTGAAGGCTCTTTCGTTAACGATAAGGTTATCCCAAACTACTATGAATGTGAAGGTCCAACGTATACATTTAAAACAACTGAAGAAAATAACGCTGTAAAAGTTGAACTGTTAAGATTAGATGACATGACAAGTATAATAGGTGAACACAGCGAAGAAGGAGAAAAATACGTTATTAAAAAAGAAACCGACAAATCCTCTTCTTCATCCTCACCTCAATATTCTATCTCCCTCGAAGAAAAATAAATTAAGAGCCGTTAAATAGAGAACAGCAAGCTCCTACATTAAACTAAACATTCACAAAATAATCAGTTAGACTTATCTTCTTATCAAAATCCCCCGGCATAATCCGGGGGATTTCATTAGGTTTGCGGCGCGAGATTACTTATCAATCTTCGTCACAACACCAGCACCAACGGTACGGCCACCTTCGCGGATAGCAAAGTTCAAACCTTGCTCCATAGCGATTGGGGCGAGCAACTTAACCTTGAAGGTTACGGTGTCGCCTGGCATAACCATTTCTTTGTCAGCTGGAAGTTCAACTTCACCGGTCACGTCAGTGGTGCGGAAGTAGAACTGTGGCTTGTAACCCTTGGAGAATGGAGTGTGGCGACCGCCCTCTTCCTTCTTCAAGATGTATACTTCAGCTTCAAATTCGGTGTGTGGCGTAATGGTACCTGGCTTACACAGAACCTGACCGCGCTCGATGTCAGTACGTTCAATACCGCGTAGCAAGACACCAGCGTTGTCGCCTGCTTGGCCTTGGTCAAGAGATTTCTTAAATGCCTCAATACCAGTCACCACTGATTTCTGAGTTGGCTTCAAACCGACGATTTCAACTTCGTCGTTCAATTTAACAACGCCCTGCTCGATACGACCAGTTGCTACAGTACCGCGGCCCTTGATCGAGAAGACATCCTCAATTGGCATCAAGAATGGCTTGTCCAAATCACGCTTTGGCTCTGGGATGTATTCATCCATAGCCTCGACTAGTTCCATGATGGAATCTTCGTACTTCTCATCGCCTTCCAACGCCTTAAGAGCCGAACCCTTGATAATTGGAGCGTTCTCGTCAAAGCCGTTCTTGGCAAGCAGCTCGCGAACTTCTTCTTCAATCAGTTCGACCATATCTGCGTCAGCCATGTCCATCTTGTTAAGGAAGACAACGATCTTCGGCACGCCAACCTGCTTTGCTAGCAGCACGTGCTCGCGGGTTTGCGGCATTGGGCCGTCGGTTGCAGCAATCACCAAGATTGCGCCGTCAACCTGGGCAGCACCAGTAATCATATTCTTGACGTAGTCAGCGTGGCCTGGCATGTCAACATGCGCATAGTGGCGCTTTGGCGACTCGTATTCTTGGTGCGAAGCAGCGATCGTAATACCGCGCTGGCGCTCTTCCGGAGCATTGTCAATCTGATTGTACGCAACGGGTTTGTTAACTGCGCTTGGGAGGCGCTTTGCCAACACTGCGGTAATTGCAGCAGTCAGCGTCGTCTTACCGTGGTCAACGTGGCCCATTGTACCCACGTTAACGTGCGGTTTGCTTCGGTCAAATGCATCTGCCATTTGTAGAAGTTCTCCTTTATTTAATTATATTTTCACGCGGGTACAGTCCATTAAACAGACCTCACGGCGTATGCGTTTAATTATAGCGAATAACCGAATGATTGTAAATAACGGTTAGGTAATTTTATGATTTTGCATAATATTTATAAAGAAACGCCTCGCGAAATTCGTAAAATGTCCCGTCCTCCAGGCTTTCGCGGATGTCATCAACCAATTTAACAATGAACCGTTCGTTGTGAATCGATAGCAGTGTGCCGGCCAGAGATTCGCGAGCGCGCAGCAAATGACAGAGGTAGGCAGCAGTATAATGGCGGCAAGTATAGCAATCGCAATTTTCCATAATCGGCTCAAACCGTTCACGGTATTTTTGGCCGCGAACATTGACCCGGCCAAACGGCGTATAGGCCGCACCGTTTCTGGCCACGCGTGTCGGACTGACGCAGTCAAAGGTGTCAATTCCCTGCTCAATCGCTGCAAAAATATCGTCCGGCTCGGAGATACCGAGCAAATGCCGTGGCTTATTCTCGGGTAAGATCTGATTGACCCACTGAATCGTCTGCGCCATGGTTTCCTTTTCCAACGCGCCACCGATGCCGTAGCCATCAAAATCCATCGCGCCTAAAAATTCAGCCGTTTGCTTGCGTAAATCTTCATAATTTGCGCCTTGCAGCACGCCAAATAA
>CAUOLH010000005.1:0-83914 GCA_963456375.1 uncultured Candidatus Saccharibacteria bacterium | reverse complement strand
AGTGCAGCGGCCGGATTTTCGATAAAATTGCCGTGCCGGAATAGCCCTTTTTGGCCGCTGAATAGAAATGCTCGTGGTACTCTGGCAGATCAATTTCTACCTGGTCGCGGGCGGCCTTGGTTTCCTGTAAGCAGATGATGTCTGGATCGTAGGTTTGCAGAAAGCGGTCGAACTCGCCCTTGTTGATGACGGCGCGGATACCATTGACGTTCCAGGAAAAGAGTCTCATAAGCTTATTGTAGCGGGTTTTTGGCGATAAAAATAGCCCTAGGGCGAATGTGTACTAGTAAAAAACTTACTTCTCCAACATAACCAAAAACCACTCTTTCTATAAAATGAGTGGTTTTACTATTATTTGGCTTGGATAGCCGTCTATAAAGACTCTATCCATAGTATTTTTCTATGGATACACCGAGAATTTATACTCATCTTCTATCGTCGCCATAGCTTGCAGGATTATTATAGCCGTCCGGATCGATAAACCCATCATAGTCTATACCACACTCTTCTGCAGGCGTATACTTGCCTCCGTACCTATGGCTATCTTCCATAAAAGCTGCTTGAATTTCTTCCGCCACTTCATCGCGTACAGCCACACCTCCTAAACCAGCATCAATTTCCCTTAAAATTCTTAAGTTTTCTTCATGTTGTTTTGGAGTGATCTCGGCTGAATCTGACTCATAGTTCACACCTCCCACATGAAGTGACGATCCTCCAGGTAGTTCCTCGGTTGACATTAAAAGTTCTCCTTTGTCGTACAGTTATATTTTTACCTGTCTTAATTGTAACAAATATTTATATAATTGTCAAATTTTTGGATACGTCCATCATCTCCTAGGTTCCTCTTCCTTCAATTCTAGGTGCGGCCTTTTCATATTATAGTAGAGTAGCCTGTCAGCGAGAAGACAATTGAAACTGGGGCTATGCCGCTACTTGATGTGCGCGGTATGTAAACATCAAGAGGAGCAGCCATAACGTTATGGCTGGCAATCCAAGCTATTTTGACGAGCTTCTAATGCTTGGTTAAAAGTAGTCTATTTGGAATTTTTATGTTCTATCGCTTCCCTATAAAGCGCCAAATATTTTTCAGCCATTCGGTCGGGGGTGAGTTCTGGTGCAAGCTTGATTGATGCCTGCGACATTTTCTGCCGTTTTTTCGGGTCGGTTGCCAGTTGCTGCATCGCAGCAGTAAAGTGATCAACCTCTGGCCCGTCGGTCAAAATACTATTGTCTTTATTCACTCCAACCGTCAGTCGCGGATCGCAATAAATAATCGGTAGCCCAGCAGTCGCTGCCTCGCCGATGGTCATAGCTTGCGTGTCAAAACCATAAGACGCTAAAACGAAAACATCTGCGTTAACCAACGCCTCGGCTACTTGATTAATGCCAGACATGTGTCCGCGGAAGATAATATTGTCATGTCCTTTTGCTAATTGGCGAAGTCTTCTAAGCTGATTTCCGCCGCCAGCGATGTGCAGTTCTGAATTAGGAATGTCAGCTTTTATAAAAGCGCGGATAATCGTATCAATTCGTTTTTCTGGCGCTAAGCGGCAAATGCTTAAAAAACGGATGGCGCGGTCAGAACGATGGCGCTTAACTCGGCTAATGGCGTGGCTTAGTTCGAGATTAATGCCGGTCGGTATAGCGCGGGACGGAATGCTAATTCGCCCAGTACATTCGGTTATTCGCTGTATCATGAAATCGGCTGGCGCAGTAAAACCGTCAACCTGCGAGGCGATAATTGCCATGGAACGCCAATCAAATCGCGCTAGCAGTCCAGTGGCGTCGGGACTTTTCGGCGCTAGGCGGATCGGCTGATCGTGCCGTTTTTTGGCAATCAGAGAAATCACCGGGCTGATGAGGAGTATGTAAGCCAGAGAACCCCAGACCGCCATGAATGGCTGCGAAGCGTGCGCTCCGGCTAAATTGGCATGAAAAGTATGGACGTGCGGGATGTTTTGCAGCTTGGCGATGCGCGCTGCCAGCGCCAGCCCGCCTCGATCCGTATGGCTATGAATGATATCAAACTGATGATGGCGGCAGATGCGTCGAGCTATGCGCCAACTTTGTTTAATAGTGCATGTCTGCACTGGCATGCCTGATATGTATGTCGATGGCATAACGATCGTTTCGCAGTTATCTGGCTTTTCTAAGTAATGCCGCGGTGCTAATAGCGTCACCTTGTGGCCTAGCCGGACCAGTTCGTTAACTTGTGTCTGAATTGAGCGTGCAATACCGCCCGATGCTGGGTAGATATCGTCCGAAATCAAGGCGATACGCAGCGAACTACTTGGCTTAATCAGTTTGTCTTTGGATTTCATGTGTCAAATTATAATATAATGAGACTGGCAAGTAAAACTCGGACAGGCGATAGCCGCGGGTAGGATCTGGGACGGACTGTTTGCGGTGAAATACTATCGGTGTTTTAGGCGAACAGTTTTACGCCTTAAGATTTCTGTCTGCCAATAACATCTTTATACAATTGCAAATATTTTTCAGCCATAATCCGCGATGATAATTCCGGGCATTTTTCGATTGAACCGCGCGATAATTTTTCTTGCAATTCTTTATCGTTCGCTAGTTTTTTCATTCCTTCGCTGATGGCGTCTGCCGAAGGTGGTGTCATGAGACTGTTCGTTTCGTCTACGCCAACATCCAATTGATCGTCGCAATATAAAATTGGCAAGCTTGCTGCTAGCGCTTCCAAAATAACCATCGGCTGATTGTCAAAATGATAAGAGCTAAGCACGAAGATATCGGAGAGTTTCAATTGTTTGGCGATCTCTTCTAGGCTGTGAATTTGTCCGAGTAATTTAATATTTGGCGCGCCAGCAGCTTTTTCTTTTATTACTGGCATTTGTTTGCCATCGCCGATTATCACCAGTTCGCTATTTGGAATATTTGCTTTAATAAATGCATCAACCATAACGTCAATGCGTTTTTCGTCAGAGATTCTGCCGATGCTAATAAAGCGCGTAATTTCAGGATTTTTTTTGGCTTTAGTTTGACGGATCAAGTTGTACAAATTTTCGTTATAACCGTTAGGAATATTGCGCTTGTAGAATTCCTTATTTGGCGCGGCAGCTTGGATATATTCCAGCATGTATTTTGAAGGAGCAGCGATTGCGTCAACTGCATTCCCCATCAACGCTTGCGATTGCCAGTAAGATTTGGATAGTTTGGGTAACCTTTTTAATAGGGTGTGCTGAGACTTAATTGGTATTGTTTTTCTTTTTCGAATTCTGTGGAGAAGTAAAGCGACGTAGCGGTAAGATGAAGTGGCGAATATCAGTGTAGGCAAAGAATAATAATCAATAGATCCTGCCATATTTGTGTGAAAAGTATGGACGTGCGGGATGTTTTGCAGCTTGGCGATACGCGCTGCCAAAATCAATGCGCCAGTATCAGTCTGGCTGTGAATAATGTCAAACCGATGATGCTTGCAGATGTTTTTAGCGGTTTTTTGGCTGTGCGACAATATCGTCGTATGCTTCAATGATCCCGGCGGTTGGATTGACTTTAAGGTAATATATTTGGCGTTGCCAGAAACGGAAAAGCCTTTTTCAGGAGCGATTAGCGTAACAGTTTGCCCCATCTTTGCCAGTTCGTGAATTTGCGATTGGATTGAGCGGCTAACTCCGCTGGATGAGGGATAAATATCGTCTAAAACTAGCGCTATATTCAGATTTTTATCCTTATTTTTATCCTTGCTCGTCTGTTTTGAGTATGATTTAATAACTGCCATAAATTTAGTATAATAGGTGGATGAGTAAAATTCCATCTTTGAAACAGATATATACTGACTTAGGTTGCCAGGAAAAGATAGTTGATGGGGTTTGCTGGTTTGAGTGCAATACTAATGCGGATAAGGTAATGGTTATTTCTCATGGAGTAACTGGCGGTAAAATTGACATGGTTCCGCTTTGTAAGAAGTATGTCGAATTGGGGTTTGCAGTTTATGCAGTGGACTTGCCGGGACATGGCGGTTCGGTGATGCCGGAAGCTAATGATTATGACGATTTAGCAAGGTGGCTGACGAAAGCTTTGCGGGCGATTGACCGAGAACCGAACGTGATAATTGGCAATTCGTTCTCTTCGTCAATAGTATATCATGCGCTGCGTACCGGAAAAATTTCCAAAAGTACGAAAATCATTATGGCTTGTCCAACGCCAGATCAATCTCGTTTGGCTGATTTTTTACAAGGATTGTCCAGTCATTTACCCAGTAAGTTTGCCTGGGAAGTTTATAATACTAAACCTGTTCAAAGGATTCGAATGGCGTCTGCGCTAAAAATTCGACCTCGGCAGGAAGATGCTTGGGAGTGGCTTTTTGAGTCTGAGAGCGGTAAGAAATCTAGCCTGGCGCTTGAAGATTCCAATACTCTGACGACGATGCTATATGAGAAGAATCCTTATATTAAGGGTGTGTCTGACGATTACGATATCACTGTGATAATTGGCAGCAAGGATAACATTATTACCTCGAAAACGCGAGAGATTATGAAAGGTTTGCTGCCGACAGCAACGTTCATAACCGCCCCAGGGGCTGGACATATCTTACATTTTGAGGCTGTTGATAGCTACCCTGAACTTTAGCTTGGGGTGTTTATGGTAAAATGTCTATATGAGGATAGCATTCTTTATTGACGACTATTTGCCCTCAGTCCATGGCGTGTCAACATCAACCTTGAATTGCAAGCAGGCTTTGGAGTCGCTTGGGCATGAAGTTTTTGTGATAGCGCCAAGGTGCGAAGGCTACGAAGATCACGATGATCACATTATTCGTCTACCGTCAGCTAAGAATTATGTTTTCGATAAGCGCGAGATGGCAGTTATTTATCCTGGTCTAGCGAAGAAATTAGACAAATATAAATTTGACATAGTACATAGCCAGATGCAGCTTTATATGGGCGTGTTGGCGCACAGCGTAGCTAGGCGGCAGAATATACCGCACGTGACAACGGTTCATACGATGTATTCTGAATTGATTGACGATTATCCTTTTACGGTGATTGCTGGTTTGATTGCGGCGACAGTAGCGTTCCCGGTTGTCTTGCGCGTTAAGCCGATTCTGCCGACGGCGTCGCGCGAGCAACTGCGCTCAATGAGTAAAAGTACGATACGAGATGTTATGTCGCGGCAAGGCTGGAGGCTGATGGCAGCATTTGCCAATAAATGCGATGCCTGTATCTCGCCGTCGAAGCATTTGGAAAGGATTTTAATCGACGAAGGCGGATTGACGGTTCCATGCTATGTTTTTCCGAACGGTATTGATATCAAGCGTTATGAAAAAGCGTCGGCAGCCGATTCGCCGATCGAGAAACGTCCTGGTGAGAAATTCATCATTTCAGTGGCGCGGCTAAGCCCAGAGAAGCGCCAGCGGACGTTGATTGAGGCAATGCCGCATATCCGCGACAGAAAGGTCAAGTTAGTCTTGGTTGGTGGCGGTCCGTATGAAGAAGAGCTTAGACAGCGCGTTGAAGAACTGGATGTCAGTGATCGAGTAATTTTCACTGGTATGCGTTCGAGCGACGAGGTGGCGGCGATGCTCAAGCAGGCTGATATATTCTCTTTAGCGTCGTATCATTTTGATAATCAACCGATGACTTTCCTGGAGGCGTCGGCTAGCGGTTTGCCGATTGTTTATTGCGACGAACGGATGACCGAGGCACTGACTAAGCATAATGCTGTTTTGACTGGCGGTATTGGTGGCGAAGATTTCGCAAAAGTATTTAATGATTTGTTCGCGCACCCAGAGAAAATCGAGGAGTTGTCGCGCGGGGCGCTAAAGGTAGCAAAGTCGCTTGATTCAGTAACGATGGCGAAGAAACTCGAAAAGCTTTACCAAAGCCTGATCGAGACACGGAAAAATTTGGAATAAGTCGAGGATAGTTCTAGTGATTGAGAAATCGAGTGGTATTTTTGCTAAACTGTCGAGGGCGGCTGGTCGATCTCTGTCGATCTTTGATATAAATGGTATAATGAGGCTATGAGGATAGGACTTTTTACGGATAGCTATAGACCGTCTATCAATGGTATCGTTTATGTAGTCGAGTCGCTAAAGCGCGAGCTAGAGGCTTTAGGGCATGAGGTCTATGTCTTTTGTCCGGCAAAATCTATTAGTCCTGCTAAGCAAGCTGAGCTGCTTCACGAAGACGATAACAGCCGGATTATTCGTTTTCGCTCAATTAAGGGCGCGTTTTTTGATGATTATGATACGTCGGTGTTCTTCCCTCCGGTGGTGCAGCGCCAAATTGCTAATATGAATCTGGATGTTGTGCATATTTTTACCCCTTCGCAAATTGGACTGTTGGGTGTAAAGGCGGCGAATAAAAATAATATTCCGCTCGTTGTTCAGCATTGTACCGATCTGTATGAATTTGTTGACCATTATCCAGCGGTTTTGCCGGGAGCTTTGGCCTTGGCGGGAATTATTTTTCCGCTATCTGTTAAGTTGAATGGCCAGGATTTATTAGAGGTTGCCAAGCTATATCGTCCGCGCAACGGCGTAACAAAATGGAATAAAGATATCATTGAGCGCGTTATTACTATTCTATACAGCAAGGCGGATGCGGTTATCGCGCTGTCGCGTAAAAGCCGCGACCAGTTGCAATCTTGGCAAACAGAAGATTACAGCTATAAGATTACTTTAATGCCAAACGGCGTTAACGCTTTGCCGAAGCCGAAGACAGAGCGGATAAAAGAGTTTAGAGAACAATGGGGTTTGCATAAAACTGATGAAGTATTTGGTTTTGTAGGGCGCTTAGGCGAGGAGAAGAATTTGCCGATTCTCATTGAGGCGTTTGACAAGTTTATCGCGTCAGCCCGGCCGAAGTCTAAGTTGTTGTTTGTCGGCGACTTTGAGTATCGTCAGACTTTGGAAAAAATGGCTGCGGAAACGAATTTCGCGGATAGGATTATATTCACCGGCGCTATGCCGCGAGAAGATTTGGGCGTTGCATATGAAGTGATGAAGGTGTTTACTTTTCCATCACTAAAAGACACTCAGGGCTGGGTTCTGCATGAAGCTGCGCACGCTGGCAAGCCAATTGTGATTATTGATACGGAAGTTTCCGAGGTCGTGAAGGACGGAATTAATGGCTATTTCGCAGAAAATACTCCAGAAAGCGTGGCTGAAAAAGTAATCTCAATTCTGAAAAGCCCGAAAAAACAGGCGGAATTTAGCGCTGAAAGTAAAAAACTTGCCCGTAAATTTACTGAGCGCAGCCAGGTGAAGAAGCTCGAAAAACTCTACCAAAGCCTGATTGAGACGCGGAAAAATTTGGAATAAGCTAGAAATAATATCTCAGAAATTGCCGGGATTCTCTGATAAATTTATCGGTTGGCGATGAGCCGCCTGGTTTCTCTGTCCTGGTCGCGGCGTTTGATAGTCTCGCGCTTGTCGTAGGTTTTTTTGCCTTTACCAAGGGCGATGATGATCTTGATAAATTTTCCGCCAGTCAATAATTTCGTCGGCACGATGGTCATGCCCTGCTTTTTTGCCTCGGTAAAGTTTGCTAATTGCCGTTTGCTGACTAATAATTTCCGCGCCGAAGTGTCGACGCTGCGGGTATTTGCTTGCCCGCGCTCGTTCAGCCGCAGCGAAAAACTGGCATTGTTCAGCCATAATTCGCCATTTTTCAAACTGACGAAAGCACCCTTCAATTGGACGTGCCCTTCTCTGGCGGCGCGCACTTCCATTCCTGTCAAAACCAGCCCGGCAATTATTTCCTCGCCCAGCTCATAATCAAACCTGGCCCGGCGATTAACAATCGCGGGCGTATTGAGTTTTCTCGTTCTGGCGCTAGGTTTTTTAGCCATATGGTGATTATAACAGGTTTTAATAGAGCTTGCTGCTGCGTTCGCGGTTTGGTTTAGGAGGGGTCGTGTTAGCTAGGTATGAGCGTCCGCAGAAATCCCGATGGTATAGGTTGGCGGTCTGGCGATAAGCGGGCTACAGTAATTCCTGATGGCGTCTGCTCGGTTGATGCTGAATTAGACTTGTGGGTTTTTGACGTTACCCCAGGAGACCTGCGGCGGTGCGTACGATCTTCTTTATTTTTGGTTCTGGCGCGTATGTCTGGCGACACTGCCAATCCTCCAAGCACTACATACAAATCCTTGCCTTCTAATCTTTCTGCCGCATATTCATTTAAGCTGTTTTCGGGCAGACCGATACCAGCGGTAGCGATCGGGATGTAGGGTTCGGCGCCGGATGATATAATCTGCCAGTACGTATGTCTATCTTTTTTGTTGTAACAATCTTGAAGCAGTTTGGCTATTTTTCGTTTTTCTTCGGATAAAATTTCGTTAGGGTCTTCAAATGTCAAACAGATAAGTTGTTCTGTAGCTTTTGCTATTGTATGCAAACCAGTCACTCGAAAACGGAGTGTTTGTTGCGCTGATTCTATTGATTCTGGTTTTGGGAATATAGAATAATGAAGCGATGGACATTCTTGTCTCTGTTTAATTATAGCGCGCAGTCCGTCCTTGGAGGTTTTTGTTGATAGGATCTCTGGTAATGCTTCCCTGATGCCTTCCGTTAGGCGTCCGCAAATTTCCTCCGGATTATTGACAGGACGGTAAAAGGTTGGTTGACGTGATTTTGGTTCCCGGTTCATATAAATAAAGATGATAATAGTAAATTTATGAATTGTCAATGGCAGCGTTCGGGTAATTTTTAGGCAATACTAGGCGGTTCTGGGTCGGTGTTGTTTTCCGCGCTAGATTCCGGCTTGTTTTCTTCCAAATATTGTAGGGCGCATCTCGCCATGAGTCTAGAATTTCGAAGAACCGGATGCCTAGAGAGATCAATGATTCTTTTAAGCTCTTCACGGACGCTCGGGGTGTTCAAAGCTTCGGCTGTCTTGGAATCAAGTGCTACTAGCGCCATTACTAATCTTCCTAATTCTATTGTGCGATTATTTCTGGGATTGTCGTCTGGTTTTTCGTGCGCTTTAGTCAATAATTCGGCAATGGTTTTGATAGCTTCTTTTTTATCAATCTTTTCGTGCCGCGGATCATCGCTGTGCTCTTTTTCTTCTCCTGCAAGGACTTTACCAATTAGTTCGCTGGCTTGCCGGCGAAGACTAGTTGGCGTGCTGGGAAACTCAATAATTTCTGCGCCTTGAGGTTGTTTTTTTGGCGAGGTGTCCGAATATTCATCGCTACTTTGTCTGCGGAGTGCGTCTGGTAATTCAACTATACGTGCGCTTGGGGGTTCTGTAAGTCTCGGGGTTTTCGGTTCATATTGTTCGAATAATGGAACGATCTTTGCATCTTGATGTTCTGGCGGCTTATCCATTTTTTTATTATACTATATTTATTACTAAATTACAATAGCGTTTGGAATTTTCCTCTGTTATAATAAAAGCGAATGATAGCCGATATTCATATCACCGAGAAGAGTTTTGGCGACAAGACGTTGATGCGCGACGTCAAGTTCAGCGTGGATGACGGCGAGAAGGTTGGCGTGGTTGGCCGCAATGGCGTCGGCAAATCGACGTTGTTTGGTATCTTGGCGGGCACGGACACCGACTACACTGGCGAAGTAATTTTTCGCCGCGGCATCACCGTGGCCAGTACGGCGCAGGAGCATCACGGTTTGGGCGATCAGACGGTGCTGAGCTACATCTTGGCGGGGCTGCCAGAATATGCGAGCTTAAAGAAAATTATTGATGAATATCCCGAGACCATGGGCGATAATATGCGCAAGATTGAGGAGTACACCCAGGCGCTGGAGCGATTTGACCAGAAAGGGTTTTATCAGATTGAGGAGAAGATTGCTCGAGAGCTCGATAATTTTCAGCTGAGCGGATGCGGCGAGCGGCTGCTTGGTTCTCTGTCGGGCGGTCAGAAGCGGCTGGTGGAGATCGTGAAGATTATGCATTCGGAAGCGCATTTGGCACTGATTGATGAGCCGACCAATCATATGGATTATGTGGCCAAGCAGCAGTTTATCGATTGGATGAGTTCGCAGCCGCGCCAGGCCATGCTGATTATCACCCACGACCGCGATGTACTGGGTCGGGTGGATCGGATCATCGAGCTTAAAGACGGCCGAGCGGTCAGCTACCGCGGTAATTATGACGCCTACCTCAAACAAAACGCTCAGGCGACGGCGGCGGGCATGAATAATTTTGAGCACATTGAAAAGCGGATGACTAACCTCAAACAAAAGGCGCTGGATTATCAGCGGCTGAAGGAAAAGTCGCGCAACCCCGGTACCATCCAGAAGTTTAAGCGGCTGGAAAATGAAGCGCGGGCCGAGCTGGCGGAGTTATTAGAGATGGACAGGCCGACGTTTTGGATCGATAAGGAGTCGGCTGGGCAGCTTGATTATAAGTCGGCTGAGCGTTACGGCAAGTTCAAGGCGCGCAATATTCGGCTATCGATGAAGGACGCGGCCAGTCGCAGCCAGCATGTGCTGGTGCGGGTTGAGGATGCGGCGGTTGGTGTTGGCGAGCGGATATTGTTTGAGGGGGTGAATATTGATCTGCGTGAGGGTGAAGCGGTGGAGCTGCGCGGCCGTAATGGCGCTGGCAAGACGACGCTGATTCGGATGTTGTTGGCAAGCAGTGGTGTGACTCGCCCGTCTCGCAAACATCTTTCTCTTCAGGCCGGCGCGCCGCCAACTGATCTAGCTGGCGCTCTTGGCGCGCCTTTGCCGGAAAGGCAAAGCCTTCAGAAAAAGAGTTTGACGAGCCAGCTCGAATACGCTCAGAAGGAATCTGAGACACCGCTCGTGCCAGATGCGCCAGCGCCAGCGGCACCTCCTGTACTGGAGTGTGCTTTGGAGGAGACGGCTGGAAGACGAACCGCGGCAGCTACTCCACCATCCTCTGCCAGAGCACACTCTTCGCTCAAATCTCCACCGGAGATTTTTCGCGAGCGTTCGGCTGAAACGTCCGTTACTCACGAACGTTTCACAGTCTCTGGCGGAGGAGGTGTCGCACCTGCCGCCCCTATCCTCTACTCTGGTAATCTCTTTCTCGACCCACAGGTACGGGTCGGTGTGTATGAGCAAGAAATTGATGAGCGGTATTTGACGGATTCGTTGGAGGTGGCGATTGAGAAGTTATATCTCAGCCGCGATCTATCGATTTCTGATACCAAAATTCGCCAATTGCTAGCCGATTATCTGTTCACTGAAGCGGATCGGATGACGCCACTGGTGCACCTGTCGGGTGGCCAGAAAGCGCGCTTTCAGATCATTGCCATGCTGGCGAATGACCCGCAGCTGCTGATCTTGGATGAGCCAACCAACCACCTTGACCTACCGAGCATTGAGGAGTTAGAGATGGCACTGGCGAAATATTCTGGCGCCATCCTGTACGTCAGCCACGACAATTATTTCCGCCAAGAAATTGGCGGCGAAGTGGTGCAAATTGGTGCGGCTTGAGCGATTAAATAAGCCAATTAAAATACCGCGAGAATAAAAACCCCGCGGCATCTTAAGTCTCAAAAATTATTCGGCGATCAAACCGTTTTTCCGGAGCGCATCCTGAAGCTTCGGCCGGTCGAATCCCAGGATGATCTCGCCGCAAACATCGGTTACCGGCACGCCCTGGAAATTGCCGCCGTTCTTGCTGAGCAATTCTTCTTTGGCACTTGGATCAGCCTCGATGTCCTTGGCGACAAAATCAATGCCGAGTTTTTTCAACCACTCCATCTCGGTGTGGCAGAATGCGCACCAGCTGGTGCTGTAGACGATGACCTTGGCATTTTGGCCGCTTGCTGCCGCGTTGTCCTGGCTGTTTGTCGCTGTTGTTTTATCGTCGCTCATAAATTCCCTCCTTAGATATTTTATCTAAGTATAGCATATTGTTTATGGTTGGCGGTTAATGTACAATGAAATTATCATGATTATGACGAGAGTGAAACGCATGCAGCAAAAAGCCTTTACTCTTCCTACGGTTTTGCTGTCATCGGTTATTATGCTTGGTCTTTTGGGTATGGCGCTGCAGTTATCTACAGCTGCCAATAACACCTTAAAAGAACAATATTATTATCAACTGGCGCGCGAGGCGGCGGAAAGCGGCAACACTCGGGCGGAGTTGTGTATACGAGATAATAATTATTTGTCGCCGTTATCGGGCAGTGCTACTATTAAGCCTAACTCTAACTGCAATGGTTCTGCTAATCCCGGTTTTTCTAAATATGTTGTTTCGCATGGAAATATAAGAACCAGCTACGTCGTGTCTTCCCCGGTATATATAAATGGAGCATACATAATTCCCACAAAAGGAAAAGTTGAGCTCGTTAGAAGTGACGGCGCTGTCTTTAAGGAATATGCCTATAATGGTAGCCAAGTGAGCAGCGGACAGGTTAGCTTCCAAAGAATTGCGTTTGGATATTATCAAACGAAAGGCGCATACTTTAAGGTTGTGCGTCCGGATGGAAAGGCTGTCGGTGTTGGCTATAATGATCGCGGTCAGCTAGGTAATAGTTCTTATGATTCGACCTTAACTCCGAAACCTGCCATATTACCTGCCGGTAAGATTGTTACTTCTGTGTATACTAATTTTTTGTCGCAAGGCAGATCAACTTTTGTGATAACAAGCGACGGAGAAGTTTATGGTACTGGTTCTAATGATTTTGGTCAGCTTGGTATCAACTCAGGTGTGAGTCGTACAGATGTTTACAAAAAGTTTCAACTTCCCGCTGGCGTGGGTGGGAAGTTTGTTAACACAGCAGCATATACAACATTTGTTATAGGTAGTGATAATAATATTTATTCTGCTGGTTTGTGTGTTGGCGGCCAACTGGGCAGTGATTATCCGCTGGCTGGTTGTTCAAATGCGAAAACTCCTGTTCGAGTAGCTTTACCAACTCCTATAGCTAGCGATCTTAATACGCTTCCTCTTGTTGGCGCAGGCGGAGCTCAGCCAGGTAATCTGGTAGCAGACAGTAATGTTGTCCTTGCCTTAATGCAGGGTGGTCGAGTTTATGGCTGGGGAGGAAATAAACTTGGACAGCTTGGCAATGGTACGCGCAACGATACGTCAAAGCCTGTCCAGGTTGGCGAGTTCGGTAATTCTGGAAAATCAAAGGCTAAAAAGCTCGCCACCGACGGTGTTACCTCGTATATTCTTGATAATCTTGGTCGGCTATACGTCACAGGCAACGATGTTGACTACTGGCAATTGAATTTTGGCGCATTAGCGGGGGCGGCTGCTCCAGTGAGCAATTCTGGCAATGGCAGATGTATAGATGTTCCTAGCTCTTCGACAACTCAGGGTACACAGTTGCAAACCTGGAATTGTAATAGTACTAATGCGCAAAAATTAGAATGGCTACCTGTGGCCTCAGGAGAGGGCGGAGCAATTAAAATACGTCCTAACGGTGTTACGGAGTTGTGTATAGATAATCGCAGTAGTAGTTCTGCTAACGGCAATCCTATACAAATATGGGCGTGTAACAATAGCGGGGCACAAAAATGGGTATTTAGCAATAACTATATTCGTAATCCAGATACCGGCAAGTGTATGAGTATTGCCTCAAGTGGACGGCTTGAGTTGCGGGATTGTTCAGGTTCGTCTTCACAAAAATTTTCGCTTAAAGGAATTGACAAAGTAGCGAAAGTGCCGTTACCTGCTGGACGGAAAGTGGTAGACATGACAACAGACCAATGGTCAGTAACGATTTTATTGGACGATGGCAGCGTATGGAGCTCTGGAGACAATGAATTTGGACAATTAGGAATAAACTCGCCGGAAAGATATTCGGTTAATTTGAAAAAAGTGCCTTTACCGGCTGGTGTGTCTGCGAAATATGTCTATACTGCGCTGTTTGGAGGTACTGCGAATACTTTTATAGTCTCTACGACGGGAGATATTTATGGTGCGGGTGCGAATCAATTTGGACAGCTGGGCGTAGGTACTGCTTATGCAAAAAGTATTTCTCCGGTTAAAATGCTTATGCCTGCGGGAGTAAAAGCAAAGACCGTACAAACAGGAAATGGCACGACGGTTATATTGACCGATAATGGCTTTGTCTATACTGTAGGTAATAATTCTCATGGACAGTTGGGCGACGGCACAACGAACAATAGCTATATTCCAAAGGCGAACAAGTACACAAATATGCAAAGGACTTTGACATACTAAGTTTACTTTCGTAGCTGCAAGTTTTTACTGGTTAAATGCCATCCCCTGCACCATTCGCATTGGTATGTTTGCAGGTGTATTCTGGAGTTGAGTAATTCCTGGGTTTCGGCGGCGGATTTGGCTTGTTTTTCAGAGGTAAAGCGGCGTTTTTGCCGGCAGGCGGAATTGACAGCAGCGCTTGGCGATTTCACTGGCGCAGATGGTATTTTCTGGCGGTTTTTCGGATAATTTCGGCGCGGCATCTTGCCAAACAGTATAGCAGATTGATATATTAATAAGTAATGGCAAAAAAGACTCATGTTAAAACTGGCAAAAAAAGCGAGGCCGATGCCTCTGTATTGATGGCGAAAACTATTGTCGGGACGACGTGGCGAATGTTTGTGCCGACGATCGGTTTTACGCTGGTTGGGCTGGCGGCTGACTATTGCTACAGGACGAAGCCGTGGTTGATGGTTTCCGGCGTTGCGCTGGGTTTTGCCGTGTCTTTCGGTTTAGTGTGGCTGCAAATTGCGCAGATTAGGCGCCAGGAGTCAAAGAAATGATTGACAGTATGGCGAACGCTGGTTTGCATATTTCGGTCAAAGCCGACGAGGTTTTTAATGTGTTCGGCTTCCCGATTACTAATTCGCACATGCTTGGCATCGTTGGTTTGGTTGTTCTGATATGGCTGATGTTCCGAACGCGCGCGGCAGCGCTGGGTAAGAAAAAGCCTACTTTTATGACGCGCTTGATGAACTGGACATTTGACGGGTTATATAAAACGGTTGGCCAGGTTATCCCTGACCAGAAATGGGCGCGCCGGGTAGCGCCGCTATGTATCACTATATTCTTTTTCATCGTTGCGCAATATTGGCTAGGGCTGCTGCCGGTCGTCGGTCCGATTACCATTGGCGGGCATGGCACTCCCCTGTTCCGCGGCGGCGTAGCAGATCTTAATATGACGTTTGGACTGGCAATTGTGACGATTGTGGCGGTGCAGGTTTACGCTTTCAAATATCTTGGTTTTAAGGGAAATATGGGCCGTTATTTTGTGAATCCTTTGAAAGATCCGATTATGTCTTTCGTTGGCATTCTGGAGCTGGTAGCGGAATTTTCGCGGATGCTTGGCTTGAGCTTCCGGCTGTTTGGCAATGTGTTTGCCGGCGAGATTTTGCTGGCGGTTATCGCGTATATGGCGAAACTGGCGTCGCCGGCAGCGCTGCAGCCGTTCTATTTGTTTGAATTGTTTATCGGCGGCATTCAGGCGTATATTTTCTTTATGTTGTCAACTGTATTTATTTCCCTGGGATTGGCTCACCACGATGCAGACGAGCCGGCTGATCGTGCTCATTCATCTGTTCAAGCTAAAAATATAGCGGCGGAGAATGATTAGAAAAGTAAAGTATTAAATAAAGGAGAAATTATATGAAAGAATTAGCATTTACACTTACCTACGCTATTCCAGCGGCATTTGCGGCAATTGGCGCAGCGATGGTTGGCGTGTCAGCGATGAACGCAGCTGGCCGCAATCCGGAGAAAGTTAATGACTTGCGCACCATGATGGTTTTAGGTATTTCGTTTATTGACGCGATCGCGATCATCGGTTTCGTGGCGGCAATCGTCGGCAAAGTTATGTAGTTTTCGGGAGTAAATTGTGGAGAAAATATTAACACAATTTGCCAATTCTGACGCGCCGGAAAAAGCAGATTTGTTTGGTTCGCTGGGAATTGATTGGCGGTTGCTCGCTTTGCAGACGGTCGCTTTCCTGCTGCTGCTGGTTATTTTGCGCAAGTTTGTTTATCCGCCGCTGCTGGCGATCTTAGATAAGCGCGATAAAGATATGCAGACTATTGATAAAGCAGCCAAATCGGCGCGCGAGAATGCAGATAAGGCTGAGAAAACGGCCAGCGAGTTGATACAGAAGGCCCGGGCGGAAGCTGGCGACATTATGGCGTCAGCGCGCGAAGAAGCCGAGCAGCTAGTTGATAAAGCCAACGCCAAAGCGGCCGCCAAGTCTGAAGCGATGATAAAGGAAGCGCACGATAAAATCGCTCAGGAAGTTGCGAATGCGAAGAAAGAATTGCATAACTCGACGCTGGAATTAGTGGCGGAGGCGACTGGCAAAGTTTTGGGCGAAAAGCTTGATGCTAAAAAGGATGCGAAGCTGATTTCAACAGCGCTGAAGGAGGCTGAATAAATGCGGCTGGTGTCCAGGCGAAAGCTGGCGAAGTATGCAGCAGAGCAGCTTTTGGCGGGTAATGACGCGGTGCTGGAAGAGATTGCCGGGTTCTTGATTTATGAAAAGCATGAGCGCGAAGTCGAATTGTTGGCGCGGGATATTGAGGTGGAATTGGCTGAGCGCGGGACAGTTGTGGCGACGGTGGAAAGCGCAACGCCGCTGGGCGAGGCGACAAAGGATGCAATTAAGCGGCTACTATCATCTAACTCGGGTATGGAGTCGCTGACATCTGTGGAGGGTCGCTCTGCAGCCCGAGCGTCCAGAAAGGATGCCCGGAGCGAAGCCCGCGCACCCGAAACAGATGGTAGCGACCGCGCTGCTCAGCATGTCGAACATCTTGATGCGGAGGTTCCGAGCGACCACAGTACTAAGGACATCACTGTGTTACTGCGTGAATCAATTGACCAAGCACTCATCGGCGGTTTCAAACTACGGACGCCAACTGCAACGCTGGACGCAACGGTTTTGAAGAAATTAAACGACTTGCGGGCGAAGAAAATCTAGGAGGAAAAATGAGCAAGATTGATGTGACAGAACTAGCCAAAAGCCTGCGGGAAAAAATCGCGCAGCTGGAGGCGACGGAAGGACTAGAGGACGCTGGTGTGGTCATCCGCGTCGGCGACGGCGTGGCGTGGGTGCACGGCCTCAGTAAAGCTGGCTACAGCGAAGTGCTAGAAATTGAAACTGATGGCGGCACAGTAGAAGCGTTTGCGCTGAACTTGATGGAAGATGAAATCGGTGCGGTGATCCTCGGCGGCGAAGAAAAAGTCAAGGCTGGCGCCAGTGTCCGCCGCAAGGGTGCGGTGTTGGACGTACCAGTTGGCGAGGAGCTGCTCGGCCGGGTGGTTGACCCGCTGGGTCGGCCGCTCGATGGCGGACCAGCCATCAAGACGAAGCAACGCGGGCTGATTGAGCGCCCAGCCATCGGCGTGATGGGCCGCAAGTCGGTGCATGAGCCACTGATGACCGGTATCATGTCAATTGATGCCATGTTCCCGATTGGTCGCGGGCAGCGCGAGCTGATCATTGGCGACCGCCAGACTGGAAAGACGGCGATTGCCATCGACACTATGATCAACCAGGCGCGGCAAAAGACTGGCGTGGTGAACGTTTACGTGGCGATTGGACAGAAATTATCAAAGATTGCCCGGCTGGTTGACCGCCTGAAAGAAGAAGGCGTGATGGAGCAGACCATCGTGGTGGCGACCAGCCCGTCGGACGCGGCTTCCCTGTTGTACTTGGCGCCATATGCTGGTACGGCCATGGGTGAATATTTCCGCGACAACGGCGGCCACGCGCTGATGATTTATGACGATTTGACCAAGCACGCCGTGGCTTACCGCCAGATGTCATTGCTGTTGCGCCGCCCACCGGGACGCGAGGCCTACCCTGGTGACGTGTTCTACCTACACTCTCGCCTGCTGGAGCGTTCAGCCAAGTTGTCGGATGAATTGGGCGCTGGTTCACTGACTGCCCTGCCGATCATCGAGACGCAGGCTGGTGACATCTCGGCTTACATTCCAACCAACGTGATTTCCATCACCGACGGTCAGATTTTCCTGGAGACTGACTTGTTCTACCAAGGTATTCGCCCAGCTATCTCCGCTGGTCTATCAGTCTCCCGCGTTGGTGGTGCTGCCCAGACGAAGGCGGTTAAGTCGGTCGGTGGTAACTTGAAGCTCGGCCTTTCGCAGTTCCGCGAATTGGCGTCATTTGCGCAGTTTGGCTCGGATCTGGATGATGCGACCAAGGCGCAAATCGATCGCGGCCAACGTCTGACTGAGCTACTGAAGCAGCCACAGTACCAGCCGATGAGCGTGTGGGAACAGTTTGTCAGCATCCATGCGGTAACCAGCGGCGCCTTTGATAGTGTGCCGGTCGCTAAAATTAAGGAAGCACAAGCTGTCCTACTGACACAACTTTGGAAAAATAATAAAAACGCAATGCGTGAACTTAATAAGGGCGCCAAGCCAACTGACGAGCAACTGAAAGTCATTGACGAGGCAACCCAAGTGGCGGCGAAAGGATTTGGCGCGTGAAATTAAGACGAGATTCGCCTGAATTTAAGCAAGCTGCTGATTCTTACGGTAGAGCTATAGATAGCGCGAATGATTTTCAATTGAAAACGCATCGTCCAAAGATTCCTAGAGAACAAGATTATTGGGTGATGTGGAAATCGGTATCTCGCCACGTTCTAAAGGGACTAAGAAGGCAAAAAAGGCGCAGAGGAGAGAAGAACCATGCCTAATACCCGCGCGTTGAAAAATCGCATTCGCTCGGTGGATTCGACCAAGCAAATCACCAAGGCGATGCAGTTGGTGGCCGCCAGCAAAATGCGCCGCGCCCAAGAGGCGGACAAGGCCTCGGCTCCCTACACCATGGCGGCCGAGGAGCTGCTGAGCTATCTGGCCAGCCAAGGTGCGACCGATAATCACCCACTGTTTAAGCGCCGCAAAATTACCAAGCGTTTGATCATCGTCATCGCTAGCGACAAGGGTCTAGCTGGTGCGTATAACACCAATGTCTTGAAGAAATATCTGGAGCTGCTGAAGCGCGACGACGAACGCGGTATCGAGAATCTAACCTTGACAATTGGGCGTCGGGCGTCGCAGTTTGCCTCGCGCCTGAAGGATACGAAGATTATCGGTACGTACGAGGACCTGCCAGATCAGCCGTCTGGACTCACCTTTCACACGATTTTGAACACTGCCATTAGCATGTTTGAGAATGGCGAGGTTGATGCGGTGACGCTGGTGTACACGCGGTTTGTCAATAGCATGGTGCAGACGGCGGAGCTGTCGCGCTTGCTGCCGGCGGGTACTAAAGCATTGATCGATCCGAGCGAGGTTTCGAATACGGTTTCTGATGCCAAATACGAGCCGAGTATTCCAGAAGTGCTGGACGCCGTGGCGAACCGTTTGACAGGTGCGCGATTACTGCAGGCATTGCTGGACGCTCGCGCTTCGGAGCATTCTATGCGGATGATGGCCATGAAGAATGCGACAGACAACGCGTCTGATCTGGTGGATGACTTGACGCTGGCGATGAACAAAGCCCGTCAGGGTGCGATCACCCAGGAGCTGGCGGAAATTTCTGGCGGCGTGGAGGCGATGGAACAATGATGAATAGCACAACCCTATTCGTCAGCACTGTTGTCGTAAAAGACGGTAAATTATTAGTTATTCAAGAGGGCAAAGATAACTACGGACAATTAGGCACATGGAATTTTCCGGCGGGACATGTCGAGCCGGGCGAAGGTTTGGTGGAGGCGGCGGTACGCGAAGCGAAGGAAGAATCTGGCTATACAGTTGCAATTGACGGTGTTCTGTCGGTGCTGCTGAAAAATACTGATTCTGGCATGTCGCTGGTTGTGTTTTTTCTGGGACACATTGCCGATGATTATCCTGCCCCGCGCGAAGAAGGAATCCAGCAGGTTGACTTCGTGACGTTAGAGGCTTTAGAAAAACTGAATTTGCGTTTTCCTGATGATATGATAGAACCAGCTCGTCGAGCGCTGTCGGATAAGAGCTATTCTTTGGATATAATTATGGATTATCAGGAGGCATAGATGCGATATGAAAAGTGAGATTAATACAAAGGAAGTGCGGAGGAAAAATTGATGAGTAAAACACTAGGAAAAATTATTCAAATCGTTGGCGTGGTGGTCGATGTGGAGTTTCCACGTGACGTTAAATTACCGGCAATTTACGACGCGTTGCATGTCAAGAATGGCAAAGAGACGCTGGTGTTGGAGGTAGCGCAGCACCTTGATGAGCACACGGTGCGAGCGATTGCGCTGTCGTCGACTGACGGCTTGGCTCGCGGTGCAGAAGTAGTGGCGACTGGTGCGCCGATTTCTGTGCCAGTGGGTGCCGAGACTCAAGGGCGCATGTTCAACGTGGTTGGTGAAGCGATTGACGAGAAACCGCAGCCAAAGGGTAAAACCGCGCCAATTCACCGCCCTGCTCCGGATCTGAGCGAGCAGTCGAACAAGACGGAGATTTTGGAAACTGGAATTAAGGTTGTTGACTTGATTGCACCACTGGCCAAGGGTGGTAAAGCAGGTCTGTTTGCTGGTGCTGGTGTTGGTAAAACCGTCCTGATCACCGAGTTGATCAACAACATTGCCAAGTTCCATTCTGGTAACTCGGTGTTTGCCGGTGTTGGTGAGCGTACCCGTGAAGGAAATGACCTATATTATGAGATGGAAGAAGCGGGCGTGCTGGACAAGACTTCGCTGGTGTTCGGCCAGATGAATGAGCCGCCTGGAGCACGTTTGCGCGTGGCACTCTCGGGTCTGGCGATGGCTGAAGCCTTTCGTGACGAAGGTAAGGACGTGCTGCTGTTTATCGACAATATTTACCGCTACACGCAGGCTGGTGCTGAGGTGTCGGCACTGCTGGGTCGTTTGCCAAGCGCTGTGGGCTATCAGCCGAACTTGCAGCAAGAAATGGGTGCTCTGCAGGAGCGCATTACTTCGACGAAAAAGGGTTCGATCACCTCTGTTCAGGCTGTCTATGTGCCAGCTGACGACTTGACCGACCCAGCGCCAGCGACGACCTTCGCTCACCTGGATGCGACCATCGTGATGAACCGTGCTTTGACAGAAATTGGTATCTACCCAGCCGTTGACGTGTTGGATTCCAGCTCTAACTCGCTTGATCCAGAGATTGTTGGTGAGGAACATTACCGCGTGGCACGCGAAGTCCAGCGGGTGCTGCAGCAGTACAAGGAACTACAGGACATTATCGCTATCCTCGGTATGGAAGAATTGTCGGACGACCAGAAGCAAATCGTCGCTCGGGCTCGCCGCATCCAGCGCTTCCTGGCGCAGCCATTCCACGTGGCTGAGAAATTTACTGGTAATCCAGGCGTGTACGTTAAACTGGAAGATACTATTCGCGATGCCGCTGATATCTTGGCCGGCAAATACGACGACAAGCCAGAAAGCTGGTTCTACATGGTGCAAGGCACTTTGAGCGACCAAGTCGCCCGTGATGCTGAATCGGAACAAGCTAATGATAAAGCCAAGGCTAAAGCTGATGAAAAGCCAGCTGCCGACAAAAAATCCGCCGCCAAATCGGCTAAGAAGAAAGCCAAATAGCCATGAAATTGTCATTAGTTACACTTGTTGGCACGAAGGTCGACGAAGAGGTTTATTCGCTGTCAATCCCAACCATTGACGGCGAAATATCCGTTTTCCCGAGTCATGAGCCGCTAGTGACGATTGCGCGGGACGGTGTCATCACTGTGCGCCGCCACAAAGAAGATTTGGATAGCCAATTGGAATATTTCGCAATTTCCGGCGGCGTGGTGAAAATTGATTATTCATCAGTGCAAATCCTAGTGGATGAGGCCGACCACGGCGACGATATCATCGAGGCGGAAACTCAGGCAGCGCTGGAGCGCGCCATCAAAGCCCGCGACGAAGCCGGCGACCAAGTCGAGCGCGAAAAAGCCAAGCAGCTCATCGACCGGCACATGGTGCGATTGAAAGTGGCGGATCTTCATCGGCGCAAGCGACGGCGGTAATTCTGGATTGCTATCGTTATAATTGTGTTTTGACGGCGATAGAATTGATTTGCGTGCCGTTACTATGCCGTGCTATAATTTTTGCATGAGCTTGACTAGCGACGATTTGGCAGACATAAAACAGCTGATGGAATCAGTGCTGAGCGGCCATACTGCTGAGATAAATAAGCGTTTTGACGGTATTAACAGGCGTCTTGACAACACGGATAAGCGCCTTGATGGCATGGATAAGCGTTTTGATAGTATCAACAAGCGCCTTGATGGCATGGATAAGCGCTTTGACGATATCAACGAGCGTCTTGATAGTATAGATAAGCGCCTTGATGAGAATGAAGAAGTCCAGAATGAAATTCTTAACGCTATTGGTACTGATCTGAATCGCCATAGCGCGCGTCTTGATGATTACGAGGATCGTTTAAAGAAGCTGGAACGTGGAGTAGCTTAGGACTAAGTTATACTTGGTCCAATCAAGAAATCCAGGTTTTATTGCTATAGGTTGGATGGTTGATATGCTCAACCGTGCTTACTTTTCATATAATAAAAGTTATATTTTTTCAAGTATCTGGCGGACTTCGCTGGTGTTTTTAGTGTGCATTAGCTTCTCGCGCAGTTCTTTGGCGCCGTCGAAGTCGCGAATGTAGATTTTGAAGAAGCGTTTCAGGGTTTCGTAGGGGCGGCCGAGGGTTGGTTGGTAGTGGTCGAAGAGATCAAGGTGGTAGTGTAATAAGGCGATTAGTTCAGATTTGTGTTCTAAAGCATTGGCGAACGGCGCACCGTTCTGATTCGAAGCACACTTTTCGCTTAAATCTCCACTGGAGATTTGGCGCGAGCGTTCGGCTGGATTGTCCGCTATTCGCGAACAATCCACAGTCTTCTCATCAGAAGATGCTTCGCTCACCTTGCTTCCGACAAAGCAAAACGGATCGCTAAAAATCCCCCGCCCGATCATGACGCCGTTGATGCCGGGATGTTGACGGACTAGCTCTAGACCATGGGTTCGGTTGCGGATATCGCCGTTGATAGTCAAGAGAGTTTGTGGGGCGATTTCATCGCGTAGTTTGATGATGTCGTCGATGAGCTCGTAATGCGCTGGGACTTTGCTCATCTCCTTTTTGGTGCGGAGGTGGATGGTTAGGTTGGCGAGGTCCTGTGCCAGTAGTGTGCCCAGCCATTCTTTCCACTCGTCAACGCGTGAATAGCCCAGCCTGGTTTTCACACTGACCGGTAGCTCAGCGGTTTTAGCGGCGGTGATGGCGGCGACTGCCACGTCGGGTCGGCGGATCAGTGCCGCTCCCCCGCTTTTGATGGCGGATTTGGCGGGACAGCCCATGTTGATGTCGATGCCATCAAAGCCGAGCTTGGTGCAGTGAGCGGCAAATTGCTCCATATCACCTGGCTCGCCACCCCAGATTTGGGCGACCAGCGGATGCTCATCGTCGGTTTTGATGAGTCGCCCAGCGATGGCCTTGTCGCCGGCGTGCACCCAGCCCGTGGCATTGGCAAACTCGGTGAAAAACACGTCGGGTGTGCCCGCCTGCTTCACGACATGGCGAAAAACCACGTCGGTGACGGCTTCCATCGGTGCTAAAGCAAAAAACGGCTGCGGCAGGTTATCCCAAAATGATGTCATCTCTGTTATTTTACCACAAAAAGGAAAATCCCCTCACTCTCGCCATTGAGAGTGAGGGGTGGCGGACTCGAGCGGTTCTGCTCGGAGTTAATCTCGTCTTTGAGAAAAACTGCCACGAGTGAACTCGCGAGTCCAGGAGTGAGAGATGACACATCGTTGTGTCATCTCAGTGGACGCGGCGGGAATCGAACCCGTCCATCCTCGATCAACCACTTCGTCGTGGAAGTTCGAGGGGCAAGCCTGCGCGTCCCGTGATTCTTTTCCGGGCTACCGGCTGGGGAATCATGCCAGGGGCGGACAGACGCCCTTTTGCTGACGCGAGGTCAGCGGTTTCGGGGTCGCACAAACCCCGACCGCCAAAACGAAAACTGCCCTAAAGACGATTAGCGCTTACCGAAGCGCTCCTCGTCTCTGGCAACCGCCTTTCTGGCGGCGGTTCCTAGCTTTCCAGCCTGGGAGCCGAGTTCAGCCAGCTTTCGGCGTTCGAAGTCCGAAAGCTTCTCACCGCCGGCTACCTTGGTAAAAGCGACGTTCCGGTCAGAAACGTTCCACGTAGGCATAAGGGATCTTCACCCCCTTCCCGCCGCGAGTTGCGGCAGTAGAAAAGAGCTAACTCCCCTCTCGAACCATGCTTTTGTGCGAAGCATGGTCAGGACTTGACGCCATTTGCGGCGTCTTGTCGAGAATCAGCTCCGGTTAACAAAAGCAAGTATATATATATCAATAATAGCAAGCTATGTCAATATTTTTTGTCAAGATTGCCTACGCTACCTCTGTCAACAAATCCTCCTCAAACTGCACCATCCCCTTATAATCCGCGGAATACCCAGAAATATCCGGCAGTTCCAGGGTGGTGATTTTCCGCCAGACGATGCCGATCAGCCGGGCGAATTCAGCCAATTCTTCCCTAGAGAATGTGTCCTCCAGGCTGAGGATGTCGCCGGTTTTCATATCTGGCTCGACGAATTGCAGGCGGGCGCCGGTGAAGGTGAAATTGCCATAATCGCGTGATGACGTGACCAAGAGTTGATAAAACATCAGCTGCTGGCGGTATTTGTGAAGCTTGATTTTTTCATAGTCAGATATGCCCTTCCAGGAGTGCGACGGCTTGCCGGTCTTGTAATCGGTCACGAAGATGGTTTTATTATGCTTATCAATGTCGGCGACGTCCAGCTTGCCGGTCAGGCGGGCGCCGCCAACGACGACGCCTTGGTGAGCGAAATCGAGTTCTGCGAGCTCGGTGTCATGAAACTCGGACGATTTGGCGTCCAGAAACGCCGTCAGCGCCGCCGTGCCTTTGTCTATATATAGTTCAAAGTCGTCGGACAGCAGGTGCTGGGCCTCGAGCGATGTGCGGAAATATTGGAGAATGCGCTCGGTAGGCGGCAGGCGGCGGTCAGCGCCTAGCAGGTTGTGCAGCTGCTGGAGACTGGCGTGAATGGCGGTACCATAGCTGGCGGCGGGGCTTTTGGCGGACGGAAAACGCAGCAGATTATTCAACAAAAAGTTCTGCGGTCCGCCACGCGAGACGTCGAGGAAATTATTGAGATGCGTAATGGAAAGTTTGTAGGTTTCGAATGTCGGCGCCAGCACATCCTTGAGATCCGCGGTAATCGGCGCGCTCAGCCGCGTGCTCCAGTCGGTGTGCGCCACGGTCAGTTGCGCCGCGGGCGTATCGGCGGCGGGGATAATCGTTGGCTTGTGGTCGGTCAGGAAGCTGGCGATCATGATGTCGCTGCCGGCGTCGTTGGTCTGGGAATAGGTCATGGTCAAGGTGGTTTTGGCGCGGGTCATCGCTACGAAAAATAGCCGTAGTCGCTCGTCGTAGCTGGCGCCGGCGGGCTGGAGTTGGAGGTTGGCGGGATAGCGAATCAGCCGCGAGCGCGAGCGGACTTTCTCGCCCCAGGCGCTGTCGATTGCCCCGATGACGAAGACATGCGGGAACTCTAGGCCCTTGGATTTGTGGGCGGTCATCAGGTTGATGGCGCCGCCGAGGGTGCTGGCCTGGGGGCGGATGTGTGTCAGGCGGGTTTTGGTCGAGCGGTGTAGGTCGATGAACTCTAAAAAGTCTGCCAGCGTCGGGATTTCGTCGGTAGCGCGGTCGCGTAATTTTTGGCGCAGCGTGCGCAGGCTCTCGAGCGTGGTCAGGTAGGCATCGGGGTTTTGAGCGAGGGCTTCTGGCGAGAAGTAGTGGGTGGCGAGAGAATTAAGCGAAGAGCCTTTACTAGGACTCCTCTTTTCGCGCCGGGCGTCTGGGGACGCTCGGGCTGCAATCGCTGTACGGAGTCCCAGCAAAGGCTCTTCGCCGGCTGATTGCAAGAATTCCCTGCCAGAGTGAGTGCCGGAACTATCCCTATCGACTCCGTACAGCGATTGCAGCCCGAGCGTCCCCAGACGCCCGGCGCGAAAAGAGGAGTCGATAGGGATAGTTCCGGCTTCCAGCCCCAACAACTTGTCCAACTGCTCCTCCAGCGGCAGATTCGGTACGTCCTTCGCCCGCTCTAGTAGCCACTCGCCAAACGGCTGAAAGGTGCTGTTCGCCAGCATGCTCTCCAGCCACAGCTGCCGATTTTTATAAGCGTGGAGGCTGAGCTGCCAGATGTCCAGCGCCGAAAAGCCGAATGCCGGATGAGCGATAACCTCTGGCAGCAGACTGTTGGCGGTATCGAGATTATTCTGATGAATCGCCACGACGACCCGCGCTAGCTTGTCCAGCGCCTGAATGATGTCTTGCTCTAAAATATCGTCGTGCCGCTCGTAATTGACAGCCAGATTCTGGCGGTACAGGTATGGCAGCAGCTCAATCAGCTCCTTGTGATGGCGGGCGATGACGGTGATGTGCGCTGGGTTTTCGCCGAATTTGATCAGCTCGGCAATTTGCTGAGCCACTCCTGCCCGCTCCTCGCTTACCGAGGTAAATTCCTGGATTTCAACCTGCGCGCCGCTACCAGACGCGTGCGCGGTCAATTGCTTTGACAAGCCGTCAATGGTATTCTCCAGGCGATCCGTCCCTTGGGTAATCACCCCGCGCGCCGCCGTCAGGATGTCGGCCGCCGAGCGGTAATTGTCCGTCAGCACGATGATTCTCGGGTCGTGATAGTGCTGGCGGAAGCGCTGAATATTGCCAACGTCCGCGCCTTGAAAGCTGAAAATCGCCTGGTCGTCGTCGCCGACCGCCATGATGTTGGGATTGTCCTCATCGTCAGTCAGATTAAACAGCAGCCGCAACTGCGCCAAGTTGGTATCCTGAAACTCGTCGACCATGATGAATTGATATTGCTCTTGTAGGTTGGCGCGCAGTTCCGGGTGGGCTTCGCAGGCTTGAATGACGGACAAAATCATATCGTCGTAGTCAAATAGCGAGCGCTCGGCCAGCACGTTGCCGTAAGCTTCGTAGACGTCAATGGCGGCGGATAGTTTCTCGCTGGCGGTAAAATCCTTCAGGACGAATTCACCAGCGGCGTTCTTTTCGCACCATTTGTTTTTCCAGGCGGTTAGCGGTTTGGTGGAGTTGGTGTCGATCGCTTCTTGGGTGGCGTGGGCGATACTGAGCGCCAGAACCTGAGCGTACGGGGTGATGGAGGACGGTAGATTGGCGGACGGTTCGGCGTGATGCAGTGCTGAATTGGCAGCATTTTTAGAAAGCTCTGTAGTGCCTCCTCCGCGGGTTTTCGCAGAATTTCCCTCGCCGACTCTCTTGGCAATGTTCTCTGCCAGCGGCGCAAATAACTCGATGGTTTTTTTAGAAATTTTGTTCGCAAACACTTGCTGGATGTCAGCGGTAATGTCGGCGATAGCGCGCTGATTATCCGCCGTAATCGCCCGCAGTTCCGCCGGCGTGAGGCCGCTCTGCTTGAACTCGGAAATGACTCGGATCAGCTCGCTGGTGTAGACGAATTTACCGTTGTTTTTAACGCTCAGCGGATTACGCCAATCAAGCCCCTCCAGGATCCCCGTCACGATTTGGTGCTGCGTCAGCTCGTCCGCCGGCTGGCTATCAGCGCCGTGAAAAAAATATTCCCGGTGCTGATTGATAATCTCCATGCCGAAGCTGTGAAAGGTGTGAATGGCGATTTTATACGCATCCTCGCCGATAATCTGGCGCAGGCGCTGGCGCATGTTGGCAGCACCGCTCTCGGTAAACGTCAGGCACAAAATACTATCCGGCAGCGTGTCGGTTTGGCGCAGAATCTGGGCGGTGCGCATGCTCAGCAGCTCGGTCTTGCCCGTGCCCGGCCCGGCGATCACTAGGAGCGAGCCGTGAATGTAGTCAACTGCCTGGCGCTGATTGGCGTTCAGTTTGGCGTAGCGAGTGTGAAAATCCATATAACTATTTTACTGCATAACGCTGGCGTTGGCTAAAAATTTCTAATAAAACTAAAGAGGCGTATAATTAAATTATTAAAACATAAGTAATACGGAGGTTCACCGTGGCAATAAAAGCGAAAAAACAATCAGCAAAGAATTCGGCAAATACGCAAAATAAGTGCGGCAAATGCGGTCGGTTCGGTGCTCTGATTATTATATTTACAGCCATGCTTAGCTTGTCTTTAATTATTTCCATCTCCAATTCGTTGAAATTGTTTGGCGAGACAAGCAAAGACGTATTGAAGCTGGAAGCGCGGGTTGAAAAGTTGGAATTTTGCGTTGCTAAAAATATTTCGCCGTGCAGTTATGAGAAATTACGCGAATGGAACGATGCGCACGACTCGTCTGAGAAATTCCGCCCGCGGATTGATGACGGATTTTACCGGTAAATTGTGCAGATTTTTAATAAAACTTTGTTATAGATACGCCTGTTGCTAATGAGAAAGTTTGGTGTATACTCTAGGTTCGCTACTGTCAAAATCTTCATGTTTACTCATGAAGTTTGCTACTTCCTGGTCTACTATAATATCTCCACTTTTAATCGGATGTGTCAGATACAGGTTTTCAAGCGACACGCATCTAGAAAGAGCAACGTAAGTCTGTCCAGCTGCAAAAGCCCCGCCCTCAAGGTTTACGGCTACAGACTGATATGTCTGTCCTTGAGCTTTATGTATTGTTAACGCCCAAGCTAGTCGCACTGGAAATTGTTTGAAAGTGGCTACGGGGCGTGAAATTAATTTCTTTTTCACGGCATCGTATTCGTATTCATTGCGAGTCCACTCGTGCTGATTTATAGAATGCTCTACTCTGTTTATCATTACCTTAATGTAGTCTTTGCCAAGTTCAGAAATAATACCAAGCGTACCGTTTACCCAGCGCCTTCCTTTGTTACCTTTTTTCTGAGAATCATCAAGGTTATCGTTTATCAGCATCATAACCTGTGTGCCAACTTTTAATTTTAGAGCGGCTTCAGTCGGAAAAGTACCTTTGTTGAATTTACCACTGATGGTTGCGTTATAGGTATATTCTGGACGCGATATCTTGTCTAACATTTGTTGGTTAATATGTGCTGCAGTATCGTTTCTTGGCGTTAACGTAACAAACCTATTGTGAACAGAACGATTTTCAAGCAAGCCGCAACGAGTATTCAAGGCGGCAAGTTCATTTGATGTGACCTTACCAGTGCGAATGTCGTTTAGTATGCCGATAAAAGCTGCGTCGCTTTGACGAAATACCGTTTTTAGCTCATAAAAGTTAATCTGAGTACGACGAAATACTGGAGTTGCAAAGAAAAATATACTACCGTAATTATCTTCAAGATATCGGTCTACTTGAGCCTCAACTACGGGCGGGAGTTGATAAAGATCTCCAAATAAAATAACTTGTTTGCCTCCAAAAGGTAAGTCGTTGCCGTTTGCAAGTTGTAATTTAAGATCAATGGCGTCAATTAGATCCACGCGTACCATTGAAGCTTCATCTATGACAAGAGTATCTAGTTCTTCAAGTATAACTTTGCGTTTGCCATAGACTCCTTTGCGTTTGATTTCATTTAAATTTTGAACATCAATATCTAACCCAAAAAAGGAGTGAATGGTTTGTCCTCCAACATTAAGCGCCGCAACACCTGTCGGCGCAACAACTGCCACATTTTTTCGAGAGTGTTTTACGAAAAACTCTAGCAAATAAGACTTTCCGGCGCCGGCCTTGCCGGTGATATACATAGTTTCATCGGTTCGTTCCATTCGCCAAAAGAGGTCTACTTTTTCTTGATTTAGTTCAGATGTGTCAATATCATTATTGCTTGATGGCGATGTCATTTTTGGCTCTCCTGCCGATCGAGCTGGTCGTCTTCGGCAGCTTTTAGTTCTAGCTCTGTCTGCTTTGAGGGTGTGTTTGGTTTTGTACTATTCTTTTTTGATCCGTCTTTTTTTATCGATTTTTTTGTGGACGATTTATCTTGTTCCTTTTTATTCGACTTCCTTGGCGAGGATTTGGTCGGTTTTTCTTTTGTATCAGGAGTCGTTTGTTTTGGCTTTTGTTCTGGTTCTGAAATAGTAGTCGTTTCATCATTAAGAGTACCGCTTTCTTCGCGTAGTACTTCCTTGTCGGCTAGAGTGCTTAGTCTTTCGAATGTCTCAAGCTCAGTGTCAAGGTCTGCAATAAGCTTATCAAGAGCAGATGAGACACTTTTAATGATCTCCTGTTTTGAAGCTATACTTGAGGCAAGTTTGGCTGTTTCGTCTCTAACCCATTCCCACTTGGCTGCAGTATTTTCAGTTGATTCCATAAAGTACCTTTCTTTGTTATAGTGTCTATAAAGCTAAGTGAGACACCTTCAATAATTATATCGTAATTACCGGTAAATTAGCGGCAATTCGCTGTTGGTGGTAAAATATAATTATGAATACGACGACGTATGACGTATTAGCGCTGGAAGAAATTGCCAAGGAAAAGTTTGATTTTTCGGTTGAGATTCAGTCGATAATTTTACCGATGAGCGATGTTGGTCGGACGGCGGCAGCCAGCGTATTCTTGACGAGTAAAAATCACCTGGTCGTGTATGTCGAGGCGTCATCGTCGGCCACGCTTGCCGATATTAAAAAAATAGTGCGCCGTATGGGTTTGAAGGTCGAGGAATTTTTACCGCCGAAAGGACAGCCGAATTATTTTGACGACATCGGCCGCGAGCGTTTTCAGAGTGTATTCCCTGGCATGAAAATTATATCAAGCGGTGATTTGCTGTATTACCGGACGCTGGCGCCGTACAATCCAGCGCTGGGTATTATTTCAGAGGTAAAAAACGGCGAGATTTATCAATTCGATCCGGATGCGCGCGGCGGCTGGCGGGTTGGCGCGCGGTTTCGATATAAGAGGATTCAGGCTGATTAATGCAAGATTATCTGGATATTATCAAGAGAAATTTACTGTCGCCGATTGTGCTGGCGATTTTCCTGCTGGCCGGGGCGCTGATTTATGTCCGCGAGTACCGGGATGCTTGGTTTATTTCGGTGGTGATCGTGGTCAATTCGCTGATTGGCATCGTTCAGGAAATTCGTGCCAAGCGGGTGCTGCACCGGCTGGAGCTGATGAGTGCGCCCAGGGCGCGGGTACTGCGTGACGGCCAGGCGGTGGAGGTGCCATATGATTCGCTGGTGGTGGGCGATGAGATTATCCTACGGGCTGGTGATGAGCTGCCGGCGGACGCGACAGTGATGGTGTCGAAGGGCTTGGAGCTCAATGAAAGTATGCTCACTGGCGAGTCGGCGGCGATTGAGAAAGCGGTTGGCGACACGGTGCTGGCGGCAACTACGGTGTTGGCAGGCGAAGGCACGGCGCGGGTCACGGCGGTCGGCGACCAAACGAAAGCTGGCGCCATCAGCCAAGTCCTGAAACGCTACAAGCCAGAGCTGACGCCATTGCAGCGAGCGATTTGGCGAGCGATTTCCTTCTTGACATACGGCGCGATTGTGCTGGCGGCGCTGATCTTTACCGTGTATTATTTGTCGGGCGATAATGTGGTGATTATCCTCAAGACGATTACCTCGGCGGCGGTAACGGTGGTGCCGGAGGGGCTGCTGCTGGCTAGTTCCCTGCTGCTGGCGTTCGGCTCGCTGCGGCTGGCGCAGGCCAAGGTGTTGCCGCAGAAATTGGCGGCGATTGAGGCGATGGCGCTGCTCAATCTGTTGGCGGTGGACAAGACTGGCACGCTGACCAGCGACGAGGTGACGCTGGAGCGGGTGGTGGCGTTTGATGAGATGATATCGGCAAATTCGATCACGGATACCTCGGAAAAATCCGCAGCCCAAGCGGCCGCGGGCAGCCCAGCGCGTAGATTTTCGGAGATGAAATTATCTGAAGCTGCTTCGGACGTTGCCGAGCTAGCCGCCCTCATTGCCCATGAAACCAGCGGCGGCAATATTACCGGGCAAGCGATCCTAGCGGAAATCACGCCGCCTAAGCACGCGGAGATCATCGAGGTAATGGCCTTTTCTTCGGCGCGCAAGATGGCGGGCGTCCGGGCCAAGGTCGACGGTGCGGTGCGGACATTGATGATGGGGGCGCCGGAGTTTGTGGCCAAGTTAGCGCCGGTTGACGCTATGACGCAGCGCCAGCTGGACGAATGGGCGGACAGCGGTCTACGGGTGCTGATGCTGGCGGAGTTTGATGATGAAACAGTGAAACTCAAGGATCTGCCGGACGGCTCTGGGCGGGCGATTGGCGCGGTGATTTTGCGTAATTCCCTGCGCGACGGTGTGATTGACACGGTCAAGTTCCTCCAGGAGCAAGGCGTGGTCATTCGCGTGATTTCCGGCGATAATCCGCGCACCGTTCAGCACATCGCGCGCCAGGCGGGTATTGCCAACCCGGACAAGGCTATCCTCGGCTCGGCGCTGGCGGGTCTCAGCGACAAAGCCTTCAATAAGGCCGCTGATGAACATACAATTTTTGCCCGCGTGCTGCCAGAGCAAAAAGAGCGGCTGATCGCTCATTTTAAGCAGTCCGGCAAGTTCACTGGCATGGTCGGCGACGGCGTCAACGACGCGCTGGCGCTGAAAAAATCCGACCTCGGCGTGGCGATGTACGCGGGTGCTCCGGCGTCGCGGCGGGTGGCGGATATTATTTTACTCAATAATTCGTTTACATCCCTGCCGATTGGCATGAAGCTGGGCAATCGGATCATGCAAGCGATCGAAGTGATCGCTACCCTGTTCTTCCATAAGATTATTTACGGCGTGGTGCTACTACTAAGCACCATGCTGGTCGGGCTGAATTATCCATACGCGCCGCGGCACATCACCTTCCTCAATATTTTCCTGGTGACCATGCCGACGATTATGTGGACGCTGTTTCCGCCGCGTCCGCGCCATCGGGTCAATCCGGCACATTTCTGGCGCGATACCTTGCAGGCGGTGGCGCCGATCGCGCTGCTGACGGGTCTTACCGTGGCGTTTACCTATTGGTCGGGCGTGACGTTGCATCCAAATCAGGCGGCCGAGGCAGCGACGATGACCGTCCTAACAGCCACGTTCTTTGGGATTTATCTGGTGTTTTTGGTCGGACCGATGCTCGGTGTAATTTTGGATAAGCGGGCGCACCTGGCGCGGACGCTGTATATGGCAGGCGTGCTGCTTGTAACCTTGGTGAGCTTTGGTGTCGGGCCACTCAGGCAGTTCTTTGACTTTACCGTGCCAAATATTATCTTGCTCTGGCCGGGTATCGCCGTGGTTGTCATCGTCGCCCTAGCTCAGTGGTGGCTAGCCCGCCGTGTTGGCAAAAAATTAATCACCCGAGAAAATCGGAAGTAAAGTGCCGTTGTAATAAAACAACCCGGCAGACAAATCGTATGCCTGCCGGGTTTTTGCTCGCTAGCCTTGTAAGCGGTCTGACTCTAATGGTTGGGGCGATGTCTTTCATTGAACCATTTGCCTAATGCTTCACTATGTTCCCAGTCGAATACAAATTCACTTTCTAGTTCAAAAATCATGCTCATAACGAGCGGATCTGATTCTCCCGTTTGTTTTTCAGGGATAGTGATACCTATTCGGTTAAGAGTTTTCTCTGCGACGTCGGCTATGGCTACATTCCTGTTTTCATTAAGGCGTGCTTGCATAAGTTTTGCCCACAGTATAGCGTAAGTACGCGACATTGAGACTCTAGCGTCACGTACTGATTCGAATTGTCTTTCCTCTGTTTGATTTTCCCTGTCGCCGTAGACGTTATCTGTCTTTTCACCGCCGTAAAGAGTAAGCTTTACGTCCCATACTTCTTCTTTTAACTTTTTGTATGTTTCTTCCATGTTAATAATAGCATCGGCACGTTCTATCTGTTCATCTCCGGCTAGGCGTTTTTTCTCGTCTTCCTGTGCTTCGGCTTCAAGGGTCTCTTGTGGTATACCGTCCAGGGTTTGTGTTACCAGCGGATATTCAATAGCAGCTTCGGGAGTATCGTTTTCAGCGACAGTTATCTGCTGATTGCAGTGTCCGCGCATGGCTCGCGCCCAAGCTTGTTCCAATTGTTTAGGGTTGGAATCTTCACCTACAAGGACATAAACCCCGCCAAAATTAAGCAACAATTTCTGGTTTTCGTCTAGCGTCTCCGGGTTAGTCTGCATGGTTAGCTGGGCTAGTTTCACTGCGTCTCTGAAGAATACTCTACCGTCCACAAGGCTGCTTCCGTTAATTGCCTCCACTTCTTCAAACGGGCTATGAGTTTTATTAGATTCAAATTCGACTTCGGTTTTGATGCTTCTATCAGGGTATGCTTCTAAACTTTCCCAGCCTGCCAGCATTTTTGCTAGCACTTCATTATCCGACGCCTTATGCGGTGCTTTTTCTGACGATTCTGGTGCTGTTGTCATAAATGTAAAACTCTCCTCCTTTATGATAGTACTAAAATACTATATCAGCGGTACATTGTCAGTGTCAAATCATTGTTTTTGCGCTAGTGCTGGTGTTTTTTGGCAGTTTACTTTTTACCAAGGATAACCAAGTGTTCAATATGCGGCGTTCTCGGGAAAAAATTATAGCCGCGGTGGTGGACTATTCGGTAGTTTTGTTGGAGTAAGGCGACGTCGCGAGCTTGGGTGACGGGATTACAACTGAGATAAATGATGCGCGGCGGCAGTTTTTGCAACAATGTTGCAATAACGTCGGGATGTAGGCCGGCGCGCGGCGGATCAACGATGACGATTTCCTTGCCTGTAATATGGTCGAGGGCTTGTTCGCTGGGAGCGAGGACAGCGCGGGCGTCGGTGCGGCCAAGCTCAGTGATGTTGCACTGCATTTCGCGGACAGCGTCGGCGTTGATTTCCACCAGCGTGACGTTGCCGCCGCCAATGGTCAGGCCAATGGTGCCGACGCCAGCGTAGAAATCAAGGGTTGGCTCGCCCGTCTCACAAACACCTTTCTCTTCAGGCCGGCGCGCCGCTAACTGAATCAGTTGGCGCTCTTGGCGCACACTCGCCGGAAAGGCAAAGCCTTCAGAAAAAGAGTTTGACGAGCCGTGCTGACTGTTTGTTCCGTGCTGTTCAGGTTTTTTCTGGTGGTTCTCGAGCTGCCGACCCGAGTGTTGGCTATTGCAATCGCGCGGCACCCACTCCTTCATATCGCGCAGTGCCTGCTCGTAAACCGGGGTATTGACTTGGAAAAAGCTTTCGCAGGCGTAGCGGAACGGCACGCCAAGGATGGTGTCGGTCAGGGTGGTGTTGCCGAAACACACCAAGCGCTCGGTGATGCGGCTGGCTGGCGAACGCGGATCGGAATAGATAATTTCCCCGCCCTGAGCCGGCAGCGTGGCGGCTTCATTAGCGGTAATTATTTCGGGCAAGCGATCCTTGATATATAGTTGCCAGACGCAACTCCCCGACTGATCGCAGCGGACGAGCAAGGTCTTGAGTTGGCGAGCCGCGACGCGTTTATGGCGCAGTAAATCACGGATCGCCCGCGCCAAGTTGTTGATTTCTGGGCGTGCCAAACTTGTGCCATCGACGACAATCTTACCCTTGCTGCCGCGGCGGAAAAATGCCAAGTCAAGTGTATCGCCAGATTGTCTCTCACGATTGCTACCATTATCTATCCTTCGGGTATCATCAGAAAATGATCCGGGACTCGCTAAAGCCGGCTCAGATTTTTTCTTAGATACCTCTTTAGACACTACTGATTCACTATACCAGCTAAATTCAACTTTGTTGCGATAACCATATGCAACATTGTTGCAATAAATATCAATCGCTGCCGGTAATGCAACATTGTGCAGCGTAAAGGCGTCGTCGATCAATTGCCTTTTGCACGCCTGCTCTATCTCGAGCGGCACAATCTGCCAAGGACTGGTCGAAAGATAACTATCCGGATCGCGCGGCTGGATACGGTCGGGGCTTGGCGAGATCACCTCCTCGACAATCGCCTCGATGAAGTGCGATTTCTTTTTGGTAATGCGGACAGTAACCGTCTCGCCGGGCAGTCCGCCCCATACGAAACATTTGCGGCCATCGGCCAGCGTTCCTAATGCTTGCCCGCCGCCAACGATCTTCTCCAGTGTCAGCGTCTCAAAAATCTGCCGTCTCATCAAGAGTTATTATAACAGATTAGAAATTACACTCTGGCGCCGATGAAAACCAAGAAGACTGCATGTTTTTGCCAGATTTACATACGCTGCCATCTGCCTTATATGCTTGTATGGCATAGCTGTCCGCCGTCCCATTGGCGATGTAATGGTAATTATTATCTTTATAGTCCTTTGGCAATTCTTTCATGTACTTTGGGATTAAAACTCCAGCCAATTGTCCGCCGCTGCAACCTGATGTATAGCAGCCAGTCGGCGCCGGATATTGCCCGTTGTCTTGATGATATCGGTCAATAGCGTTGGCGATGATTTTCAAGTCGGTTTTAGTCTTAGAATCTATGGAGCTATTACGAGCCGATCGCCACGCTAATCCGCCGATGGTAGCCAGAACAGCGATGACGGCAATGATAATCAGCACCTCGACGATGGTAAAACCCTTACGGTTATTCATAATTAGATTATACGTTATGTTGGCGTCTGGTTGCAAGACCGATTATGGAATTTTTTTATTGGGCGTGCTACAATTAGCAATGTCCTGGCTTTGATGGGACGTCGCCAAGTGGTAAGGCACTGGGTTTTGGTCCCAGCATTCGCAGGTTCGAATCCTGCCGTCCCAGCCAAGTTAGCTAATTATCAAGCTCGCGCCCGTGAAAGGGCGTTTTTTGTTGAATTATAAAGATTATGGCCAAATACTATTGACAAATTAGGAAAATAGGAGTATTATAGATAACTGTTATAATCTTAAACATAAGGAGTAAGAAGGAGTTTTATGAGAAAATAATTACCAAGTCCAGATGGCTGGACACCAGTTAAGGTAGTAGGTCCAGGCGAACAATTTGGTCAAAGAACTCTTGAAGCGCCTAAAGACGATCAAAATGGTCGCTCTGAGCTGGGTCATGAAAAAAACGGGCGTATCAAAGAGTTTGTTCGCCGCGGCTTGGGAGCAGCAGCAGCGATTGCTGTCGCGGTAGGCGGAATGTTCGGTGTTGGTCACGCTGCTGAAGTGGTGAAAGCAAACACTACAGAAGTTACCTGCCAGGAGTTTGAGATTGGTAGCCCGGAGTCTGTGCCGGGTATGCCGGGTACTGTCGTAATGAATAAAGAAGATCAGAGAAGGGTAGGAGGATTTTTTAAAGAAGTAGGTGGTGATGCGTCTGCGGCTTCGATGACTTCTCTGCAACCGGTAGATGTTTTTCGAGGAGGCGCAACTACGGTTTGTGTACGCACAAATGCAATTGATGGCGTTAGTGATGTAAGCGTTACACATACGGGCAAGTAGAAAACCTTTCTTCCTAATTCTGCCGCCGAATTCAGCATAGTAACACCTGGCGATCCTGAAAGCGCCGACCCTGAGTCAGATTAGAAAACAGCAAATAACTAGATAATTTATATTATCTACCAAACCCCCTCGCCTGGCGTCTACTAAGCAATTTATGCAGTTCGCATGTTCCAATCGGCACAGCGAACGCAGTTATGCTTATTAGCGCCAGGTGTATTGGTTCAACAGGTTTGATGTGAAGCACCTCGCCGAGCGGGCCGAATAGCGCCAGCATCTGCAGAGCCACGGATAAGATCATGCCAAAGTAGAAGCTACGGTTCATTACTTTCAGGCGTACAAATATCGAATCTTGGTCGCTGCGGGCGTTGAACGCATTGGCCCATTGGCTGACCACCAGCGAAACGAAAGCCAGCGTCTGCGCATAGTCGTGGCCGCGGCTTTTTTCAAATATGACATAAACGCCGAGAGCCAGCGACGACATCGTCAAGGCGACAATACACATCCGCCAGATCATTTTTTGCTCCAGAATTGGCGCGTCAGGTTGCTTTGGCGGCTGTTTCATGGTGTTCTTTTCTGCAGGTTCCAGTCCTAGCGGAATGACCATCGACGTGTCGGTTACCAAATTGACCCATAAAATCTGCACTGGCTCCAGCGGAGTTTTAATGCCGATTAGCAGCGCGCCGATCATGGTGATTAGCTCGCCGGTGTTGGTTGATAACAAGTAAAACAGCATTCGCCGCACGTTGGCGATAATCGTGCGGCCTTCTTTCATGGCGTCGATAATCGTCTTAAAATTGTCGTCCAGCAGGATTATCGCGCCGGCATCTTTGGCGATATGTGATCCTGAACCCATGGCAATCCCGACGTCCGCGCCGGATAGCGCCGGTACATCGTTAACGCCGTCGCCAGTCATGGCGGTGATGTTATGGCGCTTTAAGATGGTTAAAATCCGGTATTTCTGTTCCGGGATAACGCGCGAGAAAACCTTTGTCCGCTCAATGATTTCGTCTAGTTCGTCGTCGGTCATCTTCGACATTTCTCGGCAATCGAAAACCTCTTCCCTGTCTTTTACCATGCCAAGTTTCTTGCCAATTTGGTATGCCGTCTCGAAGTGGTCGCCGGTGATCATGCGTACGGAAACCCCCGCCGCCAGCGCTGATTTGATGGCTCGTGCTGCCTCTGGACGCAGGACGTCTGCCACCGCCGCCAGTCCGGCGAACCGCAATTTTTGGCGCGAAATTTGCGAAAAATCTGTCAGGATTTCTGAGGTGTCGCTGGCCGCTAAACCCACGACGCGGTAGCCCTGCGACGTCAAATCGCCAATCGCCCGCTTGGCGCGCCTAGCTTCCGCTGCCGGCAATTTGCAGCGCTTGATGATTTCTTCTGGCGCCCCTTTGTAATACACTTTATAATCCGCGCCATGATGCCAAACCGTCGCCGACATCGAGAATTCCTGGTTGAACGGCAGCTCTGCTGCTGGTAGACCGCGAACACCGGCATTGTTTTTCCGAGCAAAATTATCCAGCGCGATATCCAGCGGATCGTGGCTTTTACTATCGCCGCGATTTACGAAATACGCCATCAACTTCGCCAAATTGTTATGCTTTTCCAGCGTCCAAGTATCTTGCACCGTCAGCAGATTTTTCGTCAGCGTGCCAGTTTTATCTGTGGCAATGGTAGTAATGACGCCGATCGTCTCAATCGCCCGCATTTGATGAACCAGCGCTTTTTTAGCAGCCATCCGCCGCATTCCTAAGACCAGCACCACGGAAATAGCAATTGGCAAGCTTTCCGGCACGGCGCTGACTGCCAGCGCCATGACAAATCTCAGGCTATCCAAAAAATCCATGCCGCGCAGCAAACTCAGCCCGAACGCCACCAGCGAGATACTGCCCACTGCCGCGATAATTTTGGTAATTAGCTTGTCGATTTTCTGCTGAACCGGGCTTTTAGCGGCTTCTTTTTTGGACAGCATTGCCAGATTGCCGAACTCAGTATCATTGCCGGTGGCGATTACCGCGCCAGCGCCTGTGCCGGATACCACGAAAGAACCTTGGAATAGCATGTTGGTTTGCTCGTAAATTTCTTTTTTTCCGTCCAGCACCTCGATATTTTTAGAAATTGGCACAGATTCGCCAGTCAGCTGCGCCTCGTCAACCCGCAAATTGGCGGTCTTAATCAGGCGGATATCGGCGGGGACTTTCTCGCCTTCGGATAAATTGACGATATCGCCCGGCACCAGCTGCGAGCTGTCCACGGCAGTAACTTTTCCGGCGCGCAGCACGTCGATTTTTTGGGCGTCGCGGCGCGACAGGCTGCGTAGTACCCGGTCGGTTGAAAAACGCTGGACATAAAAAATAACGGCAGAAACCGCGATGATGATGAAGATAATAACTGCGTCAATCGCCTCGCCGTGGAGCAAACTAATTGCGGCGGCGGCTGCCAAAATCACCACGAACACATCCATAAACGGCTCTAAAATCTTTTTCCAAAGCGGTTCAGACTTGATATTGATAATGTTCAATCCGTATTGTTTTTGGCGGCGTTTGACTTCGGCAGCGCTGAGCCCGCCAGCGCGCGTATGCAGCTTTTTTAGCGCCTCATCGGCAGAAATAGTATAAAAAACCATAAGCTGATTATATGGTAAAAACTGCCGGGTGTCGAGATTTTAGCTGCTTGATAGAATCCATTTAGGAATAAACCTGCGAACTCCTTATTAGCCATTGCAAAGGTAGGGGGATTTGTACGGGGTAACTGTAAAAATGCCTGCATGATGAAGCAGATTTGAGGCGAAGCAGAGACATAGCGTACTTCGCCAGACGCTCCCCAGTCTCGTTTTTCGTGCGTTCTGTTATTTCTTGTCGGTATTATGTGTACTTTGGCTAGACGATTCTGGGTATATTTCCATCATAGGAAAACACGCCAACCGCTTGGTATGTTACTAACAGGTAGGGTGGCGGAGTATTATCTAAAAATATTATTGATAATCCACGAGATTGACAAGTTGTGCATATATTTCTGCAGGAAATCGTCTGACCTTTAGGTCTTGGTCTGGATTGCCGCGTGCTACGAGACGCGCTGTCTGGTCTAACCACTGTTCTGTGTTACATCCAGGCTGAGGCTGACCTCTATTTAATAAGAGAGGATGCTGCGCCGCTATATATGCACGACAAAGCTCATGGACTACCTTGTCGCTATAAGGAGTGGTGGCAACCTGATCTAGTGGATGTCCAAACTTTTCTCGTATATCGGATGACATGAATGAAAATATCTCTTTGTGTGCGGCAAAATCTTCTTCGCCTGTTTCCTCTCCAATAGTGTTAGTAAAAAAAGCAACTATTGCCCGGCGAGAAAACTCCCGCACATTTGGGTCTTGCTCGCGCGTCTCTGTCCGATTTTCGGCGAGGTCGGGGTTTGTTGACTCCTGGCTAATGGGTAGCGCTTCAAAGCCTTTGGATGAAGTTGTCATAAGAATACTCCTGTTAACGATTATTTAAAACTAGCGCAATGCAAGATTTTCGTGAATCCTGCAAGCAAGAGTTATACACATTTATATATCAATAATAGCAATCTATGTCAATATCTCCTAGCTGCCTGGGGCGCGCGGAAATGGCAGTAAATTGTACTTATGATTAGTGTTCTGGCGGTAAAACGGTATATAATAATGAAAAGATATAGCTAACCAGCAAAGGAAAAAACATGAAAAATGTAAAAAAGAAGCTGAAGCAAAATCGGTGGATTATCGCCGGATTTGTTGTGGTCATTGGCATTCAAATTGCTACGACGGCGATGCTGTGCAGTGTCATGCAGCAGCGCGACCAGGATATTATGAAAGATGTTCTGAATCTACGCGTTCAATTGATGAAAAAGAACGTCTTGTAGGGTGGTTTTTCGGCGGTTTGCCGCGCGGGAAATGCGGGATTCGCTTTCGTCGTTTCCGACTCATCAGCATAGATACGCATCTATGGAGCGAATGCGACAAGCAGATGGTGATATGAAGAGAAAACACGATGTCAAGACGACATCGGTTAATTCAATATCGTCTCTACTTGCCGCATTCAGCTGGGGTCACCTAGCGGTGACAGTGTACCAGTCGGGGTTCCACCAGGAACGGCGACTCCTGTTGTAGGGTGTCAGACCCATGTCTCCAGTGTACATCTCATGGTAACCGACTCCCTCGTATCCGAGAGGACCCTGGTCAACAACGACGAGAGGAATCTTCTCTCCGATGTTGTTGTCGTCAGAGAACGGCTTGCCAGCGATGATAGCAGTGTACTTGGTGATCCCAAGTGTCTTGCTGCAAACCCTGATCTTCATGCCGACCTTGAGGTCGGACAGCGTCAACGCTCGCGGGTGGAGCGGGCTGCGCTCCTTCCGTCGCGGGCGCGCCGGGACGTCGACGACCTTGGTCTCGATGACCAGGTCGGTGGTGTTGACGCTGCTCGGCAGCGGCATCTCATCGACGGCGACGATGTCGCCATTGGCGTCTCGGATCTTGATGACAACGTCGTGAGCCATGATAGGCTCCTTTCGTGTTTCCTCGCGGCGACTGCCGCCCACTCTCCGTCTGGAGAGCAAGCTACGCGTGATTCTCTACATCACACGAGACGAGGTCTCAACCGCCAAAGAAACCTAATAACGCCTCTCTTTACCAATCAAGATCTCATCTCGTGCTTACATCTGCTTGTCAATGATACACTTTCGGACAAGGAGTTTTTCACTCAACTCGTCAACAAAAGCTGATATATATATCATATCTGAATGTTAAAGTCAATGGATTTCAGCAATTTTCTTGAATTTTAGGCAAAAATAGGGTGAAAATGAGGTAAAAATAAGTAAAATCATGAAAAATCGCGGGAAAATGAATAGAAAATAAAAAATAGCCTCCAAGGCGCGGAGGCTATTGATTTATAGTGGACAATCGCTGCCTGAATATAGACAGGCGCTTGAACTTGAACGATTTAGCTGATATTCAGGACTTGCAGCTGGCGGCTGGCGGAGCCGTTTTTCCAGGAAACGGTTTCTGACGCTTTGTGGTTCAATAGGCTTTTACCCAGCGGACTGTCTACAGAAATTCGCCCGTCCAGCGGATTAGCCTCCAGGCTGTGAACCAGCCTATAGCGGAACATTTGCCCGTGCTGATCCATCAAATCCACCACCGAACCCAGCGCAATCTTCAGCCGGTCGCGTTTGCGCGGCAGTGGTTTGGCGGTTTTGGCGGTTTCTCTCTTCAGGCTCAGCCGGGACTGGACGTTCTCCAGGCTGATGATGACGTCGCTGCGATGCAATTTATCGTCGCGGGACTTGGCGCGCCCGATTTCTTTCAGCTCGGCGATCAGCGACTTTTCTTCAATCTCCAAGCGCGAGATCTCCTTATGCAGTTCCTTAAATCCTTTTTTGCTTAAAAATGTTGTACTCATACTTCCCCTTTCAGACTGGCAATCCAACCAATCAATAATCCCATTACAACATCCGATTCTGAAAATTAGCTGAAAATCTAAACAATTGGCAAAGAAATGGTAAAAACTGTCGAGCCTTTTATGGTGGTAACAGAGATTTGTCCGCCCAAAGCCCTGGTCAATTGTTCCGCCAGCGGCAGTCCCAATCCATAGCCTTTCGTCCGCTGGTTGCCGCGGAAAAACTGCTCAAACACGTGCGGCAGATTCTGCTGGGAAATTGCGCCGTCGTTAGTAAAATGCACGGTGATATTCTGTTTCGATGGCAGCACCTGGATTTTTACCGGCGAATTTTTCGGACTGTGTTTTAATGCATTGTCAAGTAAAATCGCGCACAGCTCCCGCGTTGCGGCTTGGTGAAGAGAGATATTTGTGTGTTCCGGACAATTCATTTCCGTGCGGGTTTCGGCTTTTCGTTCGCGGATGAGATTGGATATCAATTCTGCCAAGTCGAAACTTTTATCTTCCAGCGCCAGCCTGTTTTCTGTTCGCGACAGCTCCAAAAGCATGGCGGTTAGCTCGGTCAATTTGTTGATTTCCTCCAAATTGCTTTCCAGCGTTTCCGTTAGTTCCGCCCGCGGCGCCTTCGGGTTTTTCAGCGCCAGTTCGGTTTCTGCTTTCATAATTGCCAGCGGCGTGCGCAGCTGATGACTGGCGTTGGAAACGAACCGCGACTGGGCTTTATGCGCCGCCTCAATCGGTCGCAGCGTAATCCTCGCCAATAAATACGAGCAAGCGCCGCCTGCCAGCAGCACGATGAGATTGATATAGCCCAAGCTAATCAGCAGATTGCGCGTCGAAATATCCATTCGTTCCGACAAGTCAATGCTAGGAAAATCGTTGCCGCGCTGGATGATAATTTTATGGATTTGCGCGTCAACTTCCGAGCGCGCCACTTGAAAAATAATACTGCTAAACAACAGGCTGACGACCATTAAAATCAGTAAATACCAGCCCGCCAATTTAATAGTTGCCGAGGTAAAAATTTTCATGCTTCAATCCGGTAACCGAAACCGCGGACGGTTTTTATCAATTGTTTTTTGAACGGCTTATCGATTTTTTGGCGCAAGTTTTTTATGTACGCCTCGACATTGTTCGGTAAAATATCGGCATCAAAATCCCAAACATGATCGATTAGCGTTTCCTTGCTGAGAATCTGGTTCGGGTGCTGCATTAAATATTCCAGCAGCGCGTATTCTTTGCTAGTTAAGTCAATAGTCTTTCCAGCGCGCATCACGGTTTGCTGCTGCTTATCAATCGTCAAATCGGCAATTTTTAGAACATCCGGCTGCTGAATTGGCGGCCGGCGCAGTAAGGCTCGGACTCGTGCCAGCAGCTCGTCGATAGCAAACGGCTTAACCAAATAATCATCCGCGCCGGCGTCCAGCCCGAAGGTTTTATCTTCGGTGGTGCCCAGCGCTGTGAGGAATAAAATCGGCATATTTTTACCGTTTTTACGCAATTTTTTAACAATTTCCGCGCCCTCCATGCCCGGCAGCATTCGATCAACAATCAGTAAATCGTACGGCTGGCTGTCTGCCAAATTAAAGCCCTCTTCCCCGTCGTGTACAGCGTCAACGGCGTATGTCTCGCGTTTGAGCGCCTCGGCGATGACTCGGGCAATTTTTCGTTCGTCTTCGATAACTAGCAGCCGCATATAACTATTATACGCCATTTGGTGAGTTAGGATAGCGGTTTGGCAGCTCGGGCGGGATAGTGCTATAATTTTCTTCAAAGAAAAGGAGAGTACATGCCGGATAGGAAAAAAATTGTTGAAATTCGTCATTTTAAGATGAAATTTGGCAATAAAACAGTTATTAAAGATTTGAGCTTTGACGTTTTTCAGGGAGAAGTGTTTGGCTTTCTCGGTAGCAACGGTTCGGGAAAAACCACGACGCTCAGGGCGCTGCTGGGGCTATACGAGCCGACGGCGGGCGAGCTGCTGATTGACAGTAAGCCGTATGCGGTAGATAGCCAGATTAACCTCGGTTATCTGCCGGAAGAGCGCGGGCTGTATAAAAAGGAAAAAGTGCTGGATGTGATGATTTATTTCGGCCAGCTGAAAGGTTTGAGCCGCGACGAAGCGAAGGAATTTTCTCTGAGCTTTCTGAAGCGCGTTAATTTGATTGATAAAGCTGGTATGCGGCTGGACAAGCTTTCCGGCGGCCAGCAGCAAAAAATTCAGCTGGGCGTGACCATTATGGGCGATCCGGAACTGCTAATCATGGACGAGCCGACCAAGGGATTTGATCCGGTCAATCGGCGGCTGCTGATGAATATCATTGAGGAGCGGCGCAAGGCTGGCGCGACGATTATTTACGTGACGCACCAGATGGAAGAAGTCGAACAGCTGTGCGATCGGCTGATTCTATTAAAAGACGGCCAAGCGGCGGCGTACGGCACGCTGGCAGAGGTGAAAAAACAGTTCGGCGGCGCATCAATGGATGATATTTTTGTTAAAGTGTACGGCGGCGAAGCAAAGGAGTTGGGCGATGAGTAAAATGCATAATTTGGGGACAGTTTTCAAGTTTGAGACTATCCGGGTACTGAAAAAGCCGACTTTTTGGCTGATGGCGCTAGGTTTTCCATTGATGTTTGCGGCGCTATATGGCATTATGTTTTGGTCGCAAAGTACGACGATGCAAGCGGCGAAGGAATTGGAAAAACAGGAATTTTCGCTGGCGGTTACTGACGATTCAAAACTTGTCAGACCAGAGCTACTCATGGCGGCTAAGACGAAAACTGTCGAGTCGAAAGAAGCTGGAATCAACGACGTAAAAAACGGCAAAATTGACGCTTATATTTACTTCCCGAAGGATATTAGCAAGCAAAAAGTTGAAGTTTACGGTAAGGATGTCGGGTTGTTTCAGAACGGCAAATACGGCGCAGTGGCGCAAAGCTTACTAAGCCAATCAGTAGCCAGCAGTGTCAGCCAAGCGCAAGTCGCCATTCTACAAAACAAAGTTCAATTATCGTCAACTACTTATCTGGATGGCAAGGAGCACGGCGGTATTAACGAGATGATTGCGCCGGGGCTATTTTTAGTGATTTTCTTTATGCTGGTTACTTTCTTTGGCAACCAAATGCTAACCAGCTCCACCGAGGAAAAGGAAAACCGCACGGTGGAGATGCTGCTGACGATGGTAAAAACCGATACGCTGATCACTGGCAAAATTCTATCGCTGATGGTGCTGGCGTTGATTCAGATGTTGGTGATTGTTCTGCCGGTGGCGGCGGGTTACTTGGCGTTCGGCTCAAAGCTGCAGCTGCCGAATATGGATTTAAGCTTATTGGTATTTGATCCGGTGCGGATTGGCTTGGCGCTGGTGATTTTTCTGGCGAGCTTTATGATGTTTACCGGCATGCTGGTGACTTTGGGTGCGATGATGCCGACTGCCAAGGAAGCTAGCCAGTGGTTTGGCTTGGTGATTATGCTGATATTTGGGCCGTTTTACGGCATTACGGCGTTCGTTTCCTTCCCTGATTCGCCATTCGTCAAGTTCTTATCGCTGTTTCCGTTCACGGCGCCGATTCCGCTGCTGCTCAGGAATGCGGTTGGCAATTTGCCGGCTTGGGAAGGTTTGCTGGGGGTGGCGCTTTTGATCGTGGCGGCAGTGTTTGTCTTGTGGCTGGCAGTGCGGATTTTCCGCTACGGCGCGATGTCGTATGACAGCAAGTTATCTCTGTCAGCGTTGCGGATGAAGCGAAAAGCTGATAAAGTTTAAGTATGAAAGTACGCATTGAAATAGACACTAAAACATTTGTGCGGTTTTGGCTGGTGGTTATTGGATTCGGGCTGGCGGGACTGGCGATTTATTCGGCGAAGGATGCGCTGATTTTACTGGGAGTTTCTCTGTTCCTGGCGCTGGCATTGAATCGTCCGGTGGCGGCAATTGCTAGAAAATTGCCTGGTAAAAGCCGGCTCGGCGGCACGGCGCTGGCGTATGTTACGCTGATTCTGCTGCTGGGCTGCGTGGTGTGGTTCGTGGTGCCGCCAATTGTCCAGCAATCCGCTAAATTTGTCGAAAGTATGCCGAGCTTAATTGACCAAGCTGGTTCGCAGTGGCACGGCGTTAATAGTTTTATCGATAAGAATAATCTGCGTCCGCAGGTTGATGCCATGTTGGAGAATCTCAAGCAGCAATCTTCGTCATGGGCAGCTAGCGTCGGTACGAATATTTTAAGCAGCGTCGGCTCGCTGGCTTCGTTTTTAACATCGCTGTTTCTGGTACTGGTGATGTCGTTTTTAATGTTGCTGGAGGGCCCGACGTGGGTCAGGCGGCTGTGGGGTCTGTATAACGACCAAGAGAAAATGGAGCGTCATAAGAAACTGGTCGGCCGCATGTATAATGTGGTGACGGGCTATGTTTCCGGGCAATTGACAGTGTCGGGCATCGATGCGGTGCTGTCAGGGTTCGTGGTGTTTGTATTGAGCTTGACTTTCCCTGTAGTTAATTCAAATTTGGCAATGTTAACGGTCATGGCGACGTTTATTTTAACGCTTATTCCGATGTTCGGTGCGACGATAGCCGGCGCGCTGATATCGCTGCTGCTGCTGTTTAATGACGTAACTGCCGGTATTATTTACGCTATTTATTTCGTTGTTTACCAGCAAATTGAAAATAATTTCGTTTCACCGTCAATCCAGTCGAAGAAAGTTGAACTGTCGGCGTTGACGGTTTTAGTGGCGGTGACAATTGGCTTGTACGTTGGCGGCTTGCTGGGCGGTTTGGTCGCTATTCCGGCGGCTGGCGCTGCGAAAGTTTTACTGGAAAACTATCTGGAGCAAGCCAAAACTAACCGTGTCGAGAGCGAAAAACCGCTAAGTAAATTAGTGAAGAAATTGAAAAGCGAAAGTTAATTTGTCGGTCTGTTAATTAAATTAACGTGCTTTATGTCTGGCCCGCTCGGTCATTCCGGCGGGCTATTGTCATTACTTCCATGCCCAAATGCTGCCGCTTGGCGTGTCGCGAATAGTGACGCCTGCCGCCAACAGTTCGTCGCGAATGCGGTCGGATTCTTGCCAATCTTTTTCGGCGCGGGCGCTGCGGCGCTGGATGATCAATCTCTTCAAATCGTCAGTAATATCAGGGGTCGATTCCGCCAAATCCAAGCCCAAAACCTCGTCAATAATTTCAATCAGTTGCAATAAACCGCCGCGGTGAATTTTCTCCAGCGGCGCGTGATCCAGCCGTGAAAACGCCTCGTCGATCAGCGCCAAGGCCCCTGGCGTATCCAAATCATCATTCAGCTTTTCGATTAGCGCCTGCCGCGCCGCCAGCAGCGACACCGTGCCCTCCTGCTCATCCTTCTCGTCGTCATCATCCAGCGTGTCGTGCGTCTGGTGTCGCAGCGTCGCATAGCCGCGCCAATGCCCCAGCCGCGCCTGGGCTGCTTCCAAAATCTCCCAGGTGAAATTGCCCTCGGTTTGGTAATGCTTGCTGAGAATCGCCAGCTTAAAAGCCATCGGGCTAAAGCCGCGTGCCGTGATGTCGCTGAGAGTGATGATATTGCCGAGCGACTTACTCATCTTGCGGTCATCGACCTTGATGTGATTGTTATGTAGCCAAATCTGGGAAAATTGCTTACCAGTGACACTTTCAGTTTGGGCGATCTCGTTGGTATGATGCACCGGAATGTGGTCAATACCGCCGGTGTGGATGTCAATACTATCCCCCAGCGTTTCCCGAGCAATCGTTGAACACTCCAAGTGCCAACCCGGAAAGCCGACGCCCCATGGACTGTCCCATTCCATATCGCGCTTGGTGTTGGTCGGTGAAAATTTCCAGACGGCGAAGTCGGTGATGTTGCGCTTACCTGCCACGCTGACTCGCGCGCCCGCTTCTAGGCCCGCCACGTCCAGCCGCGCTAATTTGCCATAATCCGGGAGCCGCGACGTGTCAAAATACATGCCGTCGCCGTCAATTTTGTATAAAAATCCCTTCTCGTCTAGTCCCTTGGCAAAGTCGATTTGCTGCTGGATGTAGTCCGTTGCTCGCACTAAATGGTCGGGTCGCACCAATTTCAATACCTCGTAGGCCTCGTGCTCAGCGATGGCGATGTACTGCCTGGCCACGTCCCAAGCGGTCTTGCCCTCGCGGCGGGCCCCCTTTTCCATCTTGTCCTCGCCATTATCATCATCGCTGGTCAAATGTCCAACGTCGGTGATATTTTGCGTGCGAATCACTGAGATATCCTGCCAGCGCAGCAACCGCACCAATACATCCCAATAGATGTAACCGACCCAGTTGCCAATATGCGGCTGCGAATATACCGTCAGCCCGCAGGTATACATACGAACCGTCTGCCCATCAAGCGGCTGCAGTTTGTCTTTACGGCGAGTGAGGGTATTGTAGAGCTGTATCATCAACTCTATTGTACGGCAGACAGGCTGCTTTTTCAAAGTTCGCTTTCGTTGAGTGAACCTGCAGAGAATATAATATTGACAAAAAATAAAATCCAATGTATAATTGAAAGCTATGATGAAACCTGCAAACGAATTTGGATATAATATCGGATATGGATGGGGGTCACAACCGTATTTGGCGGATCCTACGTACAGGCGCGCCTCTTTAGATGATCTAAAATATACTCGGGAACAGTTATTAAGCACGCTGGAACGTTCCGAAATCACTGATGCGCTTGGCGGATTAGCATTGGAATTGCACGAAACGGCTCAAATGCTGGAACCGACAGAAATTATTGATGAAAATGACGGAGAGGTAGATACCAGTAAGGCTTTAGGTTGGCGGGATGAAGATGTTATACCTCTTCTTGGAGATGTGAATTTTACTGCGCCTGCAGCACTCGCCCCTATGCCAGCGCAGCGTAAGATTATAAGAGAAACGCTTACCCATAGGGGTTATGATGATACTGCAGTCTGTAGAGTGGAAAGTCGTTTGGATGAGCTTTGTAATAACCAATTAGCGGTTGAGGCGGATGGTGTTTCAGGTGCTGCGGGTGTATGTTTGTATAAGGCTTTCCCTCTTGTCTTTATGGGGGGGAAGCGTTTCAGTGGTATAGTCGTCCTTACGTAGGTATACTTTCAAGCGGGTTTAGGGTCTTTGATGCTGAGACTTTGTCTCACGAAACAACTCATGCGCTAGATTTAAAACAAGCAGCAATCACAGATTGGATGACTAAAGAAGACAGATCTTGCGACCGACTTAGGAAGGAGCTACGGGCCTATGCCGTTGAATACTATGTAGGAAATTACCTGTCTGATTTGCGTAACGTGGCTCAGCGCACTACGCCCATCTCGCACGAAGTTGAGCGTATTCGGAGAGAGGTCAATGGTCCTGTTGATTCTGAGGATGCTTTTGCAGTGCATGATGATTTGGTGCATCGTATAGGTCAGCAATTGGCGCAATAACTGGCATAGTTTTTTGCAGTGCATGATGATTTGGTGCATCGTATAGGGCGAGCCGGGTTAGATTATATATAAGAGGTAGTTTAATATTTGGTTTGCCGCCGCTAGCTGATATCACGCCGGAATCATAGGTAGCACCATTGAGCGCGTAATCCACTTAGCTTGTATTGTCCGTGGCGGTAAAGGTAATCGGCGACTGCGGTAACAAACAAATGCTCGTAAAGATGGGCGAGTTGTGCGCAAGGGTTGCAATAAACTTTATCTCTGTTCTGCTTCTCGCAGAGCTTTATCTGTCGCCGTCACCAATTCTCGCACGACTTCGTCATAATTCTCGTACACGCGGAAACCAGCCGCGTACGGATGGCCGCCGCCGCCGAAGTAGCCAGCGACCGTGTCGGCGATTGGTAAATTGCCGCGCAGGCGGGCGGTCAGTTTGCCGTCGGGATAAGTTTTGATAACGCAGCTGAGCGCCACGCCCTCGACCAACCGCAGCTCGTCGCCGATCAGTGCGCCGGGGTTGTAGGCATCGCTGTACTGTTGAATTTCCTCAAAGGGCACGTGCACCAACGCCAATTTCCCGTCCAGTAAATATTCGATTCGCTCAATTAGCTTGCCTTTGTACGCCAAAATCTCTGGCGATTTCTTCATAAATTCGCGCCGCCGCTCTTCAATTTCGGCATTGGAAGCGCCCAGCTCGGTCAATTCACCAGCGACGTGAAAGGTCGACGCGGTGGTATTTGGCGTGGTGAGACCCAGACTGTCAGACATGATGGCGATGAGGAGGTTTTCGGCGGCTTGCTGGTTGATGGTCCAACCGGCATGCGTGAACAATTGGTAGAGTAATTCCCCGGTTGCCACCACGGTGTCATAGAGCATGGTGTGCTCAAAACTCAGGGTTGACTCGGCGGTGTGGTGGTCGACGACCAAGACTGGGTGTGTTTCCAAAAAGTGCCGCACCCCCGGCGTTTCTAAGACCTTGCTGAGCAACACATCAGCGCTGGTATCAACGATGATAGCCAGGTCGGCACGGGCTGGAAAATCGCTAACCACCCGGTCCCAGCCGCGGATATACCGCAGGTATTTGGGGATATCGACTGGACAATACAACGTCACAGTTTTACCCAAATCGCTCAGTACCTCCTCCAGCGCCAAGCTAGAACCCAGGCTGTCTCCATCAGGGTTTTCGGCCTGGATAATGACGATGTTATTGGCAGATTGGATGAGTTGCTTGGCGGTATCAAACATAGTCTTATTATAGCAGATGGGATTTTCGGTGGGGTGGTGGGGCTACTCGTCACGCATATCTTTAATCGGGTTGCGGCGGGTGTTGCGGATGAGCGGTATCAGGCACGCCAGCACAGCGGCAGCGATGATACTAAGGGCGACCGCGCCGATGACTATCCAGTCAATCGTCCAAAAATGGAAGGTCGTCGCCAAATCTTTCGGCGTCATGGCGATGCGCAGTGTCGCGGTGATTTGACTAGCCAGCAAATTGTCGGCAATATATACGACGATTAGTCCGGCGGCGATACTGAACAGCGCGGTGAGCAGCGCCACGATCATGGTGTAAACGAAATAAATTTGGCTAATATCAAGCCGCGTTGCTCCGAGCGCTCGAAAAACTGCGGACTCTTTACGGCTGTCGGCGATGGTGCGGGAAATGATAATCAGCAAGATAAAGGCGGCTATGATCGTCACGCCGATGAATGTCCACATGATGATTGGTTTGAGGCGCTCCATGGCGTCGTAATTGACGAGCGAGTTGCTGCCGGTGGGCGACGCGAATACTACGTAGTGCGGCAGGCAGATTGACTTATTAGACTTTTGGGCTTTGGAAGCTTCAACAGGTTCGGGCTGGGCGAATAAATCGGTGCCTCCCGTACCGCCAGAAGTTCCTTCGCCGCAAGAAGCGGCTGCCAGGTAGCTGCGAGCTTTATTGGGGTCGCTGAATTCATAGATAGCCAGCGTCTCTTCCCTGTTGGCATTACCTTGATCATTGTTGGCGGTTTGAATAGTCGATTCAAGCGCTGTTTGCGCCGCGGTGGTCATTGAGCCGCGCGGCATGATCCAGGTGTATGACAGGCGGGTGCTTAAAAATTGTTGTAAGAAGCTACCGATGTCGCTTTGGGCGGCTTCAATACCGTCTGGCATCAGACCGACGACGCGGAAAGTAAATTTGGCCTGGGCGGGTTCGGGCTGGGCTGAGCCGAAAGTCTGATCAAATTGGCGCTGGTTAGCCTCGGTGCGCTTGGCTTCGGCTGAACGATTATCCTTAACAACAGCCGGCGCGGCGCAGGAGTCAGTGGACGGCATGGCGTATTCGCGGTCTGGCTTGACATAATCGGCGGATGGTTTCTTAGCTTGATTGGCGGCAGCTTGGATTTGCTGTTTGGCGGTTTGCAGTAATTCTTGCGAAGCTGGGTTGCGATAACAGGCGCTGAATGTCAGCTGCCCGGCTTTTTGGCGCAATTCTTTGAGCCGTGCTAGTTGCGTGTCATTGCTGGCATTTTTATCCAGCGGCTTGAGGCCAAGCAGCGCTTCAGCGTCCTGGTAGCGGATGATCAGCGGGATCTCATTGGGTTTGGCGTTGGCGTTTGCTAGCAAATAGCCGCCCAGCAATGATTGGTCGATGGCGGTTATGCTGCCGAATTGCTGCTTAAATTCTTCCAGCGGTGTCGGCTGGTTGTTTTGCTGGCGCTTGTCGTCAAACGACTCAATTCCCCGCTCCATATAATTCAGCATACCGTTCGCGGCGATTGATTGAATACTAAACTGCTGCACGGCACCGCGGGTGCGGGCAAATTGCCACTGTGCGTCCGCTGTGAGGCGCGGTAATTTGGCGGTCTCCTGGCGAATAAGCCGCTGGACGATGACGCTCTGGTCGTTCGGGTACGGCTGGCTATCAGGAAACGACTGCATGATTGGTGGTTCGGATTTGGGGTCGTATGGCAGGCCGAGGCGGGCGGCCAGCGCCTGCTTGTCTTTGATCATTTGCGTACGTTCGGCTTCGGCGCGAGCAGTTAGATTTGAGGTAAATTCAATATTATTTGGCCGAATGGCAGTTTGCGCCACCAAATAGCGGCTATTCAGGCTGCCTCGATCAAATTCCTCGACGCTCCGCTGAGCACCCATTAACATAGTCAGTCCCGCCAGCAGCGCCGCGAAAAGCAGCCCAGACACGACCACGGTGATGGACAGGCGAATACGCCGCACTCGGAGTTTGGTGCCAGCCAGCCGCAGCGAATCGGTGATTCTAAGCATCGGCTATTCTCCCGTCCTTCAGGCGGATTTCACGATCGGCCGCTGCGGCGATGTCTGGATTATGTGTAACGATAACGACCGTGGTGCCGAGTTCGCGGCGAATTTGATGAAATAGGTCGATGATGCGGTCGGAGTTGGCGCTGTCCAGATTGCCTGTCGGTTCGTCGGCTAGTAAAATATTCGGGCGATTGAATAAGGCGCGGGCGATGGCAGCGCGCTGAATTTGACCGCCGGAAAGTTCGCGTGGCAAATGGTGCATTCGGTCTGCTAGTCCGACCAATTCGGCGAGTTCCTGGGCGCGGGCGCGGCGCTGCTTGGACTTAATGCGGGCAAACATGGCGGGTATTTCCAGATTGGCGGACAGAGTTAGGAATGGCTGCAGATAAAATGATTGGAAGACAAAGCCGATTTCACGCGATCGGAACCGCGACAGTTGCCGGTCGGACAAGCGGCTGAGCGGCTGGTCGTTAATGAGGATTTGACCGGTGGACGGCTTGTCGAGTCCGCCGATGAGCTGCAATAAAGTACTTTTACCCGAGCCGCTAGCGCCAGTGATGGCCACGAATTCGCCAGCGAAAATATCAAGGCTAACGCCGCCGAGCGCTGGAATGGTCTGGCGGCCGACGCGGTAATATTTGGCGAGGTCGGTTACGGCGATGTGGCAGCGGCTGGAGCGTTCTGGCGCGGCAGCGGGCGGTGTCATAGCCTTAGCGGCTGAATTGGATTTGGCGGTTGGAGGTAAGTCGACTAAGCCGGCCGAAACAGCCGGCTGGGCAAAGTTGCGGATTGCGTCGATTGCTTCCTCGACATCGTCAAATTTCGCTAAAAATGCCGCGATATCCTCAGCGCGTGCCTTCCCCACCTCTGGTTTCATGGTTGTATTGTAGCAAAAGCGGTATTAAATTGGCAAGATAAAATAATTCGGGACGCTAATCAGGCTTATCGCCAGGCGTATTTGAGCCGGAACAATATAATATCAGGCAAAAATAATCAAAAAGCTAGTTAAAACATAATTTGTACTAAAATATTATTGACAAAATATAAAGTTTGTGCTAATATGGCAACATAAAGCCTATGGATAAGGCTGGGAAAAGGAGTTTTTATGGATAAGGTAAAGAAATTTGGCATAGCTATTTCCCTGGGAATTGCTATCATCGGCGGAGTCTGGCTGGCCTCGCCATCAAAAGCAGCAAAATGTAGCGACTTTAACGTTGTTGCCTGCGGTACGCACAGCCAGGGCGACCTGAAAGCTGCTTACGCCAGGCCTCATGTGAAGAGTCTATATAATCATAGCGGCATCACTGATAGCATGATTAATAACGGCACGAACATGAAGCAAGGTACGGTTGATGCCAACGGTAATGTTGTCGTTGACGGCCAGGTGGTTGCTACTGGCGCTCGCACATACCAGGCGAAAGCCGGCACACGCCAGGTTTCTCCGGAAGAGACAGTTAACTACGGCGGCTATAATTATTACCGATACACCACTGGCCAGAGCTTTATCGACGGAACGACTACTTACGCTATTTATGCCTGGTTTGACAGCTATGGCAAGTTTATCGCCGGCGTCATCAAGGATTGCGGCAACCCAGTTTGGGGACAAGCTACCTGGAAAGCTAAGGACGTTAAAGTTTGCGACTTGACTAGTAAAAAGATCGTGACAATTAAGGAAAACGAGTACGATAGCAAGAAACATTCAAAAGACCTTGAAGATTGTAAAGAAACGAAAGTTTGCGACCTGGATTCCAACACGATCATTACAATTAAAGAAAAGCAATTTGATAGCAAGAAGCATTCAAAGGATTTGACAGATTGCCAGAAGACAAGGGTCTGCGAGTTGAAGACTGGTAAAATCATTACCATCAAGGAAAAGGAGTACGACGAGAAAAAGCATTCAAGGAACGAGGATGATTGCGATAAAGCTGAAGTGTGCCGCATCTCTGACAAGCAGACAGTCACCGTTACACGTAAAGAGTTGAATAACAGCCAATACACAACCGATATGTCAAAGTGTAAAGAGACTCCTGTTACCCCTCCAACCCCAGAAACCCCTACTCCAGCTGAATTGCCAAAAACCGGTACTGCTAACATCGTTATGTCAGCACTGGGTCTCGGCGGACTAACCACAGCCATCATCGCTTACGCAGTTTCCCGCCGCCAGATGTAATATAAAAATAGCAAAACGATACCCGCCCAATCCGAGGCGGGTATTTTATTATTAGGCGACAAATCTTGGGAAAGAGAAAATAAGCATAAAAGATTACGAATTATTATTGACAATACATAAAGTTTGTGATAACGTGGATGTATAAGCCTCGTTAATAGAGGCAGTAAGAGGAGTTTTTATGAACAAACTAAAGAGAATCGGCATAGCTATTTCCCTGGGAATTGCTATCATCGGCGGAGTCTGGCTGGCCTCGCCATCGCGAGCAGCTGTTTGCGACAAGTGGATTAACGTAATAGAGTGCGGTACGCGCAGCCACCAGGAGCTGAAAAGTACGTATTATAGCCGCAGCGATTTTCGGTCTTTGATGAATTGGAATAACACCAATGACGCGATGATCGAAGGTAAGAATATGAAAAACGGTGTCGTCTATAAAGACGGCCGCGTGGTGGTTGACGGCCGCGTGGTAGCAACTGGCGCGCGAACTGTCCAGCGCAATACCCGTTATCCTGCTTCGTCGTATGGCACTGAGGTTATCGGCGGTACAAAATATTACAAGTTTGACGTTCAGAACAGCTTTGTGTATAACCAATTCGATATCTTTGCTTGGTTTGACGACAACGGCAAGTTCATCGCCGGCGTCATCAAGGATTGCGGCAACCCGATTTGGGGTAATCCTACCCCGCCGCCAGCAAAGCCGTCGTTAACTTGCGACGCTATGCAAAAGACTGAAGTTTCCAGAGATACTTTCAAGTTTAGCACCAAGGCAACTGCCAAAGACGGCGCTAGCGTTACCAGCTATACCTATAACTTCGGCGACGGCACGACGCAAACTACAACGTCATCTGAAATTCAGCACACCTATGCGAAGCCGGGCAACTATAAAGTAACTGTGACAGTTAACGGCAAGGAAGGTTCTGACGTTCAAAAGACTAGCCAGGGCTGCCAGACGCAAATTACGGTCAAACCAGAGCCAGAAATGCAAGTTTGCCGCTTGTCGGATAAGAAATATCCGGTAACCATCAAAGAGTCAGAGTTTGACGAGAAAAAATATTCTAAGAACCCAAATGATTGTAAGGAAGTTCCGGAAGAGCTCGACGTCTGTATAATTGAATCTAAGCAGATTAAGAAGATTAAAAAAGAAGAGTTTGACGAGAGCAAGCACACAACCGATTTAAGCCGCTGTAAAGAAACTCCAGAAGAAATTGAAATCTGTGTTATTGAAAGCAAACAGATTAAGAGAATCAAGAAAGAAGAGCTTAACAAGGAGATTCATACAACTGACTTGAGCAAGTGTAAGGAAAAGCCGGTTACTCCTCCAGAGACGCCGTCAACACCTCCGAAAACCCCAGAGACTCCTACTCCAAATCAGTTGCCAAGAACCGGTACTACCAACATCGTTATGTCAGCACTAGGCCTCGGCGGACTAACCACAGCCATCATCGCTTACGTAGCTTCTCGCCGCCAGATGTAAATAAACACTAAACAGCAAATATAATACCCGCCCTGGGTGAGGCGGGTATTTGTATTGTAGGTTTTTTCTTATTTGTTTACAGCTGCTTTCGTCCCTCCAGAGCATGCGTTAGGGTAATTTGATCAGCGTATTCAAGGTCAACACCGACTGGGATTCCCCGCGCTAGACGCGATACGGTAATAGTTAGTCCTGCTTCTTGGATATACCGCTGTAAGAACAAGGCAGTTGATTCGCCCTCAACCGAAGCGTTGGTAGCGATGATAACTTCCTGGACGTTGTCTGATTTGATCCGGTCGATCAGTTCTGGAATGTGCAGCTGTTCCGGCCCAATGCCGTCAATCGGCGAGATGACGCCGCCTAGTACGTGGTAAGTCCCGGTAAACTGCCCTGTTCTTTCCAGAGCGACAATATCTAGCGGTTCTTCAACCACGCAAACAAGCTGCTTATTGCGGCTTTTATCAGCGTAAAGCGGTGATATTTCTTCACTCGCGTCAATCAGCGCAAATGTCTTCGGGCAGGTTTTTACCCGATCGTGCAGCCGGTCGAGCGATTGCGCTAACTGCTTGGCTGACTTGGGATTACGCCGCAGGACGGCATATGCATAGCGCTCGGCTGTTCGCGCGCCTACTCCAGGCAAACTGCCAAAGTCGTCAATAAGCGCTGTTAAGGCCTTTGGCAAAATATGTAGAGGCATAACTTAAAACGGTAAGTTGCCCAGTCCGCCCATCAGCGGCTTCATGGTCTCGGCAGCAATTTCCTGCGCCTTTGCCATGCCGTCGCGTATCGCGATCTTAATCCAGTGTTCCAGCTGCTCGATGTTATCCAAATCCACCATCTTCGGATTGATTTTAATCGACTTAATTTTCAGCTCGCCGGTAATCTGGACAATAACTGCGCCGTCGCCAGCCTCAACTTCAATAATTTCTTTACCTAATTGTTTCTGCGCCTTACGCAATTGCTGCAGCATTTTCACCTGGTCAAACGCCATATTCCTCCTTTATTACTTACGTTATTATAGCTTATTTTTCGCTGGATGTGTAGAGATAAAACCGATCGCCGTTTTCTGACCGGCTATTCACCAGGATTGATGATAGGTAAAGTTTTTTTAGGCTAGCTTTAGGCGCGTGCTGGCGGGCGGCGCGGCTGATATATAGCGGCTGATGTATGTCAGATGGTATGGAATCGACGATGTGCAAATTCTTAGCATTGTGCTTAATGAGGGCTTTATAAATCGGCAATTCGGCCTCGCTAACCAGCAGCGCGGCTTCCTTATCGGCGGAAAGTTTTTTCTTTAACAATGATAAATCGCTGTTAAATTCGCGGGCAGCCAACGGATAATGCTGGTAGCCGTCAACGTAGCGGAAACTGCCGCCCAGTACCATAACGATGATTAACGCTGAAATAAATACCAAGCCAGTGCCGCGAGCATACGGGTTTTTCGGGAAAAGTTTGTACCATTCGTTCATTAGCGTCTCGATGCCGACTGCCAGCAGGATAAATAGCGGTACGATGGTGATGGCGGTTAATTGCGGGTCGAGAATGATTAAAATTAATGCTAAAAATAGCCATGACCAAATCATAGACGATCTGGCGCTGGCGCGTTTTTGGAAGCTTTTGGCGAGCCCCAGGAATATCAGAATAAGCGCGCTAAAGTCCATAATCGGCGTGATTTGTCCATCGACGACTGACGGCTCAATTCTAAGATACGAGTAAAATAGAACTTTCAGATTGCTTGCTATGTTGAAATTCAGCGCGCCAAATCCCAGCAGGCTGCTTCTGAGAGCGTCGGATTTTAAGCATAGATAAGCAACCGCGCCAGTAGCCAGACAGAACACTAGAAACGGTATCAGCCAGCGGCGGCGGTATTTTCTGGAAATAAGATAGTATCGCGGATGCGGGTGCAGTAAGGCAACGAACAGCAGCCCCAGGTTAATATACCAAAAGTACGGCGTTAGTAGGCTCGCTGCGGCGGTAATAGCTAGCAATATTCGCCACAGCCAAGTAATTTTGGCTTTCTGAAGCGTTAATGTGGCAAACAACAGAATTAGCGCTGCGTAAAACACGTATAAAATTGCCGGCGTAGCGCTCTGGCCGATAAACAAAAATTGGGCGGTGGTGATCATGATAAGCATGGATAGGATGGCGACGCTCGGCTTAAACCAGCGCTTGAGCAGGAAGAATATGGCGATAGAACTGATGATCGAAAGGAGGATGGCTGGCGCTTTAATGGTTAGCAAACTGACGCCGAATAGTTTGAAAAAAACCAGCTGCAAGGCGTGGAACGGCAGATTGGCGACTGCCAAACCGTCAATACTGAGCGACAGGTCGTTAGTCGTTTTTATGGCGTCGATTTCTGATTGCGTCAATCCGCCTGGCGCGTACAACGCCGAAGTGACCACTGCGCCAATATATAACAGCACAAGCACAATATAGCCAAAAAAATAGCGCCATTTGTATACAAAGATATCAGTAACTTGCTGCTTTTTCACTGCCATGATTATATCACAATTCTAGTCATGCTTGCGATCTAAACTCATAAAACGCAGGCGCTCCGGATGGAAGTAGAGTTGAATCTTGCCGACCGGGCCGTTACGGTGCTTGGCGATGATCAGATCGGTGATGTTTTGGACTTCTGGGTTGTCTGGTTCGTAGTAGCCTGGACGGTAGATAAAGCTGACGATGTCGGCGTCCTGCTCGATAGAGCCGGACTCACGCAGGTCGGCTAACTGCGGGATTGGCGGCGTCCGCGACTCGACCGAACGGCTCAGCTGACTCAGGGCGATCAGCGGCACGTTGAGTTCGCGAGCGATCAGTTTGAGGCCACGAGAAATTTCCGACACTTCCTGAACGCGGTTGCCGTTGTGATTGTTGGTGGCCTGCATCAGCTGCAGGTAGTCGACGATGATCAGGCCAATTTCGCCTTCGTGTGCTAGGCGGCGAGCCTTGGTACGCATCTCCAGAATGCTGAGGCCCGGCGTGTCGTCAATGTAAATCGGCGCTTCTGCCATCTCGCCCATGGCCTCGGATAATTTCTCAAAATCATCGCCGCTCAGATTACCGGTACGAATATTCCAGCTATTAACGCCCGACGCATCAGATAACATGCGGTCGGTCAGCTGCTCCTTACTCATCTCCAGGCTGAAAAACAGCACCGGCTTTTTCTCAATCGTCGCTACGTTGTACGCTAGGTTGGTCACTAGCGCAGTCTTACCCATGGCCGGTCGCGCCGCCAGGATAATTAAATCCGACTTTTGCAGCCCCGCCGTCATGGTGTCCAGATCGCGGTAACCGGTCCGCATGCCGCGCAGGCTGCCCTTGTTGCGGTGAAGCTCCTCGATACGGTCAAAGCTGTCGGTCAAGATACTTTCCAGACTGACCAAATCTTGTTTCAATGACTGGTCGGAGACGCTGAATAGTTCGGCCTCGGCTTTTTCTAATAATTCTTGGGTGGTTGTCGATTCATCGTAGCCGAGTTCGGTGATACCACTGCTGGCCTTGATGAGGCGCCGCCGCACCGCTGTTTGCGCCACCATTTCGGCGTACGCCGCCGCGTGCGCTGCCGTCGGCACGTAGTTGGTGAGTTCCGTCAAATACGCCGAGCCGCCGATGAGCTCCAGCTCGTCCTTGCGCTTCAGCTCATCAGTCAAGGTTAATAGGTCAACCGGCTTGTGCTTTTCAAATAGCCGCATCATACCAGCGAAAATCAGCCCGTGGTTTTTATCATAAAAATCGTTAGGTTTGACGATTTCCGAAGCGTCCGCCAGGACTTCCTCGTCGATGAGAATTGCGCCGAGCAGGCTTTTTTCGGCGTCTAGGTTTTGGGGCGGTAATTTGCCCGCGATGGTTTCGGTTTGGGTTTTTTCGCTCATGATAATTCCTCCAGGTTAACTTCTTCGCCGCCGCCCATTAGCTCGGCAATCTTCGCAAGCTCGGCGTCTTTGGGCGGGGCTTTTTGTCCGATTGTCGCAATATCCAGTTCAGTGCCGGTGACTTGTTGCACAATTGTCGCAATAAGCGGGCGATTTTTCGCATTATCTAGCTTCTTTTTAGCGAAAGCATTGCCGACGTACAGGGTCAAGGTATTGCCATCCCGCCGCCAACTGCACTTTTGCAACAATGTCGCAATAGCGAACGACTGCTCTTTGGCCAGGGCGATGATTTTATCCCAGTCGATGTCTGTGGCGGTGGAGTCTGGTGGGCTGTCTGGTGCTGGTTGATTGCCTGCCGGGGTGGCGTCTGCTGCCGTTTTATCCGCAGAGTCGTTAGTTTGCTCCTGTTTCGGGATGGTTTTTTGTGAATTTTCTGCTGGTTGAGCGGCTGGGGCTGGCGCTTCTGAAGTAGCTACTGGTGGCTTTGGTTTTTCTGCTGGCGATTTGGAAATAGCTACTGGCGGTTTGATCGCGGCAGTCGGGCTCGCAGTCGACGTGGGTGCGGCCTCGGACGATTTATGAACTACACCTCCAGCACCATCCATAAATATCGTCAATAATTTCAAATCTGGATGCGGATGGCGGTCGACTTCAATTAGCTGCTTGACCAATGTAATTAACTCTGGCCGCTGATGTAAGCGTGCTCGCAGCAGTGATAATAATTGATGAGATAGGACGACCGGATCAGTACCGGCTTGCTCCAGCTCGCCCAGCAGGTTCAGCGCCTCAGGCGCGTCGTGCTGCTGATACAATTCCAGCAGGTTCTCCAGCGTCTCAGTAGCGCTCAGCCCCAGGTACTGGGCAACGTCCGACGCGCTTAGCGGCTTATCAGCGCTGGCTAATGCCGACAGTTGATCCAGCATGCTGATGCCGTCGCGAAAGCCGCCGCGCGAACGCTCAGCGATCAGCCGAGCAGCGTCTGCCTCAATAGTAAAGCCCTCTTTCTCGGCGATAGTCATCAGCTGGTGCGCCATGATATCGACTGGGATGGGACGGAAGAAAAATTGCTGGACGCGGCTGAGAATGGTGGCTGGCAACTTGTCGGCGTCGGTGGTCGCCAGGATAAATACCACGTGCGCTGGCGGCTCCTCCAGCGTCTTTAACAGCGCGTTAAAGGCAGGCTTGGACAACATGTGGACTTCGTCGATGATGTAAATCTTTTTTGGTGCGGAAACGGGCGCCACTTGCGCTTTTTCACGTAATGCCCGAATGTCGTCGACACCGTTGTTGCTGGCGGCATCAATCTCAATGATGTCCAGGTGCGAGGCGTCCTCGTCGTACGGCAATTGATTGATCTCATGCGCCAAAATTCGTGCCACCGATGTTTTTCCTACGCCGCGCGGGCCCGTCAGCAAATACGCATGGGCGATTTTCCCCTGCTCCAAGGCTCGGCGTAAAATGTTGGTCACGTGATCTTGTCCCAACACCTCATCTAAGCTGCGGCTGCGGTACTTTCGGTACAGAGCCTGACTCATCGCCCCTTGTTCTCCATGGGTTTATTATAGCAAAATTATAGGCGGTAGTCGATGAGGAACAATGAAATCGTAAAGTTGACAAAATAATACTTTTATACTAAAATTGAAATATGGAAGTTAACAAGCAATCAGGCAAAAAGCCCGTGTTATTCGACTTAATTGATAGAGCACCATTTGCGGGCAAATTCTTTTTAAAAGAGGTTTATGTTGGCTATATTACTTCGCCAGATAAACAAAAAACAAGGCGCACGCTAGGAGCTATCGCTGCATTTAGTAGTTTTTCTGCAATCCATTTTATGCAATCGGCATCTGGCTTAACGATAGCTCAAGAATATGCGCAAGATATCATGACACAAGGACCTGATGTTATGAATGTGGGATTTCTTGCTATTGATGCCGTGTACGCTGCAACGATGGCAGCTGTTGGTCTACGTCAGGCCGCTCACGTTCCCCGTCTTGTTGGTGATTATAATCGATGGCGTACACAGAAAGATGTTATCCCCGAAGAAAAACGTGTTCCAAAAAGGCGAGAGCAAATAGTTAAAGCGCGTGACATACTTACTGCGTGTGCTGTAACGGGAACAGGTCAGGCTGCTTGTATAGCTTCAGCGGTACTTATTCGATAAATCGAATTCACTATAGACTGTATGTCGTTTTATATATTATGCATATATGTACAGTTTCATCCCGTGCTATGGACTGTTTGAGATTATATCAAAATAGCGTCAGTTGCTCGCTAGGTAATTCCAGCTCAATAGGTTCGGTGATTTTCTGGGCACGGTAGCCGATATATTTTTTTAAGTTGTAACCCAGTAAGTTGCCATCATACTCAGTGATGGCGATGCTACCGATTACACTTAGGACGTGGCCGACTAATTGCGACTTATCTTTCATTAGTATAACTCTCGTTAGGTCTACGCTTGCTGTCTGAAAATAATCTTCGCACATGATGGGCGTTTGGTTTGGAAAATCCAGCCCCAGTTTTTGCTGAATGCGCATCAGCGTGTTAGCTAGGGCCTGCTCCGCCGCCACAGCATCAAGCGTCCGCCTGATCAGCCCCAGTTTTTTGCTGGCGGCCACTGTTTCCATGATGCCACTCAGACTGGCAATTTTCGCTTCATATTGCCGGGCGATTAACGCCGAAGAAAACGTCTCCAGTTTCAACGCCAGCCGTGCTCCCTGTTCCAACAGTCGTCGAATACCGCGCTTTTCCTGCGAGATACCAACTTTAATAACTCCCGGCGCGAAATATGCCAGATAGACGAAGTGCGGGTTTTGATTTATCTTTTCCTGCTGCGCCGACACCGAATCAGCATGATAAAACGCTGGATTAAACCCAGTCCGGTTACGACATTTCAGACAATTTTCATATTTGCCGTCAACCGTGGCGGAATCTGGACAAATTTGACTGCAATGATTTTCAAAATCCACCCAGCCGGTACAATATTTGGTCGAGAAGTCAAACTCGAGCGATAAATCTTGTCCAAACAATTCCCGCCGCTTAATCTCATCGCCGATTTGACAGTCGATAAATGGCTGGTTATCGGCATTAAAACTGGCATAAGCGAGTAAAAAATCGTCTGGCATAACACAATTATATCAAAAACCGCCCGCAGACACGGACGGCTTTAAAAAGCGGAAACTACTTTACAATGCCGCTTCGACAGCTGCCCAGGTGGCGTCAGGATTGTCTTCCGGGATGATGATGGTGACTTGGTCGCCGACGTTAATACGGAAATAAGTGACGCTGGCGAGCAAAATGCGATATTCGCGGCCGGAAGCCTCGACGTAATAGACGCCGTCGTGCTGGACTAGCGTGCCGATGACTTGTTTGCGCGGCACTGGGCCGATCTGCTTATAAATAAAGCTGCCGTCCTCAGCGATGGTTAATTTCATCAAATCACCTTCAACCAGCTTAGATTTCGAGGCATAATTGGCAGGAATTGGATAATTCTTTCCGTCAGGACTGAGCATCATTTGCCCGTCAAACACGCCCTCAATAACCTTGCCGGCGACTTCGTCGGACGGATTTTTCGGGGTAACGACTTGCCCGTCGTCGCCAACGATGCTGATTAGCAACTCCTTGGCTGCCGCTAAATTGGTTTCTGCTTCCTGGATGAGCGTCCGGAGGCGCTTGACTTGTTTCTCTGGTAATTCAGACATATGGCTCGCATTCCTTGTCTATTTTTGCTAAATTGACTATTCACAATATATCACGCTTCCTCATTTTAGGCAAGCATTTTCTGGCGGGTTAACGGTAAAATAACGATTATTTCCACAGGCCGAACAGATTGCGGGGCAAAATCGTGGTAAATTTTACCCTTGCCATGCGGGGTATGGCTGTGCTTGGCAGCGTTTTCTTGCGAAAAAACACCTTTTCTCGGCGGGCTATTTTCATTGCTGAGAAATTTGTTACACTAAATATGTGAAAAGAAAAGTTCCCCGGTTTATTACACAATCGCTGGCGCGGATTGCTAGTATTTACAGCGTCGAGCCGATGCATAGTTTGGAAAAAATTGATGATAGTTTGACGCCGAATATGCGGGCGCTTCGGCTGACGATGACTATCGCCGAACAGCTGCTGAGTATGGGCGTGGTGGCGCATGACGTGGTGCGGCTGTCGCTGGGTATTACTGAGACGTATTGCCGGCGGCCGGTGCATATGGATGTGTGCTATACGCTGATTACTATTTCTCAGGACCGCGGGGTTGATCGCGAGCCGTTAACGATGATCAGGGTGATGGTGCCGGATTATGCTAATTATCAGCAGATTCAGGCGCTGCAGTCGCTGGCGCTGGAAATTCGTAATAAGCATTTGCCTCTGCATATCGCCGAGCAGCGAGTCGAGAAAATTCTTAGCCAGCCGAAACGGCATTCGCCGCTGGTGATTTGTGCTTCCGGCGGATTGATTAGCGCCGGGGTGATTGTGATGTATGACGGCGATCTACTGATGATTGGATTGTCGTTTATCATGGGATTTGTGGCGACGATTGTGCTGCGCTGGCTGTGGCGCGTTGGCATGACGACGTTTTATTCCCAGGCTTCGGCGGCGCTTTTCGCGACGTTGGCGGCGGCGGGAATTGCCTGGGCGAATATGTACGGCTTGCGGATGGATATCAATGCGACGCTTTTAGTGATTAGCGGTATTGTGCTGCTGGTGGCAGGTTTAATGACGGTTGGCGCGTTTCAGGATGCAATTGACGAATTTTATATTACGGCCAATGCGCGGCTGCTGAAGGTGATTATGGCGACTGGCGGCATCGTGGTCGGCGTGGTGATCGGGTTGTATGTCGCTACCAAATTTGGCATTACTTTTCCGGCGACGCCGGATCGATTGTCGCTGGCGGATAAACATCTTCAATATTTAGGGGCGCTGATCGTGGCGGCGGCTTTCGCGGTGGGTAATCACGCCAGGTGGTCTGGTCTGATCGTATCCGGATTGATCGGCGTGTTTGGCTGGTGGATTTCGCGGCTGCTATTGATCGCGGGATTTGATGTCGTGGTGTCCAGCGGTATCGCTGCGACAGTGATTGGCTTGATGGCGGTGCTAACATCGCGGCTGTGGCGATTTCCGTCAATGGCAATTATCGCTGCTGGAATCGTGCCGCTGGTGCCGGGATTGTCGCTATATAACGGGCTGATGGGCGTCGTGCTACATCCGCCGAGCGATCCGCTGTTTATGACGGCGCTAGCGATTCTAATGAGGGCGGTGATGATTGGCTTGGCGGTGGCGGCTGGCGCGTCGCTGGGAAATATGATTGGACGGCCGATTCGACGGTGGCTTATTCGCACGTTTCGGCAAGAGGCGATTGAAGAAATTAAGCAGTAGATAGTAAGCAGTAGTGGTAAACGCGGCCGATAAGCGCGGCGGCCCGCGCGGCTCTACTAAAATATCCCCGGAGGTTAATATTCCGGGGATATTTGTTTGTTGAGGATTTACCGGTTACTTGCTGCGCTTCTCGATAATCTCCTGCGCCACGTTCGGTGGTACTTCCTCGTACTGCGCTAGCTCCATGGTGCTGGCTGCGCGGCCCTGCGACATTGAGCGGATGTCCGAGGTGTAGCCAAACATATTTGCTAGCGGCACGAAAGCTTTGACCAATTTGGCGCCGCCCATCAAATCTTCCATGGCGTCAATGCGGCCGCGGCGTGAGTTCAGGTCGCCGATAATGTCGCCCATAAACTCTTCTGGGGTGGTTACTTCAACCTTCATGACCGGCTCGAGCAGAATTGGGGTGGCTTGCTTGATACCTTCGCGGGCTGCCAACGAACCTGCTAGTGAGAAAGCTAGTTCTGAGGAGTCGACATCGTGGTACGAACCATCATACAGCGTCGCCTTGACGTCAACCACTGGATAGCCAGCGATAACGCCGCCTTCCAAGGTCTCCTTGATACCCTTCATGACAGCTGGGCGATATTCCTGAGGAACCACGCCGCCCTTGATCTCGTCGATAAATTCAAAGCCCTTGCCAGCTTCGTTCGGTTCAAATCGCACCCAAACATCACCGTATTGACCGCGGCCGCCAGACTGCTTGGCGTGCTTGCCCTGAACTTCAGCCTTACCCTTGATTGACTCGCGGAAGGCCACTTGCGGCTCGCCAATATTAGCTTCAACCTTGAACTCACGTTTCATGCGGTCGATCAAGATGTCTAGGTGCAACTCACCCATGCCGGACATAATTGTCTGGCCGGTTTCTTCATCAGTGTGAATGCGGAAGGTTGGGTCTTCCTCGGACAAGCGCTGTAAAGCTAGTGCCATTTTTTCTTGGTCAGCCTTTGACTTTGGCTCAACAGCGATGGAAACTGGCGGCTCTGGAAACTCAATTGATTCCAAAGCAATCGGATGCGCTGGATCGGTCAAAGTGTTACCGGTACCGGTATTCTTTAAACCAACCACAGCGGCAATGTCACCGGCAGAAATCTTATCGATATCTTCGCGCTTATCAGCATGCATGCGCACGATACGGCCGATGCGCTCCTTATCGCCAGTGGTAGTGTTCAGGACGTAGCTGCCTGAATTCAGCACGCCAGAGTAGACGCGGATGAAGATCAATTTACCAACAAATGGGTCGGTGGCGATCTTGAACGCTAGCGCTGAGAGCGGCTCTTTGTCTGATGGCTTGCGGCTCACTTCGTCGCCAGTTTTTGGATTTTTACCCCAAATTTCGTCAACGTCCAGCGGGCTTGGCAAGAAGTCAACCATCAAGTCAAGCAGCTTCTCCACGATGACGCCGCGACCGTCGCCGCCAGTCACCAGATAGAAGTCGCCAGCCAGCACGCGCTTGCGCAGCGCCATCTTTAGTTCGTCGATAGTAATCGCTTCCTCGCCCTGATCAAGGAACTTCATCATCAATTCGTCGTCAGCTTCAACGGCATTTTCCACTAGCAAGCTGCGGGCATTCTTCGCCTTCTCCAACATATCAGCCGGAATTTCGCCAACCTTCAATTCGTGATCAGTGTAGTCGTCATAGGTGTAAGCTTTCATGTCAATCAAGTCAACCACGCCGTTGATAGTCTTCTCAAAACCAATTGGCAAGTGAATTGGAAAGGCTTGCTTGCTGAGGCGATTGTGAATTGACTCCAGAGATTTGTAGAAGTCGCCGCCGGTTTGGTTAATCTTATTAACGAAGCAAATGCGCGGTACACCGTATTTGTTAGCCTGGCGCCAGACGGTCTCAGACTGCGCCTCGACGCCCATCTTGCCGTCGAATACAGTAACAGCACCGTCGAGGACGCGCAGCGAACGCTCCACTTCAGCAGTAAAGTCGATGTGCCCTGGGGTGTCAATGATATTAATCTTGTGGCCTTTCCAGAAGCAGGTCACTGCTGCCGAGGTAATGGTAATACCCCGCTCTTTTTCCTGCGCCATCCAGTCGGTGGTGGCGCCATCGCCATCGCCTTTAACCACACCAATCTTATGCGTCAAGCCAGTGCGGTATAAAATACCCTCAGTTGTCGTCGTTTTACCGGCGTCAATGTGAGCAATAATACCGATATTTCTAAAGTTTTGTAATGGAACGTTTGCTGCCATTCGTCTTTCCTTTGTTACGTTAATTTGTCGAGATTCTCAGTGTTATTTTTTGCCACCAAAAAACTACTCTTGCTGCTGATTATAGCAGATGTTCGCGGGTTTTTCTAGCTTCCCGGCGCAGTTGGACCGTTCATTGGCGGCTGCTGCTGGTTTGGCGGTTGAGTTGGTGCTTGTTGCTGAGGATATGGCGGCGTTTGCGGCGGTTGCTGGTACGGCTGCGAGTATTGTTGCAGCTGCGACGGTTGCATTGGTGCTTGCGTTGGCGGCCGGTAGGCCGGCGGCTGCTGGAATGATTGAGGCGGCTGCGTATTTAGCGGCTGAGTCGGTTGAGGTTGCGGCTGCTGCGGCGAACTGGCAGATTGTTGGGCTGTGTTTTGCTGGTAGGCTGGGTTCTGCGGCATTGTCTGTTGTTGGGCTGTTGGTTGGTTTGGTGTCTGCTGCGGATATGAATAGTTAGCGTATCCAGGCTCATCCTCGTATAGTCTCTGAAAGTGCGGCGGCGGCGTTTTTGGCGTTTGAGTATTAACCTCGTACAGCATGTCGTATTCCTGTTTTTTACGTTTGTTGTCGGACGTTACTATAATAACTACGACTGACGTACCGATGAACAGTAAACCGATAGTAATAGTTAAGACTACCACCACGGCAAGCGCAGTATTATTACTCTTATTATCGACCGGCGAGTTGCCGTATTGTTTCGCCACGTCTTCGTCGACGTAGTCGTCCGCGGTTTCTTCAGAGATTTTCAGCAGTTTAGCGACCAGATAGTTTTGAGGATACAGGCGGTTAAGCTCGCTAAAATAATCTTTGGCCTTTGAGTATTTACCCTTGTCAAATTGCGCCAAACCGTCTTTCCAAAGCCTAGTCAGCTCGCCGTCTGCCGATATGGCGACGTTGTTCTTTTTAGCCATGGCTTTTAGGTCGGAAATATCTCTGGCGATGCCTTTGCCGAAACAGGAGTTGCCTTTTTTATCGTCCTCACACCTGCCGCCGCCATAGGTATTAATACCGACTTGCTTGCCCTTTGAATCGAAGGCCGGACCGCCGCTATTGCCGGAGGCGATCATCGTTGACATAAGGAATAGCTTATGTCCGCCGCCATCAAGTACTGTTTGCTGCAGGTTACCCTGCGTGACCGTAGGCACGGTTTTTTCTTTCTTCGTGTTAAGGCCGTCGTCAACAACCGCCGGAAACCCAATTGCCGTCAATCGGTCGCCGCTATCTAATAGCGTACTGTCGCCTAATTCGACTGCCGGAAAGTTGCCTTCGATTTTTAGAATGGCGACATCGGTTTCTTTGTTATTAATATCTAGCCGCAAGCTTTTCATATTAACTTCGGAGTCGATTTTTTTCGCCGAATAATTAGTGCTGGTAGTTACCCATTTGTAGCGGGCGTATGTTCCGTCGATTCGGATCGGGTCGCTGGATGTTTGCACGACGTAATCGCTTTCATCGTTTGCGACTTGGACGTTATGCTCGGGAACTTTATTGATCAGGCTGAAGATAATTGCTATGGCGTCGGCACTGCCCTCCTGAGCTTTGGCTGCCAAGGATGCCAAATCTGCTCTGGAAATATAGCCGGCACTAATGACAAATTCGAAATACGACTTCCATAGATCCTCGCCAGCCTGCGACATGGCGCTAGAAAACAGAGTGTCGGTTGACCATTCGACGACGTGCCCGTTGGTAGCCACATGCCCGCTGTTGGTTATAATTGAGCCGCTGCCGATGCCGCCGGCGCAAGCATTCTGTATTTGCAGCGACGCGCCGTTATCTGCAGTGTATTTTATGTCGGCGCAGCGCGCGGAAGCGATACGCACGGTTGCTATTTGGTTTCTGGCGACCACGTTGATGATTGAATCGGTGTCGAGATTCTCCAGCGTGTTCATCGTGTCCTGATTATTTAGCGAGCTATTAGTTGAAGAGTTAGCTAGGACAACACTGGCATTTTCACTAGCGCCAACTAACAGCTTGTTATCCGGTTTCTGGAATGTAACGCCAGCGATAATTCTTTCCAACTGTGCTACGTAATCCTCGACGCCAACTCCTTTGTAGGCATTAAATCTCATCCAGTAAGGCCGGCCGTTTTGCACGGTCATATAACTGTAAGCGTGTCCAGTCTCGTACACAGTCCCATTATTAGTGTAGGTAAGCGTTTGGTCGATTTTACGAAATTCTTTGCCCGATATGGTGATTTTCGAGACGGTAAGCTTGGCGTTGGGCTCTTTTTCTTTTGTCTTCATGACGTCGACTTCAGCTAGCAAGTCCAAATCAGAATATTTCTTCTTATCCTTATATTTGTCAGGCATTATTGAGCGGTCAAAATAGTTGCGGGCGCGCGAGGTATTGATTGTCAAATATGGCCGGATTGTCCTGCTGGATATCTTGCCGTCTTTGCCCTTGATAGCGTCGCTGGCCTGCTTGAAAGCAATTTCCACCAAGTTGTAGCCGCGCGATTCTTTCAGCTCGTCATTATTGTAGGTTTTTGCGCGGTATTCCTTGTCGTTCGAGTTTTTTGCGACTTCATGCGCTGAGCCGTTGAACGTCGCTGTGTCGTATGTCACGGTAAAACCGTATTTGGAGACAACTGTCTGAACGCCTGATTTGCCGTCGCCAAGCAGCGCGTTTTTCATCTTTTGGCGGGCAGTCCGCGTAACGTTGCCAGTTTCCTGCGGTCTGGTGGCGATAAAAATCCAAACAGCTATTAAAATAACAAATAGTGCACCTGAGATTATCGCGATGAGCTTTAGCTTTTTCGTAGGTTTCTGTTCCATAAGCTTTATTATATCAAGAAAATCGCCCTTTTATAGAGCGATTTCTTAGTTTATTCGGTATTATTTCGGCGGATTCAAGCTGCCTTAAAACTGGGCGTTAAATAAACCCGGCTCAGTGAAATCCTCTGTCATTTTTTACCGAAATTATCCGCGAGCAAAGTGTGCAAAGGCGCGGTTGGCTTCGGCCATCTTGTGGGTGTCTTCCTTCTTCTTGAAGGCAGCACCAGCTTCGTTGTAGGCGTCAACGATTTCTAGCGCCAAACGCTGCGAGTATGGCATGCCGCTACGAGCGCGGGCTGATTGCACCAGCCAGCTAAACGCGTAGTGTAGCTGCCGGTGTCCCTGAACTGGGAATGGAATCTGGTAGTTAGCACCACCGACACGGCGGCTCTTCACCTCAAAGTTTGGACTGACGTTTTTCAAGGCTTTTTCAAACACTGCCAGTGGATCTTCTGAGTCCAGTTTCTTCGCAGCGGTTTCTAGTGCGGTATAAACAGCACGCTCAGCCGCCAATTTTTTACCATCCAACATTGACTTGTTAATCAAACGCTGTACCAGCACGCTTTGGTAGCGGCGGTCAGGTTGCAATTGGCGTTGTAATTTCTTGGTAACTTTACGAGGCATGATTACTTATCCCCTTTCTTGGTACCGTACTTCGAGCGGCCCCGCTTGCGGTTGTTGACACCCTGGAGGTCCAACGCACCACGGACGATGTGGTAGCGCACACCCGGAAGGTCAGGCACACGACCACCGCGGATCAAGACCACAGCGTGCTCCTGCAAGTTGTGACCCTCACCACCGATGTAGGCCCAAACTTCGTAGCCGTTGTTTAGTTTCACGCGGGCAACTTTACGCAAAGCTGAGTTTGGTTTCTTTGGTGTCTTGGTCGTCACACGCACACAAACACCACGCTTGAGCGGTGCATTTTGGTCGTAGTAACGCGTTTTCAGGGCGTTGTGAATGCGACCCAGTGCTGGCGACTTGGACTTTTTCTTGGCCGTTTGGCGCGGCTTGCGCACCAATTGGTTGATTGTTGGCATCCAATTTCTCCTTGGTTGATTTACTAATGATGGCGCTATCGCCTGGTGGCTCTAGCGGGCTGGCGCGGCATTGACACGCAAAAACCAGCTTCTCTTAGCGCCTACGGCTTGGATTCAGCAACTCCGCCCCGTGTCTTTACCTTTTCTGCCGAGCATGCAGCCTGTACACATTCAAACCACCGCGCGCTCCGAAAAGAGGAAACTCTGCTCCTACTATATCACAATGCTTGGTGTTTTGTACAGCGGTTTAGGTGTGACTCCAATAAATGCTTTTCCCAAGTAAAAACTCCACCCCCCCGACCAGGCGGAGTTTCTACTCGACGCAGTGGTCAGGCGGGCGGAGTGGTGTTACTCCGCTGGGGAGGGGCTCGTCTAGATACTAATACCCCAAAGTAGCGCCGCTATATAGAAGATAGCGAGCGCCACTATGACCGCGACGTGGGCGATCAACCAGAAGACCTCAAAGGTCCCCTGGATGAAATTCTTTTCTTCCTCTGGGCCATAGATTGCTAGGCAAACAATTGCACTGACGATCAGCATTGTCGTCAGTGCAGTAGCCAAAAAGGTTAGAGCGGACATAGTAAGTCACCTCCTCTCTGCGAAGTAACTCTTCTGCGCCAGGTGCCGGGTACGCAAAAGCTGATATATATATCATATTGGAACGCTCAGGTCAATGTTCCCGTACCAATTACCAAATAAATAATCCCTTCAAGGATATATAGTTGAGATTGTAGGGCCGTTGTCAAATGCTTTAAAATTATAGCGTACAAACTCCCATACAGAAGCAGAGATAAAGCTAATTAAAGACACAAGAAGGAGAAACTCTAACCTTGGTATTCAGGATCTATGGCTGCGCTTGAAGGCGAGAGATTGTCTGCGATATTTGCCGCTGTATGCTGGACCACCAGCCTAGATTATCCTGCGAGGCGTGGACACCGCCCTCTGATTCAAATCTGGCGATCTTTAATCCGGCATGAGCTAGGCGCTGCGCTAAGCGGTCGTTGCAGCTGCTGGGACTAATCAAGCTTTCCGTACCGTTTAGGACAGTCACCGTTGTATCGCCGTCGATTGCGGGATTTTTCCTATCTTTCGCTTTAACGATTGTTTCCGCAATGTTATGGTGGTTGATTGCTATTGGGTAGCACGCCATCCCAGCTGTTCGGCGAATAGCAAGCTTGGCTAAGGTAGATTTGAGGTCAACTTCGCGTAGTTCAGCTGCCCAATTAGGATTTATTTGTAATATCTCTGGACATTGGTCGCTGCCGTGCTGCAGGAAATTGCCAACAAATTTACAGAAACCAGCCAAGCCGTTTTTATAATCCTCACTAAGACCAGCCGCTTCCCATAAATCGAGCCGATCCAGATACACTTCCCCCGGTGCAGTCCGGGCAATCGCCGCCGCAACGTGAGCGCCAAGCGAATAGCCTATAACGCGGTTAATTGCGTTAAAATCCAAGTCGGCACCGTCTAGTGCTTGGCTGATAGCATCCCACTGCTCTATGGCGCCAGGTTCGAAATTGCCTTGACAAAGCGCCCAGCGGACATCTCTATCCATACGCGGCGTTTCAAGCTCAACTCCTGGATTGTCTACGTATATCACTAACCCATTCTCCAGCGCTGCGGTAACTTTCGCTCGAGCTTGGGATATAGGATTATGATACGTACCGTCCGCCCATGGGGGTAAAATGACAGTCGTGTTTCTGTCGTTTTCTCTGGGGTCGTCTTTCTGGCGGGCATCAGCTATATAGATACCCAGACCGTTGTCGGCTTTTATTCTGCTGCAAACAACCTTATCCCAGCCGTCTGGCGGCGGTGTCTGACACCAGTCTTTTTGCGGTATAGTCTCCGACAAAAATACTTCACGCATACATTTATTATTACCTAGCTATGTTTACGTGTCAAATTTTACTATTTCTTTCGCGCGGCTCTTATAGAAAAAACCGCCCCGTAACTACCGGAGCGGTTTCCTTGCAGAAAAGGCGATTGCCTACGCAGCCACGATCAATTCCTATTCCTGACTGTCAGCGAACTCGTCCTCGCTTGGCTCGTCGGTTTCCGCCTCTTCGACAGCGCCCGTTCCCACTGGGATCTTGCGGCCGATGATGACGTTTTCTTTGAGACCGTGCAAGTGGTCAGCGCGGCCAGATACAGCAGCGTTGATCAGCACGCGAGTGGTGTCCTGGAAGGACGCAGCGGATAGCCATGAGTCGCTCCAGATGGACACCTTAGTGATACCGAGTAGCAACTGGGTGTAGCTGATGAGATTCTTGCCCTCAGCAGCTAGTTGCTTGTTGGTGTTCACCACCGCAGCCTTGGAGACGATGTCGCCCGTCACAAAGTCGCTATCGCCCGCATCTTCGATTTGGACGCGGCTGAACATCTGGCGAACGATGATCTCCAGGTGCTTGTCGGCCACGTCTTGACCCTGAGCGGCGTAAATGCGCAGCACTTCGTTGATGATGTAGCGCTGCGTGGCTTCGACGCCCTTCAGGCGCATCAAGTCGTGTAGGTTCAATGAACCGGCCGTCAAACGGTCGCCAGCCTCGACAACGTCATTGGCTTTGACGACCAACTGCATAGTGCCTGGGATTTCGTAGCGAGCTGGTGCGCCAGCTTCAGCAGCGATCACCAAGGTGTCTTCAGCTGCTTCAACCACACCGTCAAATGGTGCAATCAATGGACGAGCGTCACCTTCGCCAGTTGCCAGCACGTCGCCAGCCTTGACGCTTGAACCAGCCTTGACCACGATGGTTCGGCCATCCAGCGGCAAGCGCTCAACTTTACCAGATTCCGGGGTAACTTGGACGATGTACTTTTTGCCATCTTCCCAAACATCAATCAGACCAGCAATTTCCGTAACATACGCCTGACCCTTTGGTGTGCGCGCCTCGAATAATTCTTCAACGCGTGGCAGACCCTGGGTGATGTCACCACCGGCCACACCGGAGTTGTGGAAGGTACGCAAGGTCAGCTGAGTACCTGGCTCACCGACTGACTGAGCTGCGATAACGCCGACTGGCTGATGCTTATCAACCAATTTACCAGTTGACATGTCAACACCGTAGCTGCGCTGCGGAATACCGTTTAGGTTATTTGTTGACAGAACTGATTGGATATTGACACTCTGGATGCTTTCATCATCGTCAATTGAGTCGGCAATTTCCCGAGTGATTAATTCGTCCTTATTGACATGACCTGGAATCGTCTCAGCGGCATAACGACCAGCCAAGCGGTTCGAGAAGTCGATCATCGTTTCTTCAGTTTCTGAACGGTAAATTGCGTAGCCCTCGTCATCGCCAGCTTCATCTTCAACTGTAAAGACGTCTTGCGCCACGTCAACCAAACGCCGAGTCAGATATCCCGAGTCGGCAGTCTTAAGCGCCGTATCGATCAAGCCCTTGCGCGCACCGCGTGTCGCCACGAAGGCCTCAAGGCTGGATAGACCACCGGTGTAGGAGCTACGAATCGGCAGCTCGATTTCGCGGTTGGCGGCATCCACCTGAATGCCGATCATGGCGCTGGCTAGTTTCACATTGGAAATGTCGCCGCGAGCGCCAGAGTTAACCATCACTGAGATGCTGGTGTCCATGTGTGCCAACTGGTCTTTTAAGAAAGCAGTGATCTTATTATCAACGTTTCGCCAGGCGTTCACCGTCAAGTTGTAGCGTTCATCCTCGGTGATCAGACCTTGATCGAATTGATCAGAAATCAAAGCAGCCTTGGCGTCTCCCTCAGCCACAAACTCAGGTATTTCGTCAAAGTGCACGTAGTCGGTCATGCCAGTGGATACGGCAGCAGTTGTGGCGAAGCGGAAGGCTTGGCCTTTCATGCGATCGGCGATTTTGGCAGTTTCCTCGGCGCCGTATTTGTTAAATATTTGCGCCAAAACTTTCTTCAATTGTTTCTTTGACTGGACATTATTATCGTACGGAAAATCCTCTGGCAGCATTTCATTGAAGAAGACGCGCCCCAGTGTCGTGTTACGTATCGCGCCTTTGGCGAAAATACGAATTGGCGTTTGCAAATGAATTACGCCGTTGTCATATGCCATTTCCGCTTCGTAAACCGAGCTGTACGATTTGATGTTATCTGTTTGCGCGGCTGGCTTGTCGTAGGTTAAGTAATAGTTACCCAGCACGATATCCTGACCGATGTTAAGCACCGGCGAACCGTCGGCAGGTTTCAGCAGGTTGTTAGTGGCGCTCATCAGATTGCGCGCCTCGGCTTGCGCTTCCTTACTTAGCGGCAAGTGAACTGCCATCTGGTCGCCATCGTAATCGGCATTAAATCCGTTCGCCACCAGCGGGTGCAACTGAATTGCCTTGCCTTCGACCAGAACTGGCTGGAAAGCCTGAATTGACAATCGGTGCAAGCTTGGCGCGCGGTTAAGCAGCACGTACTTACCTTCAATTGCTGAATCAAGCGCATCCCAAACCACCGCCTCGCCCGACTCAATTAGGCGCGACGCTGAACGGATGTTATGGGCAAATTCGTTCTTAATCAGCCAGCTGATAACGAATGGCTTGAATAGTTCTAATGCCATTTGCTTTGGCAGACCGCACTGGTGAATCTTCAATTTTGGACCAACCACGATAACCGAACGGCCAGAATAGTCAACGCGTTTACCGAGCAGGTTCTGGCGAAATCGGCCCTGCTTACCCTTTAGCATGTCGCTCAAGCTCTTCAAGCTGCGGCGACCGCCAGTCGAACTGACTGCCCGACCGCGCGACGCTGAATTGTCAATCAAAGCATCAACTGCTTCCTGTAGCATGCGCTTTTCATTGCGCTGGATCACTTCCGGCGCATTCAACTCAACCAACTTTTTCAAGCGGTTATTACGGTTGATAATCCGGCGGTACAAATCGTTCAAATCTGATGTCGCGAACCGGCCGCCAGACAGCGCCACCATCGGGCGAAGATCCGGAGGAATTACCGGCAGAACGGTCATGCATAGGCTGGACGGCTTAATGCCGGCAGTTTCCATACTTTCCAGCATTTTCAGGCGTTTGAGTAATTTCTTCTGCCGCTGGCCTTTCGCGCCCTCGGCCTCTTCGGTCAATTTAGCGATAAGCTTCGGCAGGTCGATTTCATCGAGCAGCGCCTTCACCGCGCTTGCGCCCATGCCAACCTCAATCAGCTCGTCGTATTCTTCCGGCAAATTGCGATATTCAGTCTCTGAAATCAACGCACCCTTATTTAAGCCTTCCAATTGCGACTTCTTGCCAATGTAATTTTCTTCCAGCTCCTCAACTTCGCGGCTCTGTTCCTTGGCTAGCTGCTTGATATCAGCGCCGTCTTCCTCCGCCATTTTCTCATAGCGAATTTTAATGGCTTTACGCGCCAAATCAGTTTCCGCTTCCAAGTCTGCCAGGTATTGATCGCGAGTTTCTTCGTCGACGTTCAGAATGACGTACGTGGCAAAGTAAACGATTTTTTCAATGTTGCGGACGGTCATGCCCAGCAGTTGGCTCATAGCGCTTGGCGTGCCGCGCATAAACCAGATGTGCGCTACTGGCGCGGCTAATTGAATGTGGCCCATGCGCTCGCGGCGGACGATTGATTTAGTGACTAATTCGCCGTTTTTATCGACTGCAGCTTCGCGCGAGCGCACGCCCTTGAGTTTAGAATCGTGCGGATTGATGTCCTTGACTGGGCCAAAGATTCGCTCGCAGAACAAGCCGTCGCGCTCTGGCTTTTGGGTGCGGTAGTTAATCGTTTCCGGCTTGGTAACTTCGCCGTGGCTCCATTTTAGGATATCTTCCGGGCTGGCAACCACCAAGCGTACTGCGTTAAAATCGCTAATACCTGTGGCGTTAAATGCAAATTGCGCCATCTTACGCCTCCTCCTTTATTTCTTCTACTTCATCAATATCTTGTACGCTGACGCCGTCATTAATGTCGCCGATATCATCTGATTCGTCCAGATAAATCTGATCGTCGTCATCTTCGTCGTTTGCGGTTTGCGGTACGGTTTTATCGGCCGGGCCGCTTGAAGCGATGACATGTTCAGCATCAACCGTATCGTCATCGTCAATTAAATCAACTCTGAGTCCTAATCCTTGCAACTCCTTGACCAGCACATTGAACGATTCTGGCAGTTTCGGCCCGACAATCGGCTCGCTCTTAATAATCGACTCGTACGCCTTAGCGCGGCCGTAGACGTCGTCGGACTTGATGGTTAGCATTTCTTGCAGCGTCGAAGCGGCGCCGTAAGCTTCCAATGCCCAAACCTCCATTTCGCCGAGGCGCTGGCCGCCGTTCTGGGCCTTACCGCCGAGCGGCTGCTGGGTGACCATGGTGTACGGGCCGGTCGAGCGCGCGTGAATCTTGTCGGAAACCATGTGGTGTAGCTTGATCATGTGCATGACGCCGACCGTGGTGCGCTCTTCAAACGCTTCGCCAGTGCGGCCGTCAAACAATTGACTCTTGCCGTCGCGGGCAAAACCTGCTTTTTCCAGTTCGTCGGAAATTTGCTGGTCGCTAACACCGTTAAACGACGGTGTTGCTACGCGGTAGCCTAAAGCCCTGGCTGCCATTCCTAAGTGTGTTTCGAACAATTGTCCCAGGTTCATACGGCTTGGCACGCCCAGCGGGTTCAAAATCACGTCAACTGGCGTACCGTCTTCCATGAACGGCATGTCTTCCACCGGCAAAATCTTAGCGACGACACCCTTATTTCCGTGGCGTCCTGCCATCTTGTCGCCGACGCTGATCTTGCGCAGCTGCGCGACGAAGATTTGAATTTGCATTAAGACGCCAGCTTTCAATTCGTGGCCGTTTTCCCGGCTAAAGATCTTGACGCCGACAACCTTGCCGCCGCCAGCATTGTTCATGCGCTGCGATGTATCGCGTACATCCTTAGCTTTCTCGCCAAAGATAGCCCGTAGCAATCGTTCTTCGCTCGAAAGTTCCTGCTCGCCCTTCGGCGTAATTTTACCGACCAGTACGTCGCCGGCTTTTACTTCGGAACCGATCTGTACGATACCATTTTCATCCAAGTGGCGCAGACTGTCTTCCGATACGTTCGGAATATCGCGGGTGACGATTTCCGGCCCCAGCTTGGTTTCGCGGACTTCAACATTGTAATCTTTAATATTGATACTGGTTAATTCGTCGTCCTGTACTAGGCGCCGGCTCAGAATCACGGCGTCGTCCATGTTATAACCGCCCCATGGCATGAAAGCGACCAGCAAGTTGCGGCCCAGCGCGATTTCTCCCTCGGCGATTGATGCGCCCTCGATTAGGACATCGCCTTTTTCTACGCGATCGCCGCGATTAACGCGCGTTTTTTGGTTATAGCAGCGGTCGTCATTGTTCTTAACGAAATGGCGCAATTCGTAAATTTTAACGCCGTCGGCATATTTGACATGAACTTCATCGGCGTCAGCCTTGACAACTTCGCCGTCAGCTTCTGCTAAAATCAGATGTCCGCTATTCTTTGCTACGTCGCGCTCAATGCCAGTACCGACTGTCGCTGGCTGCGGCATAAGCAAAGGCACAGCCTGCCGTTGCATGTTTGATCCGGTCAAGCTTCGGTCGATGCGGTTTTTTTCGATAAATGGCACTAATGCCGCGGTTGAGCCTAAGATCTGGCGGTGCGCTGCGTCCATGAAAGTGACTTGGGTAGCATCAACTTGCGATGGCTGCATGTTATTGCGGGCATTAACGCGCTCATCGCGGAAAGTGCCGTCTTCGTTCAGGATTTCGCCGGCGTCAGCGATGACTTCGCCCAGTTCCTGCGAGGCGTCCAGGTAGACAATTTCATCGGTCACCCGGCCGTCTTTAACGCGAAGATATGGCGTTTCAATAAATCCGTATTCGTTAACCTTGGCATAGGTCGCCAGGTTCAGCACCAGGCCGACGTTAGCGCCTTCCGGCGTTTCCACTGAACAAATGCGGCCGTAGTGCGTTGGGTGAGCGTCGCGCACGTCGAAGCCAGCGCGCTCGCGGCTCAAACCGCCAGGTCCCATGGAACTCAATCGGCGCTTGTGGCTAAGCTCTGACAATGGGTTAACCTCGTCCATCAACTGGCTCAATTGCGAGCTGGTAAAGAATTCGCGCACTGCAGCGACCACTGGGCGGGCGTTAATCAATTGGCTTGGCGTAACGTTTTCCAAATCTGCCACACTCATCCGATCCATGGCGTTGCGCTGCATGCGCAGCATACCGACGCGGAACTGGCGGGCAACCAATTCGCCGACTAGTTTAACGCGCCGGTTGCTAAGCGAGTCAATATCGTCGGCTGGTTCTTGGGTGTTGTTAAGCCGGATCAGCTCGCGGATGATTGCTACCAAATCGCTCATCTGGAATGTGCGGTTTTCAGTCGTGTTAGCCACATCCAAGCCCAAGCGCTGATTTAGCTTGTAACGGCCAACCCGGGAATAATCAAACCGTTTGAAATCAAAGAACATCCGTTCAATCATCTGGCGGGCGTTATCGACCGTTGCCAAATCGCCCGGCCGCAGGCGGCGGTAAACCTCAATTAGCGCTTCGTTCGCGCCGCGGGCTGCGTCTTTATCCAGCGTCTCCTCGATATATTTCACATCGCCGGTGTCAATGTCGGTAAATAATTCTTTAATCTCGCTGGTTTTTGGATAGCCTAATGCTCGCAGCAGAGTGGTAATCGGCATCTTGCGCCGCCGGTCAATTTTTACGTAAATTACGCCGTTTGGTGCTGTTTCCAGCTCCAGCCAAGCGCCGCGGCCTGGAATCATTTTAGCGCCGTAGAATCTTCTTCCGTTGATTGTATCAGCCGTAAAGAACACGCCCGCCGAGCGAATCAATTGGCTAACGACCACGCGCTCCGTGCCGTTAATGATAAACGTACCGCGGTCAGTCATCCACGGATAGTCGCCCAGGTAAATTTCCTGCTCCTCAACCACGCCGGAAGTTTTATTGGTCAATTCCACTGTAGCGTGCAGCGGCGCCTCAAATGTCAAGTTGTTTTCTTTAGCAAACTGGTCGGTGCTTTTTGGCTCACCAAAATAATATTTGCCAAATCTTAGCGACAATTTTTGACCAGTGTAATCGTCAATTGGATTAATTTCTGAAAATATTTCGCTCAAACCTTCCTCGACGAACCAGCGCCAAGAATCTTTTTGGTGAGCGATTAGGTTTGGCAGCGGCAGGGCGTTATCACCAGAGGTGAAATAGACGCGATCGCTGCTTGTGGATGGTTTTTTTGCCACAGGCGTAAACACTCCTCGCTTGTTTAGTGGTTAATAGACGGCCGTGAAGATCTCTAATCCATAGCCTAAAACCACGAGTTTGCCCGCTCGCAATTTTCACCCGCCATGAATACACTACTTCTCTGGGTATCCATTATGACGAATATTGGCAATAAAATCAAGGGGTTTTTACGGGGATTTATTCTTAAGCGGGGACTGGGATTCCTTCGCGTTTCGGCGCGGCGGGAGTATACCGGCCAGGATCAAGTCTGGTGTCATGGTGCGAAAGCCTGCCCTCAAGAAGTCTCCTAGCTAGTCCAGTAAGTCCGGCGCGGCCTACGCTTTTGGTGAATTCCACAGTGTGCAGTCTGTAGTGTCCAGGCGCGCCGTCTACGGTGCCGTATACTCCTGCTTCTCCGCCAAATACTCTATATGTATCAGGGCTAAGGTTTCTTACAGCCCTCGGAAGTTCGTTATCATCGCCAACACTGACATATGCACCCAAACCAGTAACTTTCTTGTTTCCAAAGTCTGACCTCGCTTGCTTGATTATACCCATAAAGTGACGTTCCCAAGCGTCATCATTAGTCGCCACGCCAAGATGCCCCATGTACATCAAAGCAGCCGGTTTATCGGGGTCATCATAACGAGGCGCGCCGTCTCTCTCTTGTAAGCTAATGATTGCAGCAGCAAGCGCTACTTGGCCTTCAGCAAGCGTTACTTGGCCTGGGCGCGCCACATACAGCCCGGAGTCTTTCCTGCTTGCTATTTCTTGCAATGTTTGTACGGTGTTAGTATTGTAAACATAGCCCATTATCTTGGCTATATTCGGTTCTTCCCGGCTGCGAAATTCTATGCCGTTTACTAACAAGCCGCAAACAATTTGTCGCATACTCTCATTTATAACTTCTGGTCTCAGTTTTTCTACTTTTACGCGATGTTCCATCCCTATTACATCCTTCCCGTTTCCCTAATTTTATTCACCAGCATATCATGAATTTCCTCAATTGTCCCGTCTGCCGAAATTACTGGAATATCGTATTTATTCGCAATCTCCAGATAGCCATTGGTGATTTTCTCTTGAAAATCCTGCCCGCGCGACTCAAAAGTGTCGGGATTTTTCAGCTCGCCGCGCATGGCGATTCGCTTTGCCCGCTTGTCATGGCTTAGACTCAGAACGATCATAACGTCTGGGTGCAAATATTTCTCATCGGTAAATAATTTTGTTAGCCGCAGGATTTCCGCCTCGTCAAATCCTTCGGCTTGACCCTGATAAACCAGCGTTGAAATGTAATTGCGCGCACTCAGGACAACCTCTCCGCGCTGCAAGGCTGGCTGGATTTTCTCGCGCCATAGTTCCCGCCGTGCCGCCGAAAATAACGCCACGTTAACGGCCGCCGACCGTGCCAAATCGCCGTTTTTAATGACGTTCCGTAGTTCATTAGCTACCGGCGTCGACTTTTCTGGATCATCACTACCTGGCTCTTCGACCACGCACACTACGCGGCCACGCGCCCGGAAATAATCCGCCAGCATGGCAACTTGCGTTGACTTGCCCGTGCCGTCGTTGCCCTCGATGACGATATATTTCCCTGCGTTTCTCATCATTACCTCGTTATTAAAATATGCGGCTTTTTCAAAAATATCAGCCATCTTTTAGGTTTATTATCAATTTTTATCAAGTGGGTATGCTGGTGAACTACTGATTTTGTCTTATTTCCTGGCGACCGAGCATAAATAGAATAACCGTCAGCCTCGAATTGCGCTATTTGATCCATATAGTCAACTTTCTCTTCCTTGCTTAAATCGGCTAGCGATGCCGTGTGCTTTTTAGGAATAATCATGAAATGCTCAATCACACCGCAGCCATCCCAAATATCGTAGCCAAACGGATTGGTAATTATCAGGCAGTGCGCTGTCTCTTCGATAACTTCCTGACTGTTCGGGTTGTCTATTAGGGCGCAAAAAGCACAGCCGCTGTTTTTATGAGTTTTTTTGTGTTTATGATACCGTTTCTCGTTCGCCCATCGGCGGGCAGTTGTGCCTGATCGCATTATTTAATTCCTTTGCTTAGGTTACTAATTTCTATCGGTAGCCGCCGCTGATCCTTAAACGCTCGCGGTAGCATCGTTTCTGGCCGCCAGCTGCGGATAAGCTCGGCAAGGTCGTCGGTGTGCTGGTACTTGCCACTGATGCCGGCGCGCCCATCAGCGTAGCCACCATCCACCGGCCCGGTCTGGTGAAAAATTAATTGTCCGATGCGCTCGCCGACTGGCAGTACTACGCTTTCATGCTTGTTTAAATTGTAAATCTCAAGCGTAATCCGATTGATATAGCCCGGGTCGATCCAGCCGGCATCAAAACACACTGCCACGCCGTTACGCCCCCACGAACTGCGGCTTTTCACCTCGGCCGCGCCGCCATGCGCCCGAATCCCCACGAACTCGTGGGTGTGTGCCAAGATCCGTTCACCAGGACGCAATACAATGATCGGATGCTCATCCGGAATATTACGAAACCGTGTAAAGCCGTTATGCTCGCACCACTCGGCGTGTGGTATCGCCATCAGCGGCCCCTT